>JAFDIS010000012.1 GCA_019307945.1 Deltaproteobacteria bacterium | reverse complement strand
ACTAGACCTCCGAGCGTAATCCCTTGCCGTCCCCTCGTGCATCGGCCCTCCCGGTTTGCCCTGATAGGGCAACCCCCCGCCCACGCACAGGAGGGGTATCGAACGCCCCGAAATTTCCTCCACCCACAACACAGACCTTATCACCCGATCCCTGGGGGTCCCGCCCACTGCCCCGGGAAAATTTTTCCTCCCTAGTCTTTCCGAACTGGAAGGTTTTGCCCGGGCGCAGACTTTTTTCCTCTCTATCCTATCATGACGCAACTATTTGAAATGACACAATTAAACCAGCGCAACCAGGCCTTGGCACGCCACTTGCTTTCAACTTGGGTGCTAAAGGCCCCGGGCCCGCCCGGTTGCCTGGCCCGAAGAGGACTGATCCCGCATTCGACGGATCAACGGCCTTCTCAATAACGTCAATCGCCAGGGGATCATGATACAGGTATCTTTGTTGAATCTTTATGCGAGTCTTCCATCCGAGAGAGGAACGGCGGGAAAGCGGACCCCGCGGGACGTAGGGCAACGTCTATTTCGGGCCCTACTTAAGAGGGAGGCCGAACGTTCCTCGACTCGCGAAAGATACGGCGTACAGCGGGACGGAAGGGCACGAGAACATTTGTCCTCCAGGTCGTTGCGGAAAGAGGAGAGGGATCACTGGCCGGGGGAGGGGATGGACGCCCTGGGAAGGGATTTGCAACTTCCGCCGGACGCCCGGAAGGAACTACTTGCCTACCTGAAGGCAATCGGGCTTTCCGAGAAGAAAGCCCTGTCCCTTGTGCGCGGGGCAACGGACGGGAAGGGACGGATTCACCTCGATCGTTTGGCTGCTGCACTTCAAGACCATGAAGGGTCGGACGAGGATGGGCGCGGTGGGTTCCTGGTGCCGAGGGACCAGGTCCGGCAATTCGAGGTGATCCTGTTCAGGATGGGGCTGGGCGCAGAAGATGTACGACGTCTTGAGGAAGAGGCCCTCACTGCCCGGGGGGATTTCGCGTTGAAGCCGGTCGCGACGTACCTGGGGGCCTACGCTCCCGGCCTCGGGGAGGAAAAGGCCCTTTCAGCTCTGCTGGGACGCTTCGGCATACATTGCGTGAGACCGGAACAGAATCTGAATTTGGAAGCAGGTGAACTGCGGAGCCTCCTCGCACACTACCTGTCTCGGTCCGACTCTTCCGCAAGAGATCAGGCCAAGCGTGAGATCGCCGCAGCACTCAGGGAAAAGGGCCTGGGCCCCGAAGAGGTTCGCTCCTTCCTGGACCGCCTCACGGTCAAATACGCGCGTTTAGTCCTGGAATCCACGGATTCCGGCGATCCGCAGGAGGCGCGGCGTGCCAGGGAGGCCCTCATGGAAAGGGTGATTCTCGAGGAGAGGGAGGGACTCAATGAAAAGGGCTTAAAGGCAAGGGCAATGGATTCAGTTTCCCGTAAGACGTCTGGAAACTCGGCTAGAGGATACGCATTCGGAAACGGTCCGTTGAAAGGGGAGGCGGCTTCAGAGTCCGAGTCAATGATGGAGAAGCTGAATAACCTTGAAAAGAGGATCCGGGAGTCGGCGGCCCACGGCAGGTCCGCAAGAACGGGTGCCGCGCGGGCCGAGACCTCCGTCCATCGCACTGGAAAGGCGGGGAGGGACCCCTCCTTGAATCCCTCCCTTGCCCAGACGGGTCCCGCTAATCCCTCATCGGGCATCGATACGTCCTCGCGGGAGCCTCAAACCGGTCGGCCGGTCTCTCTCCCCCAGCTTGTCCCCACCATGGTGGACAGGATGCGCTGGATGCTCCGGGCAGGTCGCCATACGAGCCGGCTGGAGCTCAATCCACCCGAACTCGGTCGTCTTGACCTGGAAGTTGTCCTCGACAGGGGTGTTTTGCGCGCTCACATCGGGGCCGAGAGCCTTGCAGTCAAGCATCTGATAGAGTCGAACCTGGGGCAGCTCAGGGATCAACTGTCACAGTTGGGAGTCACGGTGGAAAAATTCGATGTCATGGTGGGCCTTGCGAACAAGGACTTCGGAGACAGGCCTCAGGGACGGCTCGGGAAGAAGGGCGGAAAGGTTTTTCATTTGGGCGGTTCGAAGGAATCCCTTGAGGGTCTTGCGCCCGCCGAGACCGCTCTTTCCCTCTGGCGGGGGGCACGCCGCCTTCTCAGCGTTCAGGTCTAGGTCACGATAAAAGGAGAGTCGTATGTCGGTCCTATCTGAGATTCAATCCTCATCCACGGCGGGCACGATCGGTTCGTCGGCCGTGAACAAAAGCACTTTGGGCCGGGATGATTTCCTGAAGATCTTTCTGGCCCAAGTGAGCCATCAGGATCCCCTCAATCCCATGGAAGGCACGGAATTCACGGCACAGCTCGCCCAGTTCAGCAGCCTGGAACAGCTCTTCAATCTCAACAAGAATGTGGAGTCCATGACGGAGGCGCAGTCGGACAGCTCCAGGTTCCAGGCCCTGAGCCTATTAGGCAGGGAGATTCTGGCCGAGGGCGATACCCTCGATCTTGAGGAAGGATCAATTGCCACGGGGGCGTTCAATCTCCCCGAGCAGGCCGACTGTACGGTTCTGGTCAAAGACCGTTACGGAAACATCGTCCGCAGGATTCGGCTGGGCCCTCTGGGAGAAGGTCCGCAGGCCTTCCAGTGGGATGGTCTGAATGACGCCGGCGCCCGTGCCGATGCGGGGACCTATTCCTTTGAAATCGAGGCTGTGGGAGATCAGGGCCATGCGGTGCTTGCGGACCCCATGATCCGTGGCCGGGTGAGTAGAGTAAGCCTGGAAGGCGCAGAGCCCGTGCTTTACGCCGGACAGATCCCCGTGAGACTCTCCCAGGTCTTGGATGTGAGGCAAACAGAAGCCCGGGATGATGCCGGGCCTGAAGAAACAGGCCAGGATGATCCGGATATCTCCGTCTAAGCCCTGGTCTTAAGGGAATTTTCAGACGGTCTCAAATAGCCGGAGGAGGAATGAAAGGAGGTCATCATGTCACTTTCCAGCGCATTGTTTTCAGGGATCAGCGGGTTGAGTTCCCTCGGCAACTCAATGCAGATCATCGGAGACAACATCGCCAATGTGAATACGGTGGGTTACAAGGGCAGCACCTTTACGTTCCAGGATCTGCTCGCCCAGTCCATCGCCACCCAGTCGGGCCCCTCCCAGGTGGGCCGTGGCACGGCCATCGGCGACATCTATTCCACCTTTGAGCAAGGGGCGTTCGAGTCCACCGGGAATACCACGGATCTGGCCATCGGAGGGAACGGGTTTTTTGTGGTGAAGGAATCGGGTACGGAAAATCTGTATTACACACGTGCGGGCAACTTCCGATTCGACAAGGACGGAAACCTCGTCAACCCGGAAGGATATATCGTGCAGGGCTGGGAACTGGACGACGACGGCGAGGACACCGGTTCCATCACCAATATCACCCTGAGTTCCTTCACCTCGCCGCCCGAGGAGAGCACGGAGATGACCATCATTACGAACCTGGACTCGGACGCCACGGGGAACTCCGGGGCGCTGCACGCATCCTGGGACGCCACCGCCTCCACCTACATGCCCGATACCGCCTACGAGTACCAGACCACGGTGAAGGTCTACGATTCCCTGGGCAGCACCCATGACATCACCGTCTATTTCGACAAGACGGCCACCTCCACATGGGAATACGTGGTGGTCTGCAACCCGGACGAAGACTCACGATCGGGCGCCACCGGCGAGGCCAAGGGACTCCTGGCGCGGGGCACCATCAATTTCAGCGACAGCTCAGGCACCATCGATTCCTCCAGCGGTATGACCATGTACAGGTTCAACGGGACTGACTGGACCGATCCCTCCGACAGCACGAACTGGACCGCTGTGAGCGTCAATACGGCAGGCTATCTTACTTTTGCGCCGGACTTCCTCGGGGGAACCGACACGGCCATGACCATCGCCCTGGACTTGGGGTCCCATTCCGAAAGCGGCTCCTGGGTCAATGATTCCCTGACCACTACCCAGTACGCCAGGGCTTCCACCACATCCTACCAAACGGCCAACGGATACGGGGCCGGGGATTTACAAGCCGTTGACGTGAGCGTGGACGGCATCATAACAGGAGTGTACACGAACGGACAGCTCATCCCGCTCTACCGGGTCGCCCTGGCCAAGTTCCAGAACAATCAGGGTCTCAAGAAGGTGGGAGGCAACCTCTATCGGGAGACCCTGGAAAGCGGGGATGCCGTCACCAACCGGCCCGGTACGGCGGGTCTGGGCAGCATCGCTTCCAACTCCTTGGAGCAGTCCAACGTGGACATCGCCAACGAATTCGTCCGTATGATCACCACTCAACGAGGTTTTCAGGCCAACTCCAAGATCATCACCGTCACGGACCAGATGCTTTCCGATCTTATCAACTTGAAACGTTAATCCTTCCCGGGATCTTCATGGTACCCCTTGAGGGCGCGTTTCGCACGCCCCCAAGGGGGACCGCCTGCCGGAAAAGCGGGTCCGGGCGTCCAGCAAATGATTCGGAATCTGTCAATAAATTGACTGCCTCCCTCCGCGCCCCCTAGCCCTCCAGCCGCTTTCGCCGGTGTGCCGCATTCTGCTTAATAAAAATAATAGTCTGAAATTACTAGTAAAAATAGCCATCCTCGAAATCCGCATCGCCGCGCCGGATTATGGCACAGTGGTTGCTTACTAAGTTTATCGATGACAAACAACTGAGCGGAGAGCGTGCGGACCATGGATATCGCAACCGTAGTGGGAATCGTCACGGCGTTCGCACTCGTCCTGTCGGCCATTCTGATGGGCGGGAGCATCAGCATCTTCATCAACATCCCATCGATCATGATCGTGGTGGGAGGGACTCTAGGAGCCACCATGATCAACTATCCCCTCCCCGATTTTCTCAAGGTGGTCAAGGTTGTGCGAAACGCTTTTTTCCACAAGCAGACCACACCCAACTCCATCATCGCCGAATTCGTAAAACTGGCCGGGGTGGCTCGGAGGGAGGGGATTCTGGCACTGGAGTCGAGCATCAACGACATGGACGACGAGTTCATGAAGACGGGCATGCAGCTTTCCGTGGACGGCCTGGAGCCCGGCGCCATCCGTGAAATCCTGGACACCGAGGTCCTGGCCATACAGGATCGTCACAAGTTGGGCGCGGAACTCTTTACTACCCTGGGGACGTTTGCACCCGCCCTGGGCATGATCGGGACCCTTGTGGGCCTGGTCCAGATGCTCCAGACCATGGAAGATCCCAGCACCATCGGGCCGGCCATGGCGGTGGCGCTTCTTACCACCTTTTATGGGGCCCTCATGGCGAACATCATCTGTCTGCCAATTGCGGGAAAACTGAGGACCCGCAGTTCGGATGAGGTCATGACAAAAGAATTGATGACCGAAGGCATCATCTCCATTGCCAAGGGAGAAAATCCCAGGGTCATCGAACAAAAGCTCAACGCATACCTGCCGCGCCAGTTGAGAGAAAGTTCCTTCAAGTAGGGTGTCCACGGGGGAGACGCGGCAGAGGAAATCACACCCCCCGGGGGCTTGATGGACCAAAAGAAGGAGGAGAGAAGATATGGCGGACGAAGCCAAGAATGAAGAGCAGGGGACGCAGGAAGAGCCGAAAAAGAAGTTTCCCGTCATGCTGATCGTTTTCGTCCTGGTAGTGGTGCTTCTCTTGGGCGGCGGAGCCTTTGCCTGGAAGAGCGGGATGCTGGACGGCATGCTCGGCAAAGAAGGAAAGGAAGCGGTGGGAAAGACCGCCGAAGAGTCCAAGCCGGACATCGGGCCCATCTACAACCTGGGTTCCTTCATCGTGAACCTGATGGAACCGTTGGGCAAGCGCTACCTCAAGGTGAAGGTGGAATTGGAGCTTGACAACGAGGAGACCCGGGCTGAGATCGAGCGCCGCCTTCCCCAGTTCAAGGACGCCGTGCTGACCATGCTCAGCAGCAAGAGCTATGAGGATATCAGCGATCTGTCCGGGAAGTATCAACTGCGTGCCGAGATGCAGTCCGTCCTCGACGGGTACTTGAAGAATGGAAAGATCGCCAACGTGTACTTTACCGAATTCATCGTCCAGTAGGTAGTGGGCGAACGTCGGCGCCCCCCGAGTCTGTCCGGAGCAAGAAGCGGTGGAAAGGATCTGAAAGCCGGTGAATCAGATACTGTCACAAGATGAGGTGGATGCCCTTCTCAAGGGCCTGGACACCGGAGAGGTTGAGGCGGAGGACGAGCCCGTAGAGCCCCAAGAGGATCTTGAGGTTTACGATTGGGCCGCCCAGGGTCGAAATCTCAAGGCGGATATGCCGATTCTGGGCCTAATGAACGGAAGGCTCGCCACGAAACTCCACACGGCCCTTTCGGGGATTCTAAGGAAACGGGTGGAGGTGGAGGCGGGCCCCCTCGAGGCCATCAAGTTCGAGGAATTCCAGCGCTCCCTCCCCATCCCCACGAGCCTCCATCTTTTCAAGATGGAACCGTTGAGGGGTACGGGCATGCTGGTGATCGAAAGCCGCCTCGTCTTCAATCTCATCGAGGCCTTTTTCGGCGGCGCCAGCATGGGCAATACCAAAGTGGAAGGGCGGGATTTTACGCCTATAGAGCGGAGGATCATCGAAAAGGTGGTGCACATGGTGCTCCAGGGTATGGAGGAGGCCTGGCGTGAAGTCTTTCCCATTCATCCACAGTTCATCAGATCCGAGAGCAATCCCCTGGGAGTGAACGTGGTTCCTCCCGCCGAACTCCTGGTCTCGGTCAAGTTCGAGCTGGAACTGAACAATACGGGCGGGAATATCATTCTGTGCATTCCCCAGTCTTCGCTGGAACCGATTCGGGACAAACTGGCAGGCGGATACCACCAGGAAGATCAGGACCAGGATGAAGGTTGGGTTCATCTTTTCGGCGAGCGTTTGAAGGAAGCGGAGGTGGAACTCAGCGTGGATCTGGGAAAGACTAGGATTCCCCTGGGCCATTACCTGAATATGCAGGTGGGGGATATCCTGGTTCTGGACAACCATTTCGAAAGCAGACTGACGGCTAGGGTCGAGGGTCTTCCCAAGCTGGAGGGATACGTGGGGCGTTTCAAGAACCGGAGGGTCTTCAGAGTGGAAGGCGAGATCGTCTCCTGAGCCCGCAAATGGCGGCCCTGCAGGGGCTCCGTGTGCCGGGGTTCCCACCCCGGCCCTAGAGACCGTTTCAAAAGACTACCATGAGGTGTTGATATGACCGGAAGCGATGAAAGTTTGCCTCAGGAAACGCAGCCTGCGGAGAACAGCGGCGCGGAAACCCAGGGCGTGGAGTTCGCGGAGATTTCGCCTGGCGGGACCGGTACGGAGAGTCCCAGAGGTATCGAGTTTCTTTTGGACGTACCGCTGGAAATCTCGGTGGAACTGGGCCGGAAAAAGATGCCGATCGGTGACCTGTTGAAGCTGACCCACGGGTCGGTCGTAGAGTTGGACAAACTCACCAACTCGCCCGTGGACATCTTCATCAACCATAAGCTCATGGGGCATGGCGAGGTTGTGGTGGTGAACGACCGATTTGCAGTGAGACTTATTGAGATAATCAGCCCGGACGATCGGGTCAAGAGTCTTGCATGAGCCGCAAAGCGCACATAATGCCTTCTTGCTCGGCACTGCTTCGGGGCGTGTTGATGCTGTCAGTGGCCCTGTGGAGACTCCCGGCGTTTGCCGCATCTCCACCCCGCCTGGGAGGCGCGAACGAGCAGGTGGCGCCGTTTAGCGATCTCGGATGGGCCTCGCTGAAGATGGCCGGATCTCTCCTCCTCGTATTGGGGGTCATAGCGGCTCTGTATTTCCTGGCGAGACGACTTCGTGGGGGGGCGTTTCGTTCCGGGGCAGCGCCTACCATGCGGCTCTTGGGGACTTTGAGCCTTGCGCCAAGGAGGTCCCTGGCCCTTGTGGAGGTACAGGGACAATGGCTCTTGCTGGGCGTGGGGGCGGAATCGGTCACGTATATTTCCCGCTTGGACCCCGACCGAGAATCCGGTTTCGGTGACCGGACGGGAAAGAATTTCGAAAGTATTCTCAAGGAGCGGCTTTTCAGGGGCGGCGGCACGTCCCGGGGCGGGGACGAGGGAGAAAATGGGCGGTCCTAATACAAGGCGGGTGGTCATCCTGGCCGCTTCGCTCGGAGTCCTCGTTACGGGGGCTGCAATCGCTCACGGGCAGGATCTTCCTCTCCTGCCCAGTGTGACCATAGGGGTGAACAGCGCCGACAAGCCTGGCCAGGTCTCGGTGCTCCTGCAGATCCTTTTCCTTCTCACCGTCCTTTCCCTGGCGCCGGCCATCGTGGTGATGATGACCTCCTTTACCCGCCTCGCGGTGGTCTTTTCTCTGGTGCGCCACGCCCTGGGGACTCAGCAGATGCCGCCCAACCAGATTCTGGTGGGGCTTGCGCTCCTATTGACCTTTTTTCTCATGTCGCCCGTGTATGATCAGATAAACAAGGAGGCCCTCCAGCCGTACCTGGCGGAGGAAATCTCACAGGATCAAGCCATCGAAAGGGCCCTTCAGCCCATCCGCAAATTCATGTTCAGGCAGACGCGGCAGAAGGATATAGCCCTGTTCATGAAGGTTTCCGGAAAAGACCGTCCCAGGAATCCGGATGATATTCCGACCCTGGTGCTGATTCCCTCTTTTGTGATCAGTGAATTGAAGACGGCATTTCAGATCGGGTTCATGATTTACATCCCGTTCCTGGTGATCGACATGGTGGTGGCCAGCGTCCTGTTGAGCATGGGAATGATGATGCTGCCCCCCTTCATGATATCGTTGCCATTCAAACTGATGCTTTTCGTTTTGATCGACGGGTGGAACCTGCTCGTCGGTTCGATGGTGAGAAGCTTCGGGTGAGGAGCCGAGAATGACCCCTGAATTCGTGGTGAGCGTGGCGGCGGAGGCCGTCAAGATGAGTCTCCTGTTGTCCCTGCCCCTCCTGGGAGTGGGCCTGGCGGTGGGTCTCGCAATAGCTGTGCTTCAGGCCACCACCCAGGTCCAGGAGATGACGCTGACTTTCGTCCCCAAGATCGTGGCCGTTCTCCTGGCCCTGCTGGTGGCGGCCCCCTGGATGCTCAACAAGATGACCCAGTTTGCGAGCCGGATGATCACCACCATACCGGATATCGTGCATTGAATCGCTCACCTGTCAGGGATTTCCGCCCGCCCCTGCACCTCACGGGAAGGGAAGGGCCCGGTTCCTCCGCCCTCACCCCGGACCCCTTAGGCCTCCCCCGGAACTCCTGGGGGAGGTGCTGCGTCAACCCGTCCGCGGAGGGCCCTTCAGGGCCTGAACGGCAGGTTCGATACGGGTGTAAAAGGTGCTGATACATGCATCCTCCATAGTACAGTTTCAGGGGTTTGCCTGGGTGCTCGCCCGGGTGAGCGTGCTCTTTTTTCTCCTGCCTTTTTTCGGCGCCAGGAACGTCCCCGCCCTGTGGAAGGCGGGGATTTCCTTGCTCCTGGCCGTGCTCCTGACACCACTGGTTCCTTCTCCCCCGCCATTTCCGGCCACCGCGCTGGGCACTGCGGTGGGGCTCGCCTCGGAGATCCTACTTGGGTTTTCCATTGCGCTGGGAGTTCGGATCATCCTGGGATCGGTGCAACTGGCGGGTCAATTCATGGGATTCCAGATGGGCTTCAACATGGCCAGCGCAATGGATCCCGAAACAGGGGGGCAGAGTGTGGTCATTTCCCAGGCCCTCCACCTCTTCACCGTCCTGGTCTTCTTTTCCGTCAACGGCCATCATCTCTTCATCCGGGCGCTCTCGGAGTCCTTTGATCGGGTGCCGCCCGGGAGTTTTTTTCTTACACCCGGACTTGTCAACGCCCTGGTGGCCCTGAGCAACGAGATGTTCGTCATAGCGCTCAAACTGGCGGCCCCCATAATCATTGCCTTGTTTCTTTCCAACCTGTGCCTTGGCATCGTGGCCCGAACCGTCCCCCAGGTCAATATACTCATGGTGGGCTTTCCACTGAACATCTGCCTGGGGCTCATTTTCTTGGGGATCGTCATCGCCAATCTGGGGCCTTTCCTGACGGATCTCGTGGGCGACATGGCCCGATCCGTGCTGGGCCTCCTCCGTTTGATGCAGGTGCCCAATGGCTGAGAAATCTTTTCAGGAAAAGACCGAGCCCGCAACCCCGAAAAAGCGCTCGGAGGCGAGAAAAAAGGGCCAGGTGGCCAAGAGCAGGGAAATTTCCTCCGTAGCCGTCCTCGTGACCGGAACCATCTACCTCTTTTTCGGCGCAAAGGGGCTGACCGAGGACATGGCACGGGTGATCAAGGGGGCTTTCGATATGATTCCCGGCGTCTGCTCGGGACAGATCGGCCTATTCCATGTGCTGACGGGATTTGTCTGGGCCTTTTTCGGGATGGTCCTCCCTTTCATGATGGCTCTGTCCGTGGCGGCCGTGCTGAGCAACTACGCCCAGACCGGGTTCCTCTGGACCGTCGAACCGTTGGCGCCTAAAGCGTCAAAAATCAACCCAATTCAAGGGGTGAAACGACTCTTTTCCAAGCGATCTCTGGTGGAACTGGGAAAGTCCCTGGCAAAAATCGGCATCGTGGGTTGGGCGGCGTTTTCCACCGTAAAGGACGCCCTGGACGATCTCGTGCAGCTCTCCTATCAGGGACGGGAGCAGATCCTGGGTCTGCTGGGAAGCACTGCTTTCGAAGTGATCGTGCGCAGTTGCTGTGTGATCGTAGTGCTCGCGGTCCTCGATTATATGTATCAGAAATGGGAGTACGAGCAGAATCTCAAGATGACCAAGCAGGAAGTGAAGGAAGAACTGAAACAGACTGAGGGAGATCCCCTGATCAAGGGCCGTATCCGTTCGATTCAGCTCGAAAAGGCGAGACGAAGAATGATGGAGGAGGTCAAGCGGGCCGACGTTGTGATAACCAACCCCCGGCATCTTGCGGTGGCCATTCGTTATGACCCGGAAACCATGACCGCACCGGTGGTTGCAGGTAAAGGGGCGGACGCAGTTGCATTCAGGATCCGAGCCCTGGCCGGGGAGCGGGATATCCCCATCGTGGAGAACAAATTGCTGGCACAGAACTTGTATAGATCTGTGGATATTGGTGAGGAGATCCCCTCACATTTCTACAGGGCCGTGGCTGAAATTCTGGCCTACGTCTATAGTCTCAAGAAGAAGGTCGGGTGAGGAGGCACGTTCCATTGGATTTCATCAAGGCTTCCGTTGGAAAGATGAGCGTGAGCAACAACGCGGACATCGCCATCGCCCTGGGTATCGTCGGCATCCTGATGGTGATGCTGATTCCCATGCCTACCATGGTCCTCGACATGTTGCTGGCATTCAACATCACGTTGAGCGTCCTGGTCCTCCTTCTGACCATCTACGTCGTTCCGCCCTTGAGTTTTTCCGCCTTTCCCACCCTGCTCCTGGTGACCACCCTTTTCAGGCTTTCCCTCAACATCGCATCCACGCGGCTCATCCTCTTGAACGGCCATACCGGATCCTATGCGGCGGGAAAGATCATCAAGAGTTTCGGCTCCTTCGTGGTGGGCGGCAGCACCACCGTGGGACTGGTTGTCTTCCTGATCCTCGTGGTCATAAATTTCGTCGTGATCACCAAGGGCTCGGGACGTATCGCCGAGGTGGCCGCCAGGTTCACGCTGGACGCCATGCCGGGTAAACAGATGGCAATCGACGCGGATCTCAACGCCGGGCTCATCGACGAGGCGCAGGCCAGGGAGCGGCGCACCCAGATCGCCAAGGAGGCCGAGTTCTACGGGGCCATGGACGGTGCGAGCAAGTTCGTAAGAGGCGATGCGGTGGCCGGTATCGTCATCACCCTTATCAACATCGTGGGCGGGCTGGTCATCGGGGTCCTTCAGATGGGGCTGGATCTGTCCACAGCTGCCCAGAATTACACCCTCTTGACCATCGGCGACGGCCTGGTGAGCCAGATCCCGGCCATCGTCCTTTCCACGGGCGCCGGCATCCTGGTGAGCCGTGCGGCCGCCGAAGAGAACGTGGGATCGCTGCTGGCAGGCCAGTTCAGCACCGAACCGAGGGCGTTGGGAATCGCCTCCGTCGTTATCTTCCTGTTTGCCCTGGCTCCGGGGATGCCGTTCCTCCCCTTTTTCTTCCTGGCGGCCGCCGTTTTTGCCCTGTCCCGGACCCTTGTATCGGCCCGGAAGAAGCGTGAGGAAGAGGAGGCCAAACCTCAGGAGCCGGAACCCGAGGAACTCACCCCGGCCCGGGTCCAGGCGCTCCTGCCCCTGGACCTGCTTGAACTGGAGCTGGGCTACGGCCTCATCCCGTTGGTGGACACCCAGAAATCAGGAGGGCTTCTGGATCGTATCCGCAGCCTGCGCAAGCAGTTCGCGCTGGATATGGGGCTCGTGATTCCTTCGCTTCACATCCGGGACAATCTGGAGTTGAAACCCAATGAGTACGCCGTGTGCATCCGGGGAAACCGGGTGGCGACCGGAGAACTCATGATGGATCATTTCCTCGCCATCGACCCGGGAGACGCCCGGGCAAAGGTGGAAGGCATCCAGACCGCAGACCCGGCCTTCAACCTCCCCGCTGTCTGGATTTCGCCTGAGAGGAAAGGCGACGCGCAACTGGCGGGCTACACCGTCGTGGATCCCGCCAGCGTGATTACCACCCATCTTTCCGAGGTGGTTCGCAGGCATGGAGATGAATTCCTGGGAAGGCAGGAGGTGCAGGAACTCCTGGACGGGCTTGCAAAGACCCATCCCAAGGCAGTGGAAGAACTCACACCGGCACTGCTGAGCCTGGGTGCGGTCCAGAAAGTCCTGCAGAATCTGGTAAGGGAGCAGGTCTCCATCAGGGATCTGCTGAGCATAGTGGAGACCCTGGCCGACTATGCGCCCATGACCAAGGACACCGACCTGCTCACGGAATATGTGCGTCAGAGGCTTGCACGGACCGTCACCAAGCCGTACCTGGACAGCGACAAGACGCTCAAGATCCTCTCGCTGTCCAGAGCCGCCGAAGAGGTGATAGCCGGCGGAATCACCCAGACGGAGTACGGGTCTTATCTGGCCTTGGAGCCGCGGCAGGCACAGCAGTTTACCGAGAACATACGCGCCGCCTTGGAGAAGGCGGCCTCGTCGGCCCAACATGCGGTGCTTTTGTGCTCCTCCACGGTGAGGCGTCATGTAAAAAAGCTCTGCGAGCGGTTCCAGGTCCCGGTGGCGGTGCTCTCCCACAACGAGATTCCGAGCGAAGTGAATGTGCAGTCGCTCGGTGAGATCGGGTGATCGAGATGAGGGTCAAGATCTTTCGGGCCTCCAACACGACAGAGGCGCTGCGCATGGTCAAGGAGGAGATGGGACCCGAGGCGGTCATCCTCCGTACCCGCACCCTGGAGCGCTCCGAGGCCGATCACGGGCGGCCCGGGGACAATATCGAGGTGACCGCCGCAGTGGACTATGACCTGGAAGCTACCTCCGTGTCCGGATCTGCGTTCAGGCGGCAGGAGGAACTCTACCGGAGGTGGAATGTCCTCGAAAAGGAGCTTTGCGAAATCAAGGACGCGCTCTGGATGCTGGAGGCGGGGTCCCTTCTCAAGCCGGAACTATACTTCAATAAAGAGGTGAAAGATCGTTATTCATGTCTGAGGGGGTTCGGTCTGAACCGAAGTGCGTTGACCAGGCTCATGTCCCGGTCCACGACAGCGGAAAACGGGGCCGAGTGCGTGACCGGGGACCATGATTTTTCCATCCGGCGTTATCTGTTGGAGGTCCTGGACTCCATCCGAATCGGGGGCCGGGGCGGCAAAGGCGACGGGGCGCGCATAGTCTCCTTCCTTGGACCCACGGGAGTGGGCAAGACCACTTCCATGGCGAAGCTTGCCGCCTTGGCGGCGGTCAAGCGCGGCAAGCGCGTGGCCATGATCACTCTGGACACCTTCCGTATTGCGGCCGTGGCCCAGATGGAAACTTACGCCCGCATAATGTCGGTACCCCTGGAGGTGGCCACCACGCGGGAGGAACTTCAGGCAGCCGTCTCCAGGCACAGTGATTGTGATGCGGTCTTCATCGATACCATCGGGAGGAGTCCCAACAACATGGAAGAACTCAAGGAATTGAAGGATATCCTTTCGATTCCGGAAAAGATCCACCACTACCTCGTCCTGAGCGCAACGACCCAGTACGAGAACCTGATTCACGCGGAAAAGAGGTTCAACCTCCTGCCTTTCGACAGCTACATTTTCACCAAGCTGGACGAGGCGGAGGACCCGACGGCCATGATCAATTTCCTGGTCATGGGAGAAAAACCCGTCTCGTTTTTTACGATGGGTCAGCAGGTTCCGGAGGATATCGAACCCGCATCGAAACGGAGGCTAGCGGCTATGATGCTGAATCGAAACCGGACGGCAGAGGCCGAGTATCGTCGAGAGGTTGTGTAGGATGGACCAGGCCAGCCGACTGAGAATGATAATGGGTGATCAGAAGAGAGACTTCCTGTCCGGCGGTGCGCTGCCTCGGGACGTTATGGATTCGGCCGCTCCGCAGGGGCCTGTCCGGGTCATTTCCGTGACCAGCGGAAAGGGAGGCGTGGGCAAAACCAACGTGGTGGGAAACCTGGCGTATGCCATGAGCCGAATGGGCAGGCGCGTCCTCATCCTGGACGCGGACCTGGGCCTGGCCAACATGGACGTGCTCCTGGGCGTCAATCCTCGTTACACTATTCAACACGTCCTTTCCGGGGAGAAGAACCTCGAAGAAGTGATCCTCCGGACTCCATCAGGGTTTTCCCTGCTCCCGGCCGCTTCCGGAATCCAGGAGTTGACCGAGTTGGATCATTCTCAGCGCCTCCTTCTGTTGAACGAATTCGAGGATTTCGAGGATTCCTTCGACGTCTTCCTCATAGACACGGGGGCCGGGATTTCCTCCAACGTGATGTACTTCAATTTCGCGGCCATGGAAAAGATCGTGGTGGTGACCAACGAACCCGCGTCCCTCACCGATGCGTACGCCCTGATCAAGATTCTCACCAAAAAGTATCGCCAGAAGAGGTACAGGATTCTTGTGAACGCTGCCAGGAGCGCGGGGGAGGCCGAAAGGATCTATCGCCACCTGAGTCGAGTAGTGGACCGGTATTTGTCTTCCCCCTCCCTGGATTATCTGGGCTGGGTTCCCTATGACGAGCATGTTCCCAAAGCGGTTCGAAGGCAGCAAACCGTCTCTGAGCTTTACCCGGATTCGCGCGTCAGCAGGAGTTTCGCCGAGATCGCCGAAAGGATGCTGGAGAGCGAGGACGCCTTCGATTTCGAGGGGGACATCAAGTTCTTTTGGAGGCGTCTATTGAGATTTTGACGCCCGTGGGCCGGGAGGGCCGTACGCCCATGGTTGAACTACCACTGCAAAGGTATCGACCTATGTCCTATTCAGCGACTGGAAAAGTTCGAAAGTACGAGACCGAACCGTTTTTCGAGGAACCTAACCGAGACGAGGCGCAAAGGGAGGCCTTCATCGCCAAGTACGCCCCCTTGATCCGTACCGTTGCGGGAAGGCTTGCCATGAAACTCCCCCCCCACGTGGACCAGGATGATCTGATCAGCGCGGGGATCATGGGCCTCCTTGACGCGATCAGCAAGTTTGATCCGAAAAAGGGCGTGGCATTCAAATCTTATGCGGAGTTTAGGATTCGAGGCGCCATGCTGGACGAACTCCGAGCCATGGATTGGGTGCCCCGCTCCGTGAGAAAAAACGCCCGAAAGATGGAAGAGGCATACGCCCGCGTGGAGCGAAGGACCATGCGTCCTGCCCGGGACGAGGAAGTGGCCGAGGAGCTCGGGGTGGACATCGAGACCTTCCATAAGATGCTGGAGGACGTCAAGGGTATCTCCACCATCAGTGAAGACGAGATCGGGGATCTTATTTCCGACAAGCGGGTGACCAGCCTGTGGCAGATCTACCAGAGCCAGCGAAGCCTGGACCCGGTTTCCGAATTTGATTTCAACGAATTGCGGGAGGTCATTGCAAAGGCCATCGAGAGTCTCCCGGAAAATGAACGGCTCGTGGTGAGCCTGTATTACTACGAAGAGCTCACTATGAAAGAGATAGGAAACATCCTGGGATATACGGAATCAAGGATTTCCCAGATCCACACGAAGGCCGTGATGAGATTGCGTCACAGGGTCCGCTACTACTTCGAGACGGAGAGGGGACGAAGATGAGTGCCGAGGAGGCCTTGACGGAAGAAAACGGGGGACAGGATTCCCCGACCGAGCCCTCCGCGAGTTCAGGCGGCCCAGGGGACGGGCAGGTCTCCGAAACGGAGCCCGCACCGGAGCCTGCCGGCGAAGGGGCGGAGCCCTCGTCCGAAAGCGTTGAAGTGATTTCGAAAGCGGAGGAGCGCGGTGCCGAGCCTTCCGCCTCCCAGGCCCGGCCGGATGATGTGTCCGAAGGACCCCTGGAAACCGTACCACTTGAGGAAGGACCGGAAGCGGATTCATCCTCCGGCGATGCCCGTGAGGAATCTGCCGCGGAAAGCGGAGAAACCCTCCCCCACAAAGAGGACGAAGGCGGTGAGAAAAAGCGCCCGGGGATGATTTACCGGGTCATCAAGAAACCTCTCATCCCCGCCGTGGCCTGTGCCCTGGCCCTTGTTGGAGCGGGATTCGGATACATGCTTTCGGCCTCCGACGAAGGACCCGGAGGTGACGCACGCTCACCGGAGTTCATCTCCCCGCCGCTTCAGGAACTACGGATTCAGCATCGGCTCCGCCCCTTTTACATCCCTATGGAATCGGATTCAGGGACCGTGGCCGTGAAAGTGACTCTGAGCGTGGATTGGGACGCCTTGTCCCAGGCTCTTTACCGGAGGGAAAACCATCGTTTCCGGCATGAACTCTATCGTTATCTCTCGTCCAACACCAGGGGCGCGGGGACCGATCCCCGGGAGGTGGAAAGCCTTCGAAGCGGTGTACAGGCCCTCCTGCAGCGGCTGTTGGGCTCTCGGCGAGTCAAGGTCCTGCAGGCGGAATTGAAAGGTGTCTCCTAGGCGGGGGTCACGAGGAATCACACTTTTTTCGGCCTCGATAGGGGCTGCAGGTGGAACGGAGCATGGATGTCCAGGTTTGGATTTTCAGCCAAGTGATGATCGACGCAGTGATGTTCGGTCTCATTCTGCTCCTGTTGCGGGTTCAGCGGAAGAATCGGGTATCCATGGATGAGGTGAAAACAACCCATGAGAAAACCCAGCAGCTCCTGGGAGAGATGCGTGAGATTGGTTCCGTTCTGGAAAAGAATCTGGAGGAAAAGAGGCGCCTGACACGGAGCCTTTTCGAGGAGCTGGACCGGCGCACCGCCGAGGCCCGAAGGCATATCCAAGAGTACCGCAAGATTCACCGCGACTTGGAAGCTCCCCGCCGGGCGGAGGCTCCGAGCAATTCGGGCCGCCGCCTGGGGGAGAGGGCCAGGGGCCTTATGGACAAGGGAATGAGCCTTCGTGAGGCCGCCAGGCATCTGGATGTCCCGTCAGGGGAATTGGAACTACTTCTCAAGCTCCAGGACGGAAAACAGGAGGGATGAGGGATTAGATCTATTATCCCTCATTTTTTATGCTTAGAGCCGTACCGCACAAACTTCACCATGTGCCCCCCCACCGGGGCGATGGGGGAACGGGGCGTTCCCGTCCTCCTAGTTTCCCCTATCGGCGAGGGGAGGTCTTCGATGCCCTGGTGCTACGGCTCTGCGGGAAGGGCAGGGTCCTTCTTTCCACGCCTAGAGGGCGTTTCGAGGCTGTGGCACACCGCAAAGTGGTGGAAAGGGCCGTGTATAGGTTTCGTGCCCTTCGTACCGCCCCCGGGGTGCGCCTGGAAGTGGTGGGGCACCCCGCCAAGATGCATCCGCCCCGTCCGGCGGCCTTGGTTCCCGGCGGAAGCCATAGGTTTTCACAGGCCCTCTCAAACCTCTTCGGGGAAATCCACGGAGGCGCACCCGCCAGGGGAGTCTTGAATGCGCTGGCGGACCTCAAGGCCCTCTTTCCTCTCCTTGCCCGATCCTCCCCTTCCGGCAATCCCGCCGGGATGCGGGGCCTTCAGATCGTATGGGGCGGATTGTTGTGGGAAAGCGAGTTCCTCCAGAACCTCTTTGGAAAAGATCGCCGATTCTTCAAGTCACTCTCTTCCCTGGATGTGGAGAGAAGTCTCCGGGGACTTCTAAAGGCCCTTGAGAAAGAGAGAGGTCAATGGGCGGCAAAGGCCCGGGCATGGACTTCGGAGGCCATAGCGATCCTACGAAATGAGGAGGAGGCGGCAGCGGCCTCGGCCGCGGGTAGACAAGGGTGGTGTTGGCTCATGGGCCCTCATGAGGAAAAAGGGTTCCAAGGCGCAGAAGGATACATACGGAAGACGGAAACCGACGATGCTTGCATACTGCTCCTTTATACGCGCTGGAGTCGACTGGGATCACTCGAAGCATGGCTGTTCCTGAAAGGGCGCACGATAAGTGTTCACCTCAGGAGCCCTGATGAGGGGACCGTCCTACTGCTCGAAAAGCACGCGCATCTCCTTGAGGAAGGGCTTCGACAGGCGGGATTCGTGGTGAAAGCGATCGGATATGAGGTCAAGAAGGAGGGCGCTGGAGACCCCGAAGAGGAGATGCCGTCGGCTGCCGGGGAGGCCTGGCTGGATCTGGTGATCTAGCTCAGTGCCCCTCCACGAATCAATTTTGGCCACTGGCGAGTTTCCAATTCTTCACACCCTTTGGGTGCTCAGTCCCACTGCTTCGCAATCGGCGACATTGAATGACAGGGCACCGGGGCGCCATGGCCATATTGATCCACGGTCAAAGCCCCGGGGCTTTCCGGTGTCGGATGGCGGAGTGAAATCAGGAAGCCCTGGGGGGCCTGGCCGGAGCGCTTTCAGCCACCCGGGTGGAGGTGACCATTCAGATGGGACAAGAGGAAAAATCGAGACAAAAGGCCGTGGCCCTTTCCTATGATGCAGAAAAAGATCGGGCTCCCAAGGTCAGGGCCAAAGGCAGGGGTGTGGTGGCCCGGAAAATCATCGAGACTGCAAGGGCCGGAGGGGTCCCCGTTACGGAGGATCCGGATCTTGTGGAAAGTCTCATGAGACTGGAGACATACGAGGAGGTTCCACCCCTTCTGTACCGGGCCGTGGCTGAGTTGCTGGCCTTTGCCTATCGGCTCAACAACAAGGTCGGTGAGGAGCGGAGATCGGGATCGCCGGGCACTCTTTGAGGGCACTGCCCCTAGGCGGGCAAGTTTTTCCCCCCACGGTGGGAAACAACTTCAGCCCGGCTTCGAAGCATGTCTCCGTGCCCGAGCCGCTCTGAGCGATTCAAGACAAAATACCTGTAAAGACAGTAGGTTGGCTCTATTGAGGGAATGATCGGGAAAAGCGAGGGTTGGTATGGATCTTGCTAAATCATGGGAGTGAGGCACAGGTCAGCAGGAAGGTGCGACAAGGTAGACAAAGGGAGGATTCTTGACAGATGTTGGGCATGCTGGAAGCGGTCAGGGGATGTATGAGGGAGCAGACAAGATTGGATGTCATCGCCAATAACCTGGCCAATGCCGCGACCCCGGGATTCAAGGGGGACCGGGTATCCTTTCGAGACATGTTTGAGCGGCGTTTTCTCAGCGCACCTTCGGTGCCGGAGCCAGTGGCGGCACCCGATTCCCTTGCGAACGGGATGGGGGCCAAGGTCCTCACGGCCGGGGTTGCCGAGGGTATGCCGACGGTGGAGATCCGTACGGACATGTCCCAGGGTACCACCCGATTCACAGGAAACGTCTTTGACCTTGCCATCCAGGGCCGGGGGTTTTTCAAGGTACTAACGCCCGATGGGATCCGCTATACGAGAAAAGGCAATTTTGTCGTTGACAGCCAAGGGTATCTCATCACCCAGGAAGGATACCAGGTCATGGGATCGGGCGGCCCCGTCCTGATCTCCGGATCCGACATGAAGGTGGACGAGACGGGGAAAATCCTGGTGGACGGCTCCGAGGCGGGACGACTGGACGTGGTGGTGTTCCCCGAGGATGTGCGACCCATCAAAGAGGGAAACGGCCTCTTTCGGCTCGATCCCACGGTCCGCGAATCCAATGTCGTGGGTAGGTACACGATTCAGCAAGGGTATCTGGAGGACTCCAATGTAAACATTTCCAGGGAAATGGTGAATATGATCGACTGCATGAGATCCTTTGAGAGTTATCAAAAGGCGCTAAGGCTTTTGGACGGAATCGACGACCGGGTCATCAATCAGGTGGGCCGGGTACGATAGATCGGCGGGCCGGGCTGCGATACAGGGATCCGGGTCCGCGAGAAATAAGGAGACAGTGCCATGATCAGGAGCCTTTGGACGGCCGCATCCGGAATGGCGGCGCAAAAATTGAACCTGGACGTGATCGCCAACAATCTGGCCAACGTGAACACGGCGGGCTTCAAGAAGAGTCGAAGTGATTTTCAGGATCTCCTTTATCAGAACCTGCGTTCTCCGGGGGCTGCAACAGCCGGGGGAGGGCAAGTCCCCACCGGTATTCAGATCGGCATGGGAACCCGCCCCGTCTCGGTGCAGAAGATCTTTTCCCAGGGGGATTATGTCCAGACCAAGAACGACCTGGACATGGCCATCGAGGGGAAAGGATTCTTCAAGGTCTTGAGCAACGGGGATGAGGTGTACATGCGCTCGGGTGCCTTCAAGGTGGACAGTGAGGGTTATATCTGCACCAGTGATGGAGATCGCCTCCAACCCGAGTTCGCCATCCCCAGCGGGACCACCAACATCACCATCGATTCGGGCGGAAACATCGTGGCCATGGGGGCGGACGGGACCGAACTGGGAAGCGCTCAACTCACCCTCTACAGCTTTGCCAATCCCTCCGGACTGCTGAGCATCGGCGGCAACCGGTACATCCCCTCGGCCGCCTCCGGGGATCCTGTAGAAGGTACCCCGGGGGTGGACGGGATGGGGACCATCGCCCAGGGTTACCTGGAGATGTCCAACGTGGATGTGGTGGAAGAGATGGTCAACATGATTACAGGTCAGCGGGCCTACGAGATTTGCTCCAAATCCATCAAGGCCGCAGACGAGATGATGCAACTGACTAACAACATCAGGAGATGATCCAGATGAGGCCTACCATGCCGCGTTTCCTGTCAGCCCTTTGCATTTGCGTATGCCTGACCGCCTCCCAGGTCCTGGCGGGGGGGGCTATTCGCATAGCCGTCAAGGAGCGCGCCACGGTCCACGGGGAGAAGGTGTTGCTGGGAGAGATCGCGCGCTTCCAACCAGCGGACGGCGAAAGGGTACGGCGCATGAAGCGTCTTGAGGTGGCTAGTTCACCTCCTCCGGGCCGCACCGCCACCCTGAGCGACCGCTTCCTCATGTACCGTCTTTACGCGGAACTCAAGCGGGAAGAGGGGATCAAGGTAAAGATTCCCAAGCAGCTACTGGTGGAAAGGGAGTGCGTGACGATCGGCGTGGGTCAGCAGAAACGAATTTTCCGGCAGTACGTTCTGGAGCATGCTTCGTGGCCGCCGGAAAAGATCCACTTTGAAAGGATCCGGGTAGCTTATCCCATCCGTCTGCCGTCGGGGCGGGTGGACTGGGAGGTGAGAGGACCTGCAAGGGTCCGTGCCGGCGATCTTTCAGTGGTGGTAGTCTTTCGTGTTGACGGTGTTCCCCAAAGGAAGATCTCCCTTTCAGGCAGGATCAGCGTGGACCAATGCGTGGTAAAGGCGGCAAGAGCGCTCAGGGCGGGCACGGTCTTGACGGCCGGGGACCTGTTCACGGTGACCGAACGCAGGATCAGACCCTCGGGCAATGTGTTCGGCTCCAGCGAGGTCCTGGTGGGCATGCGGATCACCAGGGGCCTTCGCGCCGGAGAGCCCGTCACCAAACAGATGGTTGAACCCGTCCCCCTGGTGCTGAAAGGCCGTCGGGTACTGATCAAGGCGGAAAACGAGCAGATCAGGATCACCACTTTCGGCAAGGCGTTGCAGGACGGCGCACGCGGGGACCAGATCCGGGTGGTGAACCTTTCAAGCGGCAAGGAGATTCATGCCACCGTGAAGGGGCCGGGCCAGGTGGAGGTTTTTTTCTAGGAGGCGATGCCATGGATTGTATCAAGAAAGGGCATGTTTTCGCCATTATGGTGGTCTTTCTGGCTTTTATCGGTTGTGCGGGAAATCGCGCGCAAACGGCTCCTTCGGGCCGTGTCTCGCCTGCGCTACGCCAGGCAAAGCACTTTCAACCCCCCGGCAGGGGGGCCCAGGACCCCGGGGCTGCCGGCCTTTACCGGCCTGCATCGTTCAACGGCATATTTCAGGATCTGCGGGCACGGAAGGTGGGTGATCTGGTGACGGTGAACATCGTTGAGACCTCCAAGGCCTCCAAAAAGGCCACCACCAGTTCATCGCGTGATTCGTCCATAACGGCCGGAATCACCAACCTCCTGGGATACGAAACCAAGATGCAAAAGAGTCTGCTTCCGGGCAAATACAAATTCCCGGACGCCTTCAACAACAAGGTCATGTTCAAGGCCTCCATGGAGAATGCGTTTGACGGGAGCGGAAGCACCACTCGCGATGAAACCATGAGCGCTTCCATTACCGCCAAGGTCATCGAGACATATCCCAACGGAAACCTGCTCATCGAGGGCACGAGGCAGGTGCAGGTCAACAATGAAACCCAGTTCATCACACTGACCGGGATCATCAGATCCTCGGACATCTCGCCGGACAATACCGTGCTTTCGAGCTACATTGCAGACGCCAAGATCACCTATACGGGCAGCGGAGCGGTCAGCGACAAGCAGCGCCCCGGGTGGCTCATGAGGATCATTGATTACGTGTGGCCATTCTGACGGAGGAATCCAAAATGGACGGCAAGAAGGGCTTGAGGTTCTGTGTCTTGCTTTGCATTTCGGGGTTGCTGACCCTGGGGATATTTTTTCAGAGTCAGGCATGGGGCGCCAGGCTCAAGGATATCGCCTCGTTGAAGGGTGTGCGAAAGAACCAACTGATCGGCTACGGTCTCGTGGTGGGTCTCAACGGGACGGGCGACGGTACGGGAACCCAATTCACCGTGCAGTCCCTTGTCAACATGATGGAGCGCTTGGGGATTCACGCCACCGCGGACCAGGTCAAGGTAAACAATGTGGCGGCGGTCATGGTGACGGCGGATCTTCCCCCCTTCGCCCGGGTGGGCAGTAAGCTGGATGTCCTTGTCTCTTCCGTGGGGGACGCCAAGAGCCTTCAGGGCGGGACCTTGCTTCTTACATCCCTTCGCGGGGCGGACAACCAGGTCTACGCCCTTGCCCAGGGTCCCTTGCTCGTGGGGGGGTTCGCCAGTTCGGGGGCGGCAGGAGGGGGGGTCCAGAAAAATCATCCCACGGTGGCCAGGATTCCGGAAGGGGCCACCATCGAACGCGAAATACCCTTTGATTTCGGGAAGCTCCAAGACCTGGTCATCTCCCTGCGTCATCCGGATTTTACCACGGCCGTGAGGGTATCCCGATCCATCAATGATTTTCTGGACGAAAAGGCAGCTTTTCCGAAGGATGCCGGCACCATTAAGGTTAGCGTGCCCTCCGCCTACCGTGGTAATCTTGTAGGTCTCATGGCCTCTCTCGAGCAGCTACAGGTCTCCCCGGACATCAGGGCCAGGATCATACTGGACGAGCGCACGGGCACGGTGGTCATGGGAGAAAATGTACGGATCTCCTCGGTGGCCATCGCACACGGCAATCTGAGTGTCCAGATCAAGGAATCCCAGAACGTCAGCCAGCCCACCCCGCTCTCGCAGGGCGGGCAGACGGTGGTTACCAAGGACAGCGAGGTCAAGGTGACGGAAGAGAGGAAGAAACTGATCCTGATGCCCAAGGGTACCAACCTGGGCGAACTGGTAAGGGCACTGAATGCCATCGGAGCGACGCCGCGCGATTTGATAGCCATCTTTCAGGCCATCAAGGCCGCCGGCGCACTCCAGGCGGAACTCGAGATAATCTAGAAGCTGAAACGAGAATCCCATTTGATGAAGTCTTCTTTTGCCGGGTGAAAGCAAGCCATGATCGAACGCACCACGCTGAAAATCGGAATGCCCGCACCCGCCTGGGGGCAAGCTCCTGCGAGGGATGAAAAGCTCTTCAAGGCCTGCAAGGATTTTGAGGCCATATTCACCTACCATCTCCTCAAGACCATGCGCAGGACCATCGACAAATGCGACCTCATACACGGCGGGCAGGGAGAGGAAATCTATGAATCAATGTTCGATATGGAATTGTCCAAGGGGATGGCGGGACTGGGACCGGGAAGTCTGGCCGATCTACTCTACAGGCAGTTGAGTCGAGTTTCCAACGACTCGCCCGTGTGGCCCGCCCCGGGGACGATAAGCTCGGAATACGGATGGAGAAAAGATCCGATAACCGGGGAGCGGGCCTTTCACCGTGGGATGGACGTGGCTGCCGGAGAGGGGAGTCCCGTCCGGGCAACCCTCGCGGGACGGGTGGTTTTCAGCGGACAACGCCCCGGGTTCGGCAACGTGGTGATCCTCGACCACGGCGGAAAATGGAACACCCTCTATGCGCACAACAAGAAGAACTTCGTGCAGGAAGGCCAATGGGTGGAGGCTGGAGTCGTAATCGCCGAGGTGGGATCCAGCGGCAGGAGCACCGGGCCTCACCTCCATTTTGAGGTTCGGCGTGCCGGCGAGTCTGTGGATCCCCGTGGCATCTTCAGGGTCCTCAGGGCCGAAGGCACCGGGGAAAGGGGTACGTGAACACCGGCCGCTTTTTAGAATCTTTGTTGTTCGGCCGATGAATCATTCGAGGAGACAGGATGGAAAAGCCGACCTCTATCGAGGAGCTATACAGAAGGCGCCTTGGCCTGCTGGAAGAGCTGCGCCGATGTCTCGAACAGGAAGCGGACAGCCTCGCGGGCCCGGACCTGGACGGTCTCTGGGGGCTGATCCGCAGGAAAAGGGAACTGACCTCGGCCATTGATGAAGTCAACGAGGAACTGCGCACCATGGGGCAGGGTGCGAGCGGGCCTGAGGCCTTCAGGATCCTGTTGCGGGATCCGGGTTTTTCGGATCTCAAGCGGAGGACCGCCCAGCTCAGAGAAGAAATCAAGTTGCGTGTCCTGGAAAACGTGGCATTCATCGGTGAGACGGTACAATTCCTCGACGAGCTCATCGGGTGTATCACCTCCCGCGGTGACGAGGAACCCACCTATCGTCGATTAGGCGGGCAGGTGGAAGGAAGAGGTCCCGCCTTGATCCTGAGGGAGGCCTGACCATGAGCGGCATCGGACTCCTGTTGAGTACTGCGCGTGACGCCCTCCTGGCGCAGCAAACGGCCCTGGACGTGGTGGGCCACAACATAGCCAACGTGAACACGGAGGGTTATACACGCCAGATCCCGGTCCTTTCGGCCAGGGATCCTGCGCCTTACGCCGGGGTGGTGCTGGGCCGTGGGGTGGATGTGGACGAGGTGGTCCGCAACGTGGACAACCTTATCGAGGAACGCCTGATGCAGAGAAGGAGTGATCTGAAGGCCATGGAGGAGGAAGAGGCCTACATGGCCGCGCTGGAGGCCCTGTTAAACGAGAGTTCCTCCGGTAGCTTGAGCAGCCACCTGACCGACTTCTGGAATGCGTGGCACGATCTGGCCAACAACCCTTCGGGCCTCGCCGAAAGGAGCGCGCTTTACGAGCGGGGCGCCCTTGTCTGCCAGGCCCTCAACGACCTTTCGGGCGATTTCGACCAACTGGAGAAACAGATCAACCTTGCCCTGGACGCGGGCGTTGACCAAATCAACGAACTGACCGCGGAAATCGCCGGGCTAAACGAACAGATTGCGGGTTTGGGGGTATTTTCGACGCCCAATGACCTGTATGATAAAAGGCAGGCACTGGTGACCCGTCTTTCCCAGTACCTCGACCTGCAATATTACGAAGACGCAGACGGCAGCCTCACGGTGACCACAGGCAGGGGATACGTGCTCGTGAGCAGAGATGATTCCTACGACCTGTCCTTCGACGGAACCGATGTGCGGTGGGAAAGCTCCGGGACTGCGGACCTGGACATCACCGACACCATCACCGGCGGAAAACTGGGAGGCTGGCTCGAGATGCGGGACGTTATTCTTCCTAGTTATGAGCGGGACCTGAACGAACTGGCCGAGAACATGATCTGGGAAGTGAACCAGACCCATAGCCTGGGGGCGGGCGTTGAGAAGTTTACGTCGGTCACGGGTGCCTATTCGATCAGTGACAGCGGCGAAGAACTGGGTACTGTCGATTCGGGCCTGGCTTTCTATGACAAGATCACGGACGGGTCCTTCAAACTATGGCTCTACGACGACACCGGAGCGGTGTCCGCATCTACGACTCTGACCATCGACGCCGATGCGGGGGGGACAACGGCTTCTTCGCTGGCTTCAGCCATAAACGCCATCGACGTCACCCACTTGACCGCCTCCGTCAGCAACGGCAAGTTCACCATAACCGCCTCCGGAGGGTATTCCTTCGCCTTTTCAGGGGACGACAGCAATGTCCTGGCCGCCCTCGGGATCAATGTCTTTTTCACGGGTGACGATGCCGAATCGGCCGACATGAATTCCGCACTGGAATCGAACAAGAACCTCATCGCGGCGGCGCGGGTGGGTACTTCAGGCCAGATTGCGACAGGGGACAACACTAATGCCCTGGCCATGGCGGATCTGCAGTACGAAGAAATCTCCATGACGCACTATATCTATACACGGGGGTCGAGCACACCCACAAGTTCCGCTGTGACCGAAACCATCAGCAGCTATTTGTATTCTCTGGAGAGTTCGGTGGGCATTCGGAGTCAGAGTATTACACGGTCGAGGGAATACAACGAGGTCATCGCGGAGGAACTGAGCGAGACGCGGAACAATATCTCGGCCGTGTCCATTGACGAGGAACTGGCTAATCTCATCAAGTTTCAACATGCCTACTCCGCAGCGGCCAAGCTGGTCTCCACGGCGGATGAGATGTTTCAGACACTCCTTGAGACCAGGTAAGGGGACGCCATGAGGATTTCAACCAACAGCGTGTACGACAGCGTCAAAGCGAATATCACCCGCGTATCCGATCAAATGCTCCGGGCCAATCTAATCGTGAGCACCGGCAAGAGGATCAATAAGCTTTCCGATGACCCCGTGGGCATGGTGTCGGTGCTGGACCTGCGGTCGGACATCAAGAATCTGGAACAACTGGAGCGCAACATCACAATGGGCCGCACCTGGCTCAAAACGGGGGAGGCCGCGCTGACCCAGGTGGAAGACATCCTTTCCCAGGTCAAGTCCCTCGCCATCCAGATGGCGAGTGAGAACGTGGGGTCCTCGGAGCGGAGTGCTGCGGCCGAGACGGTGGAGGGTCTCCTGCGGCAGGTCCTAGCCCTGGCCAACTCGAAAGTGGGGGATCGGTATATATTCGGGGGGACCAATACGGACACCACCCCTTTCTCCTTTGACGACGAGGATACCCCCACCGAGGTCACTTACGCAGGCAATGCCAGCGCCTTCTCCATCAAGATAGGAAATGATCTGGAAGTGGCGGTCGGCAAAGACGGAGAGCAGATCTTCGGTGACGATGATTTCGATTGGAGCAATGCTTCGGCCGGCGAGGACAACATCTTCAAGACGCTCCTGGACCTGAAGGGGTACCTGGAAAGCGACTCTACTGCCGGGATCCAGGGTGCGCTCACCAAACTGGACAACCACCTTTCCACCGTGAATGCGGCCATTTCGGATATCGGCACGCGGATCATCAGGCTGGACGTGAAAGAAAATATCATCGCCGATCTCAAACTTAGCTATACTGACCGTATGTCCCGGATCGAGGACGCGGACATAGCGGAGGCCATCATGGATCTGCAATCAAGGCAAGTGGCCTATCAGGCAGCGCTGGCCTCATCTTCCAAGATTCTCAAAGTGAGTCTGGTGGACTATCTCTAGTAGACCTCGGCCGCAGGGCGGCATGCTTGCAGGCGCAATGGCCGGGCTGGCCCTACGGGGGGCTGCCGTCCGGTGGTGCCTTTTTCCAACGAGTGAAAATCCCCGGGGTGGGAGCCAAGGAGGGTACCCATGCTTGTATTGACCAGGAAGGTGGAAGAAAGCATCATGATCGGAAACGACATCGTCGTTTCCGTGCTGGAGATAAGGGGAAACCAGGTGAAGTTGGGGGTCGAGGCCCCCAGGTCGACCGCCGTGTATCGTTCGGAGGTGTACAAAAGCATAATGGAGCAAAACATCAGGGCGGCCGAAGTGCCTGAAGAGTTGGATCGCATTAGTGAGGACCTGCTTCCGCGTCGCAGCCAGGAGCCGCCCTCGGAAGGGGAGGTTTGAGACCGTATGCCGATCATCGAGACGACCCGTTTCGGGGATTTGGAGGTGAGTGAAAAGCGCGTGATTCAATTCCCCGATGGACTGATAGGGTTTCCGCAATGGAAAGCCTTCGCAATCCTGGAACACCAGGAGGACTCCCCCCTGTTTTGGCTCCAGTCTCTGGATCTGCCTCAACTTGCTTTTCTGACTATTGACCCCCGGCTGATCAAGCCGGATTTTCTTGAAGCCCTTCACACGGGGGACCGGGCATGTCTGGGACTGGAGGAGGGTTCCACGAAGTTCGTACTGGCCCTCATCACCATCCCCGAGGGCCGTGTGGAGGAAATGACGGCCAACCTGCTGGCCCCCGTGGTGATCGATCCCAAGTCCCGGGTGGGAAGACAGGTGATTCTGGCCAACTCCGGGCTTTCCACACAGCACCCGGTTCTGCGATCCCGACCTTCCTCCGACTGAGCCCGGATCGGGTTCAGGGTTCCTCTTTCAGGCCTGACAGCCGTCCCTTCACCCCCACACTTCTTTGACGGGAACCGTATTTCAAAAAAACGGGAAAATCGGGAAAAAACCATTGATATTTTTCTCCGATTGTGTATGTTAAAAAATTGGCGCATGTCTGTTTGAAGCCCGGGAGCAAGCCAAAAAATTGGCGCACAGGGGCTTGACGGGCACCGTTTTAGGGGGAGGGGCCTGTTCAGGCGCTGCATTCGTCCTGGCAAGGGGAGGCGCGTGATTCGTGAGCGAAGGCAGAATCTTGGTGGTGGATGACGAGGAGAAGGTGCGGGACGCTTTCTCGGAATTCTTGACGACGGAAGGTTTCGAGGTGGCCACGGCATCGGACGGCGAAGTGGCCCAGCGTATGCTCGACGAGGACGTCTTCGATGTCACCCTTATTGACATGAACATGCCCAAGGTGGACGGCATGGCGGTGCTCAAACACCTCGTGGACAGAGACCCCGAGGCGGTGGGCATCATCCTCACGGGATACGCGAGCATCCGAAACGCCGTGGAGGCCATGAAGGCGGGAGCCTACGATTATCTCTCCAAGCCCGTGAAGATGGAAGAGGTCGCCCTGGTCATCCGGCGCGCCATGGAGCTCCGGGCACTCAGACGGGAGAATTATGCCCTTAAACGGCAGTTAAAGGAAAAATACAAGTTCAAGAATTTTATCGGGGACAGCCCCCAGATGCGGAAGGTGTTCAGGATCATCGAGAAGGTTGCGGACACCGACAGTACCGTCCTGATCCTGGGTGCCTCGGGGACGGGCAAAGAATTGGTGGCCCGGGCGATTCATTACAACAGCACAAGAAAGGACAAGCCCCTGATCCCCGTCAACTGCGGCGCCATTCCTGGAGAGTTGCTCGAGAGCGAGCTTTTCGGACATGAAAAAGGGGCCTTTACCCACGCCATCAAGACCCGTATCGGACGATTCGAGATGGCTAAAGGAGGGACCATTTTTCTGGATGAGGTGGGGGAGATGAGCCCCCAGCTTCAAATCAAGCTGCTTCGTGTCCTGCAGGAACAGGAGTTCGAACGGCTGGGCGGGACCCGGACCATCAAGTGCGACGTGAGGATTCTGGCAGCCACAAACAAAGACCTGGACCGGGCCGTAGAGGATGGTTCCTTCAGAGAGGATCTCTACTACCGGCTGAAGGTCATTCCGATCCAACTGCCACCCCTCAAGGATAGGTCGGGGGACATTCCCCTGTTGGTGAATCATTTCCTGTCAAAGATGATAAGGGTCAAGAAGAAAGGGGTCAAAGGGATCTCCAAAGAGGTCATGAGCGCCCTGGAGCGGTATGACTGGCCGGGAAACGTACGGGAACTGGAAAACATCATCGAGCGGATGGTCATCCTGTGCGAGGGGGATCAGATCACTGTGGAGGATCTCCCGGAGAAGATTGCGAGAAAGGGTGCGGTGAGCCAGGTGATTCAGACGGCCATCCCGGACGAGGGCTTTTCTCTGAGCCACGCGGTCAACGAATATGAAAAGCGACTGATCCTAAGCGCCCTGGAAAAGACCGGGTGGGTGAAAAACCGTGCGGCCAAACTGCTGAACATGAACCGAACCACCCTCGTGGAAAAGATCAAGAAACAGGGCCTGGAGCGCTCCCAGTACGCCGGGTGATCGGAGGCCATCGCCGCTCACCACCACCCCGCGGGGCGTGCGGGAAGGCGGCTCTCGGGGTGATTCACGGATTTTGACTTCTTCCCTGTAAATCCGTGCGGGAAACGCCTCACCCGGCCCATTCCCCCCCCCTCGCCGAATCCCAAGACCTTCGCAAAAAGATTAAAGTTCGAAAAGCGGCGTGCCGATTAAAAGATCGGGCAAACGGAGTCGCTGTTATGACCATAACGAGTCATCAAGTCAGAAATGTCCTGAGGACGTACGGCACGCAGCTCAAACGGCGGGCCGGTCTGGCAAAAGAGGCGGAAGCCGGTGGGAGTGCGATCCGAGATCGGGTGGAAATTTCCATGGACGCCCGACGAAAACAGGTCCTGAGCCAGATTACGGAAAAACTGATTTCCCAGGTGGTTCCCGGAAGGGCGGCTGAAGAGGAAGGGATGTAAGACTGCTCATGGGAATCGGGCTGACCCTTGCGGAGGGCGTGTCTCGCAGTCGTAGCCCTGAGGGGGAGGGAGAACATGAAAATAGAGGAAATATCACAACATACAAATATGCTCGCCAATGCCGCGGATGCGGCCGGCAAGACAAAGGACGACACACAGCGTGCCGACGAAAAGGCCGACGGGCGGGGCAGTGAAGGGACCACCCGGGTGGACATTTCCACCGCATCGCAGGAATTCCGAAAGGCCGCCGAGGCCATGGAGGCCGAAACGCCGGAACGGGTCGAAAGGGTCAACCGAATCAAGGAGGCCGTGCAGACCGGTCAGTATCATGTGGACGCCCGCAAGGTGGCGGAAAAGGTGATCAGGGAAAGCCTCCTCGATATCATGGGACATTGAAGAGCTCCCACCCAAACCGTAGCCGAAAAAGCCATCCTGAGGTGATGGCTTTTTTTCTCCGGAGAAGGATACTGTGAAGGAACCGGATTTCAGGCAGATCCAGCGGAACCGAAAGCGCTTCCTGAACTACAACCGGCTCAGGGTACAACATGCCTATGACCTGGATCCTGAAAAGGTCTCTGTAGCGCTCGAGATCGTCCCTGTGCTTCTCACCTTGAACGAAGTGGATCTGCCGGGGTATGTGAGCGGAGCCGAGGAAGGGTACGGTGTCTTCGGCGTCGGCTCCTCTTATCGCTTGAGGCGCGTGATCCACGACTATTTCCCCGAGTTCAGAAAACGCAATGTGGCCTACCAGAAATACCTGATCAAAAGGCCGGTGGTGGAGACTCTCTTTACCCTGGGAAGCATAGGGACCGTGGGGCACACCGGGAAATCGGACTTCGACTATTGGGTTTGCGTTGACGGTACCGTCGCCTCCAAAAAGGCCATGGAGGAACTTCGACTGAAGACCGAAGCGATCAGTCACTGGTGCCAGGTAACCTTCGGAATGGAAGTGCATTTCTTCGTCCTGGACCTGGCACAGATTCGGCGGAACGATTTCGGTAAGGTGGACGAGGAAAGCGTCGGTTCGTCCCAAAAGAAATTCCTAAAGGAAGAATGCTATCGGACCATGCTTCTGGTGGCGGGCAAAATCCCCTTCTGGTGGGTGGTTCCCCCCGAAACGGACCATGAATCCTATGAAACCATGTGGGAACGGCTGGTCCGGGAAGCCCCTTTCGATTTCGTGGAATATGTGGACCTGGGATTCCTCAAACGCGTTTCCAGGGACGAGTTTCTGGGAAACGCCCTGTGGCAGTTGGGCAAGGGGATAAAGGATCCTTTCAAATCGATCCTCAAGATGGCCATGATGGACATGTATTTGTCCGACGCCTATGGAGGGCCTTTGCTGTGTGAGGAACTGAAAGGCCGCGTGCTGGGCGGGGCACGCACACTCAGAGATATGGACCCTTACCTCCTGGTTGTGGAAAAGGTCTTGGATTTCTATGCAAAGCAGGGCCGGGAGTCAACCATGGACTTGCTCAGGAGGGCCTTTTACCTGAAATCGGACCCCAAGATCACCCGCACGAAGATCAAGACCTCTGGGGGCGACTACAAGGTGGAAGTCTTCAAAGAGATGATGGAATCCTGGGGTTGGTCCCTGGATCTGGTGGAGGAATTGAACCAGATTCGGAACTGGAGCTTCAGCCGACAACAAAAGTTTGCTAACGAAATCAACCAGTTTTTCTTTTCTACATACCGGAGCCTCTCTGAGCGGGTACGCCTGGGGGAAGGTCAGGCCATCGACCAGTATGATCTCACGATCCTGGGACGTCGTCTCATGGCCCTTTTCGCCAGGAGACGTGACAAACTGCGATATACCCCCAATCTCAACGGCACCCGCCTGGTCCTCGAAAGGTGTGTATTCGAATACAGTACCGACGCGCAGGGCAGGAAGAGATGGACGCTTTATGACGCGTCGTGGTATCCGGCCGAGGAGAAGAGGAGACAATGGCGGATCTTTGCAGCCGCAAGCGTAGTCAAGGCTGCGGCCTGGCTCGTCAACAACGGCCTCTACGAATATCCCAGAACGGTCGTGGAGATGAACCCCAATTCCTCAGGCGTCATACTCAATGACCTGGTTCACCTGCTCAAACACCTGAACACCTTTATTCAGCCGGCATTCTACCCATCCTCCGATCCGTCCGCACTGGAAAGGGCGGCGGTGAAGGCCAAGATCCTCGCCGTAGTGGACATGGAGGAGGTCCGCAAATTTCACAGGCCCAAGACCCTCGATATCGTTTACAAGAACAGCTGGGGGGAGATGTTCGTGGAAACCCATTCCTTTGCCGAGGGTTTGGGCATCCTGGCAGACTACGCCGAGGATCTGGGCGAGTCCGACCCCCGAAAACTCATGGCCAGAATCAAGGTACACCTGCCCGAATCGGCGAGGGACACCCATGCGGCCAACCGCGTTTTCTACCGGATCATGAGGGCATTGCCGTTAAAAGAAGTGCCTCCTTCGCGGGGGGGAATGAACCTGTTTTCCTTTGTGCACATGCCCGAGTCGGCCGGTAGGAAGCTGCAAAGGGCCGGCGGCCTACGTCAGTCGGACGGAGGGCCGGTACCGGAGCGATTTCACTGATGCGGGGCAGAGGGCGTGGCGGGCCCGGGACGCTTTTCAATTCAAGAAAAAATTTTCCAGATAAACCGTCTCCACGGGTCTTTCCGCGGATCGGTTGATGATCTGGGCGATCCGGCGCTTGAGCATCGGGAAATCCCGGGTCCTCAATACGGCCTCCATGTCCGGCTGTGTCAGAAGCAGCACCAGATCGTGCTGTATCCTGGGTGTTTTTTTCATTAGATCGTCGCGCTGGGATGGATCTTTATAGGGAATGGCCACCTTCAGACGCAGGGATGTCCGATTTCCTATACTCGTGATCACCGTGCATTTGACCCTCCCTTTCTCAACTCTTTCCTCTTTTTTTGAGCCCGGAGGAGCCAACGGAATATTGAGCTCCTGACGATGAAAATAGACCCACAAGATGCCCAGCGGCATCACCGCGAGCAATACACCCGCTGTCCATTTCATTGTTTGCCTCAACGCCATGGCCTTGCCTCCGGGCGCCTTTCAATCCTCGTCGAGCGGTCCCGGACCTCCGGACCCGGCGGCCGGATTTGAATTCTCAACGAGCCGTATTTCAAAAAGTCTTCGTCTCCCCTACGGGAGAAGCCTTCCACGAGTCCAGGAAATATTTTTCTTGAAACACCCATCAAATATGATAAACTAAGTTGATTATTGTTAGTTTTTTATTTCCCACAAACTCCGGGGACAACCGTGACTTCAGAGCCCGTGACCGCCCTTGTTCCTATGGTTCCCATGCCCTTTGCCGTGGAGGTTGATGCGGGCAGGGCGGGGCACGGGTTTGCCCACACCGAGGGAGAGGCCCACAGGGTCCTGTACGTGGGATACGAATCCGAGCGTGACCGGGCCATCTACGGTGCCACCGGGCGCGTGGAGAGGCCTCTGAGGGCCAGAGGCAGGTTGCTGGACCTCTATGTATGACCGGCTCATGAGGCTTCAACCCCCGCTGTTCCTGTGTTGCCTCACAACAATTGCTGCCTGCGGAGCTGGATCCGTTGGATCTCCCAGATCAGTTCGTTGAGGCGATCAGCCTCCGCGGCGGGCAGTGGCTCGAACCGCACGGCGTACTTGGGCTTGCCCGTCTCCCCGTCCGATTCCACTCTTTTGACCACGGCGGACCGAACCGGGATGGTCACATCCTCATCCGGGAGCGGGAAAAACAATTTGAGGTCGCGTATCTCCGTGTCCATCCCGAGCGAATCCGAGGGACCGCCCGCCTTCCGGGACGCCATGAGGGCGCCCCCCACGCTTACATTGACGAGGGCCATTTCCAGCAAGTCTCCTCCCGGGCCGGGATCGGGAAAACGGACCGTGGAACCCAGGGGCGCCTCCACGCGGAAATGGGCCCGCCTCTGGATCCTCTCGATGGCCTCGGGCAGGGGAAGATGCACGCCCTCTTTCAGGATCCTGCCGCCTTTGGTCCTGAACCGGTAAGCGAGGTGGTCCGTCCCGATAAACTCGAAGCGCAGCATCCACACGGGGATCCCGGATACGGCCTCCCGGAACCCCCTCGGATAATCGATGAGGAAAGAGGGCTGTCCCCCGTCCTGCTCCACGCCGATCACCATCGTGAGCCGCTCGTAGTCGCGGCCCAGGAGCCGCAGGGTCAGAACGGTTCGATCCTTTTGCAGTTGGCGAAAAATCCGGGTCCTTCTGTCCCCGGTGATTAGTTCGGGTGTTTCCATGCCCATCCTGTCGAATGATTGCTGTGGGGCCGGCCCACTCCCACCCCTCCCCATCGGAGGACTGCGTCCTCAAGACTGATAATGCAAAATCGATGCCACGGCAAACCGTTTTTTCCGTCTCCTCAGGGGGACGGGGGGCGCTGCAAAGACAGGTGGTACCCACTCCCCAGATTGGCCTTGTCTCCATTCGTGTCTTGGCCGTATATTGTTCGCGACCCCCACACGGAGAGCGGGGAAGGATGAAAGGAGAACCCTTTTGTCGCAGAACGGCAACGGGCCCCCGGTTTACACGGTAAGCCGACTGACCGGCGAAATACGAGACCTCCTGGAGGAGCGCTTTGAATTCATCTGGGTGGAGGGGGAGGTATCCAATTTCAGGACTCCGGCATCGGGCCATTACTACCTGGATCTCAAGGACGAGGCGGCCAGGATCCGGGCCGTCATGTTTCGAACCCAGGCGCGATATCTCCGGTTTCTGCCTGAAAACGGTATGAAGGTCCTCGCCCGGGGGCGGATCTCCGTTTATGCTCCGCGCGGAGAGTACCAGGTGATCCTCGACTATCTGGAGCCTCTGGGCGTGGGGGCCCTGGCCCTGGCCTTTGAACAACTCAAGAGAAAGTTGGCCGCCCAGGGCGTCTTTGACGAGGTCGCCAAGAGGCCTCTCCCCTATTTGCCGCGGCGTGTCTGGGTCATCACCTCCCCTACGGGGGCCGCCATCCGGGACTTCCTCAAAGTGATTCAAAGACGGTTCGCCAATATATGGGTGACCGTGGTTCCCGTACGCGTCCAGGGGGAAGGAGCCGCAGAGGAGATGGTGGAGGCGTTGGATCTCATCAATCGACATTTCGACGGAGATGTCATTGTTTTGACGCGTGGGGGGGGATCGCTGGAGGACCTCTGGGCCTTCAATCAGGAGGAACTGGCCCTGGCAATCCGGCGTTCCAGGATCCCGGTGGTCTCTGCGGTGGGCCATGAGATAGATGTGACGATTTCGGACCTTGCCGCAGATTTCAGGGCCCCTACGCCTTCCGCCGCGGCGGAACTCCTCGTTCAGGAAAAGGCGGCCCTCGTTGCCGCTCTTCGAGAAAAAGCGGAACGGCTCCAGACGGCCGTGACCCAGAGACTTGCGGATTTCGCCAGGGATCTCAGACATCTTCGAAAAGGGATCCGCGACCCGCGGAAACGGCTCTCCGACTCCTGGCTTCGCCTGGATGAGATGCGGGCTCGGCTTGAGCGGCGCATGGAGGGCGTATTGCGCGAGGCGGACCGTCGCCTCGCAATGGAGCGCCGGGCCCTCCTGGTGCAGTCTCCCGTTCGTTCCATCATCCTGATGACAGAGAGGCTGGTCCACGCCCAGGGGATGCTCACCGGGGCGGGACGGCGCATCGTCATGGACCGGACCATGGCCCTTAAGAGGCTTGAGGAGATGTTGAAGGGCTTGAGCCCGCTGGCGGTCCTGAAAAGAGGCTACAGTGTGACCCGGAAACTCCCCGAGGGTCGGGTCCTGACCACCGCGGCCGGTGTGGAACCGGGTAGGCGGGTCCACGTCCTGTTGGCCCAGGGGGCCCTGGAATGCCGCGTGGAAGGCGTGAATGAGGACGAGAGTCCGGGACCTTGATTTGACAGCGGCTAAAAGGGCGTTATAAAATTTTCCACAGAGCGAGGGCAAAGATGAAGCCCGCCTCGCACGGTGCCGGGATGGGAAAAGAGGCGGACCAGGCGCGTTCAGCAGGGGGAATTATGGCCGATAAGAAATTCGAAGATGCCATGGCGAGGATTGAAGAGATCGTGGAAAACCTCGAGACCGGGGAATTGTCCCTGGAGGACTCCTTGAAGGTGTTCGAGGAAGGAATGAAACTGGTCCGTTTCTGTTCCGCTAAGCTCGAGGAGGCGGAGAAGAAGGTCTCTCTCCTTGTCAAGGATGGGGAAGAAGGTCTTCGGGAGGTCCCCTTTGCGCCGGAGGAGGAAGATGGTCAATGATTCTTCCAGGGCCGTTCGGAGTGAAAACCGCTTGGATCTGAAGCGTTACTTGGAGGAGAGGAAGACCGCCGTCGATCGGGCCATCCGGGATTATCTGCCGGAGCCCCGGGGACCCGCCTCCGAGCTGATCAAGGCCATGAGGTACAGCCTGCTGGCGGGGGGCAAGCGCCTGAGACCCATCCTGTGTCTGGCCGGCGCCGAGGCGGTGGGGGGGGCATGGCGCGATGCCATGCCCGTGGCCTGTGCCCTGGAGTTCATTCATTCCTATTCCCTGATTCACGACGACCTGCCCGTCATGGACGATGATGCTCTGCGTCGGGGAGTTCCCACGAACCACATGGTTTACGGAGAGGCCATGGCCCTGCTGGCCGGCGACGGGCTTCTGACCGAGGCCTTCCGCCTCCTGAGCGCGGAGGAGACCGTGAGTGGGATCTCGGAGAGACGGATCCTCCGGGTGATTCGGCTCATCGCCCGGGCCTCGGGCTATCAGGGGATGGTGGGCGGGCAGGCGGTGGATATCCGCTCCGAGGGCCGTTCCTTGGATCTGGAGACCCTCAGGTACATGCACGCGTGCAAGACCGGTGCACTGATAACGGCATCCGTCACGGTCGGGGCCCTGCTGGGCGGAGGGGACGAACACCAGGTGGCGGCGCTCAGGTCCTATGGAGAGAGAATCGGTCTTGCATTCCAGATCGCCGACGACATCCTGGACGTGGAGGGAGATGCCGAGATGATGGGCAAGGCCGCGGGAAGTGATCAGAGGAAGGAGAAGAGCACTTACCCCGCAGTGGTAGGGCTGCACGAATCCAAGTCGCTCCAGGCGCAGTTGGTGCAATCGGCCATAGACTTTTTGGAACCGTTCGACGTGAAGGCCGATCCCCTGCGCCTCATTGCGAAATACATCATTGAGAGAAACAAATGAATTCCACCCAAAATCCGACGCCTCTGCTGGACGCCGTGCAGAGCCCGGCGGATCTCAAGGCCTTGAAGGTCAAAGACCTGGAGGCCCTGGCAGGGGAGATTCGACGGACGATCATTGAAACTGTGGCCGAGACCGGCGGGCATCTGGCGCCGAGCCTGGGAGTGGTCGAGCTGGCCATCGCCCTGCACTACGTGTTCGAGGCCCCCCGGGACAAGATTATATGGGACGTGGGGCATCAGGCCTATGCGCACAAGTTGCTCACCGGCAGAAAGGATCGATTCCATACCCTCAGACAGCACGGAGGGATCAGCGGATTTCCCAAGCGCGAAGAGAGCCCGTACGATACCTTCACCACCGGGCACAGTAGTACCTCCATCTCCGCCGGGCTGGGGATATCCACGGCCAAGAGCCTTAGGGGAGAGGACTGCAAAGTGATCGCGGTCATCGGCGACGGGTCCATGACAGCCGGCATGGCCTTCGAAGGCCTGAATCAGGCGGGCCACACGGAAAAGGACCTAATAGTGGTCCTGAATGACAATGCCATGTCCATCGCGCCCAACGTGGGGGCCTTTTCCTCCTTCCTCAGCAGGAAAATGACCGGGCGGAGGTTCGTCAACCTGAAAAAAGATCTGGAGAATTTCATCCGATCCCTGCCAGGGGTGGGAGAGAACATTCTGAACCTTGTTCGGAAAAGCGAGGACTCCTTCATCACTTTTTTCACCCCCGGGATGCTTTTCGAGGCCTTCAAGTTCAAGTACGTGGGCCCCATCCGAGGCCACAGGCTTCCGGAGCTCATCGAGACCTTCCGGAACGTGGGACATCTGGAAGGCCCGGTCCTGGTGCATGTGCTCACCCGGAAGGGAAAGGGCTATGAGCCGGCGGAAAAGGATCCCGCCCATTATCACGGCGTTGGGTGCTTCGAAGTGACCACCGGTTGTCCCCCTCCGCCGCGGGAAAAACCGATTCCCTCCTATACGGAGATCTTCGGTGAGACCATGGTGGATCTGGCCGAAAAATTCGAACATCTCTTTGCGATTACGGCGGCCATGCCCGAGGGTACGGGCCTCAGCCATTTCGCCGAGCGCTGGCCGGAGCGTTTTCTAGACGTTGGCATAGCCGAGCAGCATGCGGTGACCTTTGCCGCGGGGCTGGCCACTGAAGGATACCGCCCCGTGGTTGCGATCTACAGCACCTTTTTGCAGAGGGCCTTCGATCAGATCATCCACGACGTCTGTCTGCCGAACCTGCCCGTGGTTTTCGCCATTGATCGCGGCGGCCTGGTGGGAGAGGACGGGCCCACCCACCACGGGCTCTTCGATCTTTCCTACTTGCGGAGTCTGCCCAACATGGTGGTCATGGCACCGGCGGATGAAGACGAGTTGAGGCACATGCTCTACACCGCCATCCATCATCCGGGCCCCATCGCCCTGCGATATCCCAGGGGAAAAGGGTTGGGGGTGGACCTGGAGACGGACTACCGGCGGCTGGAGATCGGCAAGGCCAAGGTACTCAGGGAGGGCAAGGACCTGGTGATGATTGCGCTGGGGAGCCTGGTGAGGCCCGCCCTGGAGGCCGCCCGGCGCCTGGAGGAGGATGCAATTTCCGCTTCGGTGATCAACTGCAGGTTCGTAAAGCCCCTCGATTCCCGCCTGTGCGATCTGGCCCAAGGTGCGGGACGTGTCCTGGTGCTGGAGGAAAACACGCGTCAGGGCGGTCTGGGCGGGGCGGTGCTGGAGTTGTTCAACGACTCGGGGGTGGAGGGAGTCAGGGTGCGGCGTGTGGCCCTGCCGGATCGTTTCATCGAACACGGCCCGGTTTCCATCCTGCGTGCCAAGTACGGCATGGATACGGAGGGCGTGCTGCGGGAGGCGAGAAATCTCTGGGGCAAAAAGGAAGGATGAAAAGATAAGGCTTGATCTTCTTCTGGTGAAACGGGGCCTGGCGGAAAGCCGGGAGAAGGCGAGGGCCGTTATCATGGCGGGTCGGGTGGCGGTGGAGGGTCGGCCCGTTGACAAGCCCGGGCGGGCGGTGGCCACGGACGCCGCCATAGACGTGGAGCAGGGACCGGCCTACGTGAGCCGCGGAGGCCTGAAACTGGCCGCGGCCATGGAACGTTTCGCCATCCGGGTGGAAGGCCTCAATATCCTGGACGTGGGTGCGTCCACCGGGGGATTCACGGACTGTCTGCTCCAGAGAGGAGCACGGCGGGTGGTGGCCCTGGACGTCGGGTACGGGCAACTGGCCTGGAAACTGCGGCAGGACCCCCGGGTGAAAGTGGTGGAGAGGACCAACATCCGCCATGTCGCCCCCGGGACCTTTCCCGGCCCGCTTCACGGCGCGGTCGCGGACGTCTCCTTCATATCCCTGAAACTCGTACTTCCTCCCGTCTCCCGTCTCCTGGAAGAAAAGGCCTTCATCGTGGTCCTGATCAAACCCCAGTTCGAGGTGGGCAAGGGCAGGGTGGGCAAGGGCGGTGTGGTGCGGGACCCGCGGCTTCATCAGGCCGTGGTGGAGGACATCTGCATCCACAGCAAGTCCCTGGGATGGAAGGTGGAAGGGCATATGCCCTCCCCCATCCTGGGCCCCAAGGGTAACCGGGAGTTCCTGCTCTACCTCAAGAGGTGATGAGATCGGGAGGGCCGGTGGGGTCCCCGAGCGCTTCCTCATGTTCCCCATGGGGCGGAGTCCCGGATCCTCGAAAAGTTCCGCCGGGGCCTCCACCCAAAGACCGCAGAGACCTCCCGCGAGGCGGATTACCCGCGCCTGCCGTCGTCCGGGAGCCCGGGGACGATTCTTCAGTTTACCTGGAACCGCGCTTTGATGCCTTGAGGGGATTCAACCTTCCGTTTCCCCTTTTTTCTTTACCCTTCAGATGAGTTGCCATGACGCATTTGCCCAGCCGCCATTTGGCCGCGGGATCGGGAAACACCAGGCAATATTTTCCGGTGGGAAACTCGGTGACCTTCTGACAGCCGCTGCATTCCTCAACGACTTGGTGGCAGGTGCCGCCGTTGAACTGGCAGCCTTTCTTGCTCATGAAGTAGCACTCAACCCCTTCCTTGACGCTTGTACAAACCATGGTTATCACATCCTTTCTCTAAAATCTAAAAAGAACTGTTACTTATGCCTCAATCGACAAAAATTGTCAAGAAAAATAGCAACGATCCACCGCTTGTCAAGAAAAGAAAGATGAAAAAACATGCTGAGGAGCGGGATGCCGGAGGATCTGCGGGGTCCGCCCGGCGACCTACCGGATCGGTTTGAGGCCCAGTTCCCGCAACTGTGCCTCGTCCAGGGGCGCCGGGGCCTCGGTCAGGGGACAGGAGGCGCTCGTTGTCTTGGGAAAGGCGATCACCTCCCGAATGGATGAAACGCCCGCGAGGATGGCCACCAGCCGGTCGAAACCAAGCGCCATGCCCGCGTGCGGGGGTGCGCCGTACTTCAAGGCCTCCAGGAAAAACCCGAACTTGACCCCGGCTTCTTCCTCTGAGATGCCCAGGATCCGAAAGATCCGCGCCTGCATGGGCAGGGTGTGAATTCTCACGCTCCCCCCCCCGATCTCCGCGCCGTTCAGCACTAGATCGTATGCCCGGGAGCGGACTCCTTCCGGGTTCGACTCCAGCAGATCCATGTCTTCTTCCATGGGAGAGGTGAAGGGGTGATGAACCGAGACGAGGCGATCTTGCTCCTCGTCCCATTCGAACAGGGGGAACCTGGTAATCCAGGCCAGGGCGAATTGATCCGCCTCGTAAAGTTTCAATCGGCGTGCGATTTCCAGCCGCAACAGGCCCAGGGAGCGGTTCGCTGTAGGCCGTTTGTCCGCCACCATGAGGAGCAGGTCCCCGGGAGCTGCTCCAAGCCTCTCGTTTACCCGGGCCTTCAGGCTCCCATCGAAGAACTTGTCCAATGACGACTGCCAGCCCCCTTCGGTCACCTTGGCCCATGCCAGGCCCCGAGCACCGCCCTCGGATGTGGTGGCCGCCAGTTCGTCGATCCCTTTGCGGGAGAACTCCCCCGCCCCGCCGTGGACCGTGAGGGCCTTTACCACGCCTCCCTCTTCCACGGTGCCGCGGAAAATGCGGAAATCGGATCTTGCCGCCAGCTCGGAGATGTCCTCCATTTCCATCCCGAACCGCAGGTCGGGTCGGTCCGTTCCGTAACGCTCCATCGCCTCATGGTAGGTGATGCGCGGTATGGGGGCGGGCATCGGTCGTCCCAGCACTTCGTGGAACAGGGCCTTCATGAGGTCCTCGATCACCTGCATGACGCCTTCCTCATCCGCGAAGGACATCTCCATGTCCACCTGTGTGAATTCGGGCTGCCGGTCCGCCCGCAGGTCCTCGTCCCTGAAGCATCGCACGATCTGATAATAGCGATCAAAGCCGGCCACCATGAGCAACTGTTTGAAGAGCTGGGGGGATTGAGGCAGCGCATAGAACATGCCCGGGTTCACTCGGCTGGGAACCACGTAGTCCCTGGCCCCTTCGGGCGTACTTCGGGTGAGGAAGGGAGTTTCCACTTCCAGGAAACCCTTCGAGTTGAGGGTGCTGCGGACCACGGTCGCGATGTGATGCCTCTTGCGGAAGTTTTCCAGGACCTGGGGTCTTCTCAGCTCGAGGTAGCGGTATTTCATCCTGAGGGCCTCTGAGGCGTCCACCATTCCGTCAACCTGAAAGGGCGGTGTGTCGGTATGGTTTAGGATGCGCAGCTCAAGGGCCTTGATCTCGATTTCACCCGTGGGCAGATCACGATTCTCCCGGCCCTCCAGCCGCGGAGACACCCGGCCTTTCACCGCCACGACCCATTCGTTTCGCAGGATATGGGCCTTTTCGTGGCTTCGGGGATCCACCTCCGGGTCGAAGACCACCTGGGTCAGGCCTCCCCGGTCCCGGAGGTCGATGAAGATGAGGTTTCCCAGGTCCCGCCTGCCGTTGACCCAGCCCATCAGGATCACTTCCAGGCCCGCATCCTCCTTGCGGAGACAGCCGCAATCATGGGTCCGCTTCCAACCTGACAGAGCATCGATCTGAAGGGGGTGTTTCTCAGTCATTTTGCCTCAAGGCCTGCTGCAGGTGGGAGGTCAGTCCTTCGAGGGCCACCTCTTCCTGGCGTTTGTTGTCCATGTCACGCAGGACCGCCTTTCCTGCGGCGAGTTCGTCCTCGCCCACGATGAGCGCTCTTCGGGCCCCCAGGCGGTGAGCACGCTTCATCTGGGCCTTGAGACCCTTGCCGGAGTAATCCATTTCCACCCAGAACCCTGATCTCCTCAGGTCGGTCATCCAGACAAAGGCGGCCTTGCCGGCCTCAGTCCCCAGGGCGCAGATGAAGAGATCAGGTCTCTCGGGCATGGCCTCGCCCCTTCTTTCCATCAGGGCCACGACGCGCTCCATGCCCATGGCAAAGCCTATGGCGGGCAGGTCCGGGCCTCCCAACTGTTGCGTGAGTTGATCGTAGCGGCCGCCTCCCACCACGGCGTTTTGTGCGCCCAGGAGGTCCGTCTGGATCTCGAACGCCGTCCTGGTGTAATAGTCTAGTCCGCGCACGAGCCTGTGGTCCACGCGGAACGGGATTTGAGCTTCTTCCAGATAGCCCTGGAGGCCCTTGAAATGGGCGCGGCATGCCTCGCAGCAGAAATCGAGGACGGACGGTGCCCCGGCCACCGCTTGGCCGCATGCGGGCACCTTGCAATCGAAGATCCGCAGTGGATTGGTCCGGGCCCGTCTCGTGCAATTGTCACAAAGGGCTCCGGTCTTTTGAGCCAGGAACTTTGAGAGTTCGGAACGAAATCCGGGCCTGCACTCCGGGCAGCCCAGGGAATTCACGGCCAGGGTGAGCCCTTCAAGATCCAGCAGGCGCAGGATTTCCATGGCCATCAGGATCAGTTCAGCATCGCTCATGGGCCCTGGATCCCCGAAGATCTCCGCATCGATCTGGTGAAACTGCCTGAACCTGCCCTTCTGCGGCTGTTCGTGCCGAAACATGGGCCCGATGGTGAAGAGTTTCTGGACAGGGCTCTGGTGGTAGAGCCGGTTCTGGATATAGGCCCTGGTCAGGGAGGCGGTAGCCTCGGGGCGTAGGGTCATGCCGCGTCCCTTGCTGTCATGAAAGGTATACATCTCCTTTGAGACGATGTCGGTCTCTTCCCCGATGCTTCGGCTGAACAGTTCCGTGCGTTCCAGCAGGGGCGTTTTGATCTCCCGGTATCCGAAGCAGTGAAATACGTGGCGGGCCGTTTGCTCCAGGCGTTGCCACGGGCCCACCTCCTCGGGCAGGATATCCTTGAATCCTTTGATGGTCGAAAATTCCAATGGCTCAAATCCGTCCGGAAATGGCGTTGAAAGATGCTGTGTCTTCTACCAGAGGCCCGGAGCAGGCGTCAATAGGTTTCCCCCGCCGGGGGTGCTGATGGCCGCGCCTGCCGCCGACACATAAAAACGTCCACCGGCTACCGGGGGGGGGGGGCAGCAAAGGGGGGTTCTGATGCGGGTTTCATGATTCCCGTCACGCGGTGGCAAGAACTCAGAAAAAGGCCGCCCGGGCGGTAAGGGGAGGAAACCTCCCCATTCATTCCTGCATTAGGTTTTGGGTCGTCTGCTGCGGGAGACGCTGGTGCCAGGTTCCCGGCCGTCAAGGCCACGCGGGCTCCGTTCTCCCACGAACGCCTCGATTTTCCGGTCAATGTCCCGGAAGGATTGCAGGACCTCCTCGATGTCGAGCCGTGGGGCGTGTTGTTCGTTTTGTCCACTTCTCTTGGCAGGCATCATTACCACCGTATCTCTTCGGGCCGCAGCGATATTGAAACGGCCCTCGCCACCCCGGCAGGGGGCGACCCAATGGCTGCAGACCCGTCATGCCTTGATCAACGAAAGCCCCGTCATCTCAGGAGCCTTCCCTTCCGGTATTCTTAAAGCAACACTCGTGCCAATTCAGCCTGGGCTGAGGGATTTGCATTTAATCCTAAGTTTTTCAATATGTTAAGTTCGATTCCTCCCCTGGACGCGTACGCAAGGCCGGTAGACATTCAGGAGATTTTTTCCGCTCCTGCGGAAAAATCAACACACCGCCGTCGAGGTGCTCAACAGGGGGGCCAGTGATGGTTCCAGGGTCTTTTCAGCTCAAAGGCCCGTGCCGCCTGAAGGACCAGGTCATCCCGGTGCCGCGGCCCAATGATCTGTAGCCCCGCCGGGAGCCCGGAGTCCGTGAGGCCGGCCCGCACCGTGGCCGCGGGGTGTCCGGAGAAGTTGAAAGGATACGTGAAGGCTACGGCCCCCATGATGGGCACGGGCATTCCGTCGATTTCGGAGGGCGGAGGACCCTTGGCGCCGAAGGCCTCTGTGGGCATTGTGGGGGTCAACATCAGGTCGAAACGGTCAAAGAAATCCCATAGCGCCCGGTTCAGGTCGCTTCGCAGTCGCTGGTAGAGGACCTGATCATCCACGCTCATGCCTCTGACCTCGTCGATGGATGCCGCAAGGGTTCTTCCCATCTCGGGACGTATCCGTTCATATTTTTCATGGACCTGAGCGTAGACCTCCAGGCTCATCCAGCGGGCCCAGGCATCACTCACGTCGGGCAAACCGCCCTCCCACTCTTCGACCCGATGTCCCATGCGGCTGAAAGCCCCCGCCGCGTCCTCCACGACACGCAGCACATCCTTCTGGACCCTCGCATAGCCCAGGGTGGGGCTGAATCCGATCTTCAGGGAGGGGAGGGGGGCGGAAAGGGCCTCCCTGTAAGAGATGCCCGGGCCCGGGAGGGAATGGGGATCGGCCGGATGGTATCCGGCCGCCACGTCCAGATAGAGTGCCGCGTCTTCCACGTTCCGGCACAGAGGCCCGTAAACGGCGGTTCCCGCCATGTGCAGGATGGGGCCCGGCCCCATGGGGATGCGCCCGTATGAGGGCTTCAGCCCCAAACAGCCGCAGTAGGAGGCGGGGATCCGAATGGATCCACCGGCATCGGACCCCGTGGCCAGGGGCACCATTCCGGCCGCTACGGCCGCACCCGCGCCGCCGCTGGAGCCCCCGGGCGTGCGTTCCAGGTTCCATGGGTTCCGGGTCGTGCCGTAGACGCGATTCTTGGTAAACCCGGTGAAACCGAATTCAGGTGTGTTCGTTTTTCCCACCACCACGGCACCGGCCGCCTTGAGCCGCGCCACCTGCACGGAATCGGTCTGCGCCACATGATCCCGGAACGGCACGGAGCCGAAACTGGTCACCATGCCCGCCACGTCCTCCAGGTCCTTGACACCCAGGGGGATTCCGGCGAGGGGTCCCACCGGGTCACCGGAGGCGAGGCGTTTTGCCACCTCCCGGGCCTCGGCCAGGGCCTCCTCGGGCCTCAGGGCCACAAAGGCATTGACCTTTGGGTTCACGGCCTCGATGCGCCTCAAAGTTTCTTCCATCAGGTCAACGGGGGAAAGCTCTCCCGATCGGATGAGATCCACCAGTTCCGTACAAGTACGGTAGTAAAGTTCCGTCACGGCGATACCTCCTCGGTGGTGATGGGAAGGGGTGAAAGCAAGGACCCCGTTCGTGAAAATGAAGTCGATGAAAAATCTTCAGCGTTGGATCCTCACATGGCGGATGCCCTGGTGTCCTCGCCGCCCGTGTCGCCGTAAATTCCGGATATCATGCCGCTTGGACCCCCTTGTGAGTCTTCCTCAAACTCGAAAATCTCCAGACCGTCTCCCAGCGAATCGTCCTCGAGATCGGGGAGACCGGAATCGGCATCCTGCTCCCACTCCCACTGTTTTCGGCCCGGGAGGGAGGGTGCCTGAAGAGACACGCTCCTGGCCCTGTGGACCTTTTCGGCCTCCTGCTGGCAGGTTACGCACAGCGTGGAATCCGGGACGATCAACAACCTGGCAGGGGGAATGGGTTCTCCGCATTCCTCGCAAATCCCGAAATCCTCGTCCCGACGCACCTGCAGTATCAATCGGTCGATGCGTTTCAGTTCCTCCGTCTTTTTCTCGATAAGCCGGTACTGGGCCTGAACGGCCACCTCCCTCTGAGCCGAGTCGAACTCATCGGAAAGCAGGTCTTCGGACATCTGGCTCGTGGATTCCTTTTGAGCTTCGAGCAGGCGCCTCAAGGCTGTTTCCGTGTCTTCCTTCTTCTTCAGCAACGCATCAATAAAGTTTTCTCTATCATCCGACATTTCAAACACGCTCCTTTTCCCCCAGGCCTATCACCCGCAAGCCCCATCGCGCACCAGGATGCCGATGGCGAAGGCGGCCACTGCCCACGGCCGTCGGTGCAATGTGCGCCGGCCTGCTGCCGCCTCCTTCAGGCCCCCGGCGCCTCTTCAGCGCTGGTGCGTCACGGCTGTTGCTGAAACAAACGTGGAATATCCCTGGCGCGTTTGCGGGGGCGGGTCGGAAAACCATGGGAAAAATCAAAAGATTTGCAACTTTAGTCATTTTTCGGCACTTGTCAACAAGAAAATGACAAAAAAATGATGTGCCGTTTTTATTGTGAAATTTCAATAAATTGGATTCATCCTCCCCCCTGGGTCCCCAGGAGATGCCCGGGAGAGGGCTCGGGCCTTCAGCCTTGATTCGCCTTGCCGATTTCTCTATACTCACCGCCTGTACCAAATCCACGGGTTGCGGGGCGAGCCCGGAGGGAGAGCGCATCGGTGTTCATAACGTTCGAAGGGATCGAAGGCAGCGGAAAGACCACCCAGGCGGATCGTCTCGTACGTCGTCTGCTGGGCCTTGGTGTGGACGTGGTTAGAACACTGGAGCCTGGGGGCACGCGCCTGGGCCGGCAGGTCAGGCGGATTCTTCTCGACGCGCGGAATCGGGATTTACTTCCGCTGTGCGAACTGCTCCTGTACGAGGCCGACCGGGCCCAGCACGTCGAAGAGGTCATCCGTCCCGCCCTGGACCGTGGTCAATGGGTGGTCTGCGATCGCTTCTATGATGCCACCACAGTGTATCAGGGATATGCCAGGGGACTGGACAAGGCCTTCATCCGGTTCCTGAACGAGCACGTCTGCGCGGGCATCGCCCCGGATCTCACTTTTCTTCACGACTGTCCCGTGGAGACCGGACTTGCAAGGGCGCTGCGAAGAAATCAAAGGACCCCCCACAATGGCCAGGATCGTTTTGAGAGGGAGCGGATCGTCTTCCACGAAGCGGTGCGGAAGGGCTATCTGGAACTGGCCGAAGGGGAGCCCGGGCGGTTCGTGGTGATCGACGCGGAGCGAGATGAGGCGGAGATCGAAGCGGAGATTTTTGCCCGTATCCGACCGCACCTGCCCGGCCAGGGCACATAGCCGAGGCCCCATGCGTTTTTCCGACATCATCGGCCAGGAGAGGGCGAAGGCCTTTCTCACGCAGGTCATGGCCCGGGAAAAGATTCCCCATGCCTACCTGTTCACGGGGATTCCCGGGATCGGCAAGGCCTCGACGGCTCGGGCCCTCACGGCCGCGCTCAACTGCATGAACCCCGAGGCGGACGACAGTTGCGGGGTGTGCGCCACCTGCAGGAAGATCAGGACGGAGAATTTCCCGGATTTCGTCAAGCTGGCCCCGGAGGGCCAGTTCATCAAGATCGACCAGATTCGTGAACTGAATCGCGCCCTTTCTTTCGCCCCCAACGAAGGCGGCTACAGGGTCTGCTTCGTGGAGCGGTCCGAATCCCTGACCGACGAGGCGGCCAATTCTTTCCTCAAGACCCTTGAGGAACCGCCCCCCGGCAACATCCTGATCCTCAGCGCCACGGAGCCGCTGGATCTGCTTCCCACCATCGTTTCGCGGTGCCAGAGGGTTCCTTTCCGCCCCCTGACCCCCGAGGAGATCGAGCAGTATCTGATGGAGCGGGAGGAAGTGGAGCGGGACTCGGCAGTCGTCCTGGCCCGGGTATGCCGGGGCAGCCTCGGCGAGGCCCTGAGGATGAAGGATTCCGGGTTTCTTGAAGCGAGGCAGGAGTGGCTTCACGAACTCATGGCCTTGGTCAAGGTGCCGCAGGAAAAGGCCTTGCCCTACGCCCTGCAACTGGCCGAAGGCCTCAAGCCGCTGGGGGCTCAGGGTGGGGACAGGGCCCGAGGCGGGCTTCAGGACCTTCTGGAGACGTGGGCTAACTGGTATCGGGATCTGCTCGTGCTTAAGACCGGGGGGCCCGAGTCCATCATCGTGAATGTGGATTTTTCCCAGAAGTTGAAAAAAAGCGCTAAATCTTTTAAAATTGGAAATTTGATCCATAGCGTTCAGATCATAACCCAGGCCGGGCAGGATCTGAGCCGGAACAGGAACCCCGGCCTGGTCTTGGAGCACGTGATCCTCGCTTTGAGGCGCTTGTGTGAATGGAGGGGGGATCCCGACAGGATTCTTGAGAGGAACCATTGAGCAAGATCGTAGGCGTTCGATTCAAGCACGACGGGAAGACCCAAGAGTTCGATTCAGGGCACTTCGTCCTTAAAAGAGGGGACAAAGTGATGGTCATCACAGAGGAAGGCCCTGCCATAGGATATGTTTGCACGGAGCCCAGGGTCCGATCGGGCAAGGCCCCGAAGAGGCCCCTCAAGAAGGTTTTTCGCCTGGCAACGGAGGAGGAGGTCGAACGCTACGAGCGGGGGGTGGAACTGGAACGGAAGGTCTACGCCTTCTGCTATCAGAAAATCAGGGAAAGATCTCTGCCCATGCGACTCGTGTGCGTGGAGAGGCGTTTCGACGGGAGCAAGGTCGTCGTCTATTTCACTGCCGACGGTCGGGTGGATTTCCGGCAGTTGGTCAAGGACCTGGTGGGGAAGTTCAGGACCCGTATCGAGATGCGTCAGATCGGCGTCCGCCATCAGGCGAAGATGGTGGGGGGACTGGGACCCTGCGGTCGGGCCCTGTGCTGTGCCACCTTTTTGAATACCTTCGCGCCTGTGACCATCAAGATGGCCAAACAGCAGAACCTGTCCCTGAATCCTTCCAAGATTTCGGGAATGTGCGGCAGGCTCATGTGCTGCCTGACCTACGAGCACCGCTACTATGAGAAGATGAAGGATCACTTACCCAAGACCGGCAAGCGGGTGGTGAGCAAACTGGGAGAGGGCAAGGTGATACGGCAGAATGTGCTCAAGGAAACGCTCACCCTCCAACTGGACTCTGGAGAAGAGGTTGAGGTAGGCCTCAGTGACCTGCTACAGCAGCGCCCCGCCAGGAAAAAACCGTCGAAGAAGAAAAGAGGATGAGATAAAGTGTCCGGAACGTTCTACGTGACGACGCCCATATATTATGTCAACGCCGCCCCTCACATCGGGCACGCCTATACCACCATCGTGGCCGACGTGCTGAATCGCTTCCACCGCCTTGCGGGGGAGAAAACCTTTTTTCTCACAGGTACGGACGAGCACGGGGATAAGATCGCAGCAGCGGCGGAAAAGGAGGGGCAGACGCCCAAGGAATACGTGGACAGGATCAGCGGCCTGTTCCGGGACCTCTGGCCCAAGCTGAACATCTCAAACGACTACTTCGTGCGCACCACTGACAGGGCACACAAGGACGTGGTGCGCATTATCCTGGATCGGGTGAACCAAAAGGGCGACATCTACTACAGCGATTACGAAGGCCTTTACTGCTTCGGGTGCGAAAGGTTTTATACCGAGAGGGAACTGGTGGACGGAAAGTGCCCGGATCACCTCACAGAGCCTGAAGTCATTCGGGAGGCCAATTATTTCTTCCGGATGAGCCGCTACCAGGACTGGCTCGTGGATCATATCGAAAAGAACCCCGATTTCATACGGCCCGAGCGCTACAAGAACGAAGTCTTGGCCTTCCTGCGCGAGCCCCTCGAAGACCTGTGCATCTCACGCCCAAAGTCGCGGCTGGAGTGGGGTATCACGCTGCCGTTCGACGACCGGTTCGTGACCTACGTCTGGTTCGACGCCCTCATCAACTATATCTCGGCCCTCGGGTTCCCGGACGGAGAACGCTTCAAGACTTACTGGCCCGCAGCCCAGCACATGATCGCCAAGGACATCCTCAAGCCCCACGGCATCTACTGGCCCTGCATGCTGCGCTCGGCGGGCATCGAACCTTATCGCCACCTCAACGTGCACGGGTACTGGAACATCAATGAGGGCAAGATGTCCAAGAGCCTGGGCAACGTGGTCAGGCCCCTGGATCTTGTGGACATCTACGGCCTGGATGCCTTCCGGTATTTTCTCTTGCGGGATATGGTCTTCGGACTGGACTCCGAGTTCAGCGAGGAAGCGCTGGTTGCACGGATCAACGCGGACCTGGCCAACGACCTTGGAAACCTGGTAAGCCGCGCCCTGACCATGGTCCATAAGTACTTCAAGGGTGAGCTCCCCAAGGGGGGGGCGCCTGACCGGGAGGACGACGAACTGCGGGAGTCGGCCCTCGCCCTGCTGGATCCCTATGACAGGCACATGAGGGAACTGGGTTTTCACAAAGCCCTGATCGCCGTCTGGGAGCTCATAGGGAAGGTGAACAAATACATCGACACCACGGCCCCGTGGGTTCTCGCCAAGAAGGATCGCGAGCGGCTGGCCACCGTGCTCTTTCATGTGGTGGAAGTCCTGAAGGTTGTTTCGGGCCTGTTGTGGCCCTTCATGCCGGCCTCGGCGGAAAAGATCCAGGAGCAACTGGGGCTGGGGAAAAAGGGCGCGCAACTCACCCTGTCGGATCTTGCGCGGTGGGGTGGGGAAAAGCCGGTGAGACCCCTTTGCCGTGCACCGGCCCTCTTTCCGCGGGTGGAGGAAAAGGAGCGGAAAAGGCGTGCGCAGGCTGCGGAGAAGGTTGCCGAGGAGAAACCCATGGAGATCATATCCTTTGACGAATTTAAGAAACTGGACCTCAGAGTGGGGATTATCCGCGAGGCCCAGGCCATCCCCAAGTCCAAGAAACTGCTCCGTCTGACCGTGGATGTGGGCGAGACGAGGACCGTGGTGGCGGGGCTGGCCGGGCATTACAATCCCAATGAACTGGTGGGCCGGCAGGTGGTGCTGGTTGCGAACCTGGCTCCAGCCAAACTTATGGGGGTGGAGTCCCAGGGCATGATTCTGGCGGCCGTGGATGATGGAGGGGTCCACCTCCTGGCGCCCGACGGCCGGGTGGAGGCGGGCTGCAGGGTATCCTGATGAAGCTCGCCACCTACAATGCCAACTCGGTTCGGGCCCGCCTGCCCCTGCTTTGCGACTGGCTCCGGCGGGAGCGACCCGATCTGCTCCTTGTCCAGGAAACCAAGGTGCGGGACGAGGCTTTCCCGGTCCGTGATTTCGAGGATCAGGGCTACCAGGTGGTCAGCCGCGGCCAGAAGGCCTACAATGGGGTGGCGCTCATCAGCCGGCGCCCTTGCCGCAGGATACTGAGGGACCTTTTCTCGGAGGGTGACACGGAAGCCCGGTTCCTCAGTGCCTCTTTCGATGACATCCCCGTCATCAACGTGTACGTCCCCCAGGGTTTTCAGGTGGGAAGCGAAAAATTCCAGGATAAGTTGAAGTTCCTGGAGACCCTTCTGGCCCACGTGACGGACCGCTATCGCCCCGAAAAACCCCTGATTGTCGCAGGCGATCTCAACGTGGCCCTGGAGCCGGTGGACGTCTTTGATCCAGAGGGCCTGGAGGGCGAAGTGGGGTTCCACGCGGAGGAGCGTGCCGTGCTGCGCCGATTCATGGACTGGGGGCTGCACGATGTTTTTCGCAAACATCATCCTGAAGGGGGCCACTTCACGTTTTGGGACTACCGGGTTCCAAACGCCGTCAAGCGGCGTATGGGATGGCGGGTCGACTATATTCTGGCTACGGAACCCCTTTCTCGGCGATGCTCGAACGCCTGGATCGACGTTGCCGCCCGTATGCTTCCCAAGCCTTCAGATCACACCTTTCTCGTGGCCGAGTTCGATCTGGGTGACTCAGGCTGAGGCCCTTCGCCGAGGGCCAAGACCGGGTGAAATCCCGCAACTGCGGCAGGCGTGATCCCATGATGGGGAGATCGCTTTCGACCCTGGTCTTTGGAAAGGAAACAAGACACACGCTATCAACCCTTTCAGGCCACGATCCATTATCGAAGATCACTATATAAATGGTTCATATGCATGAAAAGATATCCCATCAAAATTTGAAACGTTCATTTTGGGATATACTACAACGGTAAAGTGGTGTCCTCGCCCGGAAATCCCAGGCGCTGACGGATCAATTGCGGTCACCGGCCAGGGCCCTTTCAATCCTGAGGCTTTTCCATACCTCAGCCCGAGCATGGTCGTTGGGCCCAAGTGGGCATTTTTTTGAGGAAATTTTTACGCACCTGTGGTAAGTACGCAAAATGTAATCGCGGCTTGCGTTCGAAAGGAGGGGATAGCCGAAAGAGACTTCCCAGGAGAGAAATGGTTCACCAGGTGCAAAGGGCGTGATGGTTTAGCGTCCCGAATCGAGTCGACAATGAAAAGGAGGACCAGGTATGGCTGAGGTTTATTACATGAACGATCGGTCTTCATCCATAGAGACCAGTCTTGTGGCCAAGATGCTTACCCTGTTTGATGCGGCGGGCTTTGAAAAGCTGGTCAACCCCGGGGACGTCGTGGCCATCAAGCTTCACATGGGCGAGTTCAACAACACGGCCTATCTGCGGCCCGTATACGTCCGGGCCCTGGTGGAGAAGATCCGGAGCCTCGGGGGGGACCCCATGGTGGTGGACACCACGACGCTGCCATACTGGCCCTTTTCCTCGCGGGTGACCGCCCTCGAATACCTCAAGACCGTGGCCCGGAACGGCTTCACACAATCCACGTGCGGAGCCCCCATCGTGATTGCGGACGGCTTCATCGGCACGGATGATGTGAAAGTGGACCTGCCCGAGGGCTACATCCTGCAAGAGCAATACATCGCAACCGGTATCGCGCTGGCCGATTCCATGATCGCGCTCACGCATTTCAAAGGGCACCCCATGGGAGTGTTCGGCGGGGCCATGAAGAACATCGGCGTGGGTTGCGCTTCCAAGCGGGGCAAGCTCTGTCTGCACCTGGGCGGGCATCCGCGCTATGGAGTCAAGACCCGTCACTGGATGCCCGAACGCTGTGCAAAGGAGGAATGCCCGGACTACCAGATGTGCCTCAACCTGTGTCCCGTAGGTGCCATTGAACACACGAAAGATTCGATCCTGTTTCATAGGGACAAGTGCATCGGGTGTCTTGCGTGCATCGGCGTGGTGACGATGTGCGGTGTGGCTTTTCTCCCGGACGACTACTTTGATGCCACGTCGGCGGCCATCACCGATTCGGCCCTGGCCGCCGTCAAGGCCGTGGGCGGCCCTGAAAAGGTGGGCTACATCAACATGGCCCTGGATATCTCACCCTGGTGCGACTGCGTCAACTTTTCCGACCGTCCCATCGTCCCCAACCTTGGACTTTTCGCATCCTGGGACCCTGTGGCCATCGACTCGGCCTGCGTGCAGAAGGCCAGGGAGTCAGCCGGCATGCCCGATTCCCTGGCCATGGCCAAGGGCGCCATGGATCCCGGGACGCCCAAGTTTTCAACCTGCGGCTCCTTCCTGGGGGTCAGCGAGGAGATCCAGCCCAACGTAGGACAAATCATCGGACTGGGGACCAGGGCCTACGAACTCATCGAAGTGGAGCCTGCCGCAGATCCCACACCTTACCTCTGCAGCCAGGTACCTGTGGGCGCAAAGTTCGGCAAGGTCTTCGCGAAGAAGGGCGACATCATGCCCCCCGGCGGGTTCAAGTTCAAGGAAGAAATCAACCTGGAAGACGTCAGAGAGCCGTAGGAGGTGCCGCCATGGGTTTCGGATATATGGGGAAAGTTCTTCGGGTGAACCTGGCCGACGGGTCCTTCTCCGAGCAGGACGTGGACCCCGGCATGGCGCAAAACTACATCGGCGGGGCGGGCTTCATCAGCCGCACCCTTTACGACGAGGTGCCCGCCAAGACGGACCCGCTGGGGCCGGAAAACAGGCTTATCTTCATGACGGGCCCGGTCACGGGGACGCGGTTTCCCACCTCCGGGCGGTTCACGGTGGGCACCAAGTCACCGCTCACGGGGATCATGGTTACCTCCACCTCCTCGGGATTCTGGGGTGTCGAACTGAAAAAGACCGGATTCGACGGCATTATTTTCGAAGGGCGGTCCGAAAAGCCGGTCTACCTGGAGATTGCGGGTGAAGGTCCAAAATTGAAGGACGCCTCGGATCTATGGGGTAAGGACGCATATGAGACCCAGACCGTCTTGAAGGAGCGGCTTGGGAAGAAACGGGCCAGGGTCGCCTGCATCGGCTCGGCCGGTGAAAAACAATTACCCATCGCCTGCGTGATGAACGACGACGGCCGGGCTGCGGGTCGCGGCGGGGTGGGGGCCGTAATGGGATCCAAGAACCTCAAGGCCATCGCCTGCCTCGGCACACAAAAGATCGAGGTTGCGGCCGACGAGTGGCTCCTGGCCATGGTCAAGGAGATCAACAAGGCGGTGGCCGAAGATCCCTTCGCCGGTTTTTTCACCAAGTGGGGCACCGCCTTCAGCATGGACATGGGATGGGCCGCCGGCGACGTGCCGGTCAAAAACTGGCGGCAGGGCACCTGGAACGGAGGTGAGGGTTTCACAAAAATCGGCGGGGCCCGCATGGCGGACACCATTCTCAAGCCCCACGGCGGCGCCTGTTACAACTGCCCCATTCGGTGCGCCAGGTGGGTGGAGATCAAGGAGGGGCGGTTCAGTTACGAAGGCCCGGGCCCCGAGTACGAGACCCTGGGCGCGTTCGGATCCATGCTCCTGATCGACGACCTGGAGGCCATCTCCTGGATCGGTGAGATGTGCAACAAGGCGGGCATGGACACCATCTCGGCCGGGTGCACCATTGCATGGGCCATGGAGGCTTACGAGAAGGGCGCGCTTACCAAGGCGGACACCGGAGGCATCGAATTGAACTGGGGCAACGTGGACGCGGTGCTGGAGGTGGTGGACCTGATGGGCAAGGGCGAAGGATTCGGCGCACTGCTGGCGCAGGGGTCCCGTGCGGCTTCCCGGAAGGTCGGCAAGGGGTCGGAAGAGTACGCCATCCAGGTCAAGGGCCTGGAGGTGCCGATGCACGATCCCCGGTGCTATTTCAGCCTGGCGGTCAATTACGCCACGGGCATGCGGGGGGCCTGTCACGTGCAGGGTGGGTCCTATGTGGTGGAGATGGCCCTCATCAATCCGGAAGCGGGTCTCACATACAAGCAGGGAAGGCACGACAAGAGGAACAAGGGCCTGGCCGCGAAGGTATCTCAGGACATGGCCAACGTTGTGAACTCCCTGGCTATCTGCATGTTCGCGGGCATGGCGCTTCCGCCTTCGGCCATGGGGATGCTGCTGGGTCTGACGGCGGGCCTCGGGCACAACGCCCAGACCATTCTACAGACAGGCGAGCGGATCACCAATATCCAGCGAGCCTTCGCGGTGCGGGAGGGCATCTCGCGAAAGGACGACGTCCTTCCCAAGCGGCTCATCACGCCGCTGCCCGACGGGGGCGCGGCGGGCAAGGCAGCGGATCTTGAATATCAGCTTGGAGAGTATTACCCCCTGCGGGGCTGGGATGAAAACGGCATCCCCACGCGGGAAAGACTGGCGATCCTGGGTCTCGCGGACATAGCTGACGATCTGGGGGTCTGATCCGGCGAAAGATAGGCCCGGAAGGTCCCCCGGGGGAGTCAATCCATCGAGCGCGGAGGGAAGCGGGGTGGATTTGCCGCTTCCCTCCGCGCCCTGCAACAAGGGGAGTGAAGTGAACGGTCAAGAGCTGGTGAACGAAGCAGTCAACATGTGCAAGGAGGTCCTTACGGCTCTCCGGAATGAAGGGGTCCCGCAAGGGGACCATCTGGTGGAAGATCTGGAAAAGTCCTTCAAGGAGCTGGAAGCCCTTAAGAAGCGGCCGACTCTGAGGACCAAGAACGGGACCAATCAGGCCTTTCCGGTCAAAGAGGCGGCGGAGAACCTCCGGGAGGCCTGGGAAGACGCTCCGGACGACCCGGAAGAATTTAAGGCCATGGCAGCAGAGTTTGTGGACGCGGTAGGGACCCTCAAAGAGTCCCTCAAGGGAAGAACCGTGGTCATGACGTGATGCCCTGCGCAGGCACTTCCCCCTTCTTCGGGCCTTGGATCCCGGGAAGGGGAACGGTATTGAAGGCGGGAAGTGTTGCATGAAAGTCTACGTGACATTTGTTGGTCCCCTGGCCGAATACACGGGCGGTGTGCCGAGGGTGGAATTCGATCTGCCCGAGGGGGCCGTGTATGGTGATCTCCTGGAGGAGATTGACCGAAGGTTCGGTCCTAGCCTTCATGAACGGATATGGGATCGCGAGACAAAGACATTCCAGCCCCGGATTCTCGTGCTGGGAGAAGGCCGTGATCACGAGGGCCGGGAAACTCCTCTGGCCGACGGCGAGCAAATCAAGGTCATCCCGATCTTGGCAGGGGGGTGAGGGGAAGCTGAGGAGAAGAACGTGTCGGAAATACTGATCACAGGGGGAGCCGGCAATTTCGGGAGGACCCTCGCTACGGCACTGGCTGAGGCGGGACACGGATTGAGGCTCCTGGATTTGCCTTCGTGTGATTTCAGCTTTGCGGAGCAGTGGAGTGACACCAGGATTTTTCGGGGTGATATCCTCGAACCCGCATCGTGGCGCGATGCGGTGCAGGGCGTGGATCTGGTGTTTCACCTGGCGGCCATTCTTCCCCCTTTTAGCGAGGAAGACCGGGAGCGGACCTTCCGGGTCAACGTTGAGGGGACGAAAAAGCTCCTCGAGACCTGCCAGGAGGCAGGCTCCCCGGGCGTGATCTTCGCATCCTCTATCTCCGTGTACGGGGAGCCCAAAGGTGAAGGCAGACCCTTGAGGTCCGATGATCCGGTCAACCCCATAGACATCTACGCCGAGAGCAAAGTTGCCTGTGAGGAAATCCTGGCCCGCTCGGCTCTGCCCTGGGTGAATCTGCGGATCTCCGGTATCGCCATCCCCGAATTCCTGGATCCGCCCGAGCCCTGGCCTTTCGTGCCGGATCAGCGGATCGAACTCGTGGCCCTCTCGGACCTGGTGGAGGCCATGGTGGCCGTGGTGGGAAGGCCCGAGGCGTTCGGTAAGACCCTGATCATCGCCGGTGGGCCTACGTGGCAGGTTATGGGGCGGGAGTATGTGTCGCGATGGGGCGAGATCATGGAGATCCCTCTTGATGAGATGTCTTTCCAGGACCGCCCGGGCTGGCTGAACTGGTACGACACGGCAGAATCCCAGGCGCTCCTGGGTTACCAGAAAACCACCCTGGAGGCCTTTTTTGAGCAACTTCAGGCGGCGGTGAAAGAGGCCTTGGCATAGCCGGAGCCCGGCAGAGGGGGCTCGACCATCAAGTATCCATCCTTATTCCCCATAAGGGCCTTTTCTTGCGTTTTCTATGCAGTTGCAACTCCCATTCGCCCACTTTCGGTTATCGAGCAGCTTTCTGAGGCATCTCATGTGACAATGCGCGGATCTTAACCTCGTATACGGAATAATCCCGTGAAATGGGAAGGAAGGAGGATGTGAGTGTGGAGTGGGAAAATCTGACGATCGGAGAGGCCTTACGGCAGCGGGCCATGGAATCAGGGGAGGATGAAGCGCTGATCACGATGGAGGAGAGGCTCACCTTCGGAGAACTCTATGACCGAGCCTGTCGATTGGCCTTCGGCATGCACCGGCTCGGGGTGAGCAAAGGTGATCACGTGGCCACCATTTTTGGTTTCGGAAACGGGTGGGTCATCGCCAAGTATGCCCTGCATCTGCTGGGAGCGGTCGTTGTGCCGGTGAATGTCAATTTCAAGACCCGGGAGCTGGAATATCTGTTGCGACAGGCCGACGTGAAGACAATTTTAATGCACGATGCCCTTCGGTTCGGAAATTATATCGATATGCTGGGTGAAATAGACCCTTCCATCGTTTCATGTCCGCGAGAGCGGGTCCACTCGGAAGCCCTGCCCTTTCTCGAAAGGATCATCTGTATCAGCGATGAAAACAGAAAATATCCTTTCTGTTACGATTACGACGAGGTGACGGCACTGGGCGCTGATTTCAGGCAGGCCGATATCGATATGTTCCTGGAAAAGGGGAAACCCACGGATCCCTGCAACATTCTCTTCACCTCAGGGAGCACCGCATTTCCCAAAGGTGCCGTCCACATCCACCGGAGCCTGCTGGGCATCGGCGAGCACCTCATTGGAAGAACATTCGGTGTGAATGCGGAACACCGTTTGATCAATTACCTCCCTTTCTATCATATCGGCGGCTGTGTCTACCATGTCTTGGCATCCCTGCTCCGTGGCTGCAGGCTCTATGTCCATGAATTCATCCCCGAGGATATCATGCGACTGATTGATGAGGAGAAGATTAATTTTTTCGGGGGATTTGACGCCCATTTCAATGCGATACGGAATCACCCCGAGTTCAATCAATACGATTTGAACTCGGTGAAATTCATTCTTCTGGCGGTGGGACCTGAATGGTACGATCGGGTAAAGGAGATCTTTCCCGCCGCCGAGGTGATCGCCCATCACTACGGGTTTACCGAGGGCACCGGGGTCAGCCAGGCGCGCGAAGAAAAGGACTACGAGATAAGAAAACATATGAACGGCAAACCCTGGCCCGGGATCGACATCAAGATAGTGGATCCATCAACCGGACGGATCGTGCCTCCCAATACGCCCGGGGAAATCTGCCTGCGGGGCTGGAGTCGTTTTCAAGAGTACTACAAGAACCCCGAGGAGACACGCAAGGCCATCGATGCTGAGGGGTTTTTCCATTCCGGGGACTACGGATGGCTGGATGAGAAGGGCAACCTGGCTTATCGCGGGCGCTACAAGATGATGATCAAGACAGGGGGGGAAAACGTCTCCGAGAGGGAGATCGAGATGTTTCTGGAGGGTATTCCGGGGGTCAGGGCGGTTCAGGTGGTGGGCTTACCCGATGAAAAATGGGGCGAGGCCGTCACGGCCGTTATTGAAGTGAGCGAAGGCGAGCGCCTGAGTCGAGAGAAAGTGATCGATTACTGTAAAGGCAGGATCGCAGGGTTCAAGATACCCAAACATGTGCTTTTCATCGACGGTTCGGCGTGGCCGTTGCTGGGAGCCGGGAAGGTGGACAAGAAGAAGCTAAAGGAATGGGCCGAGAAAGAAGCCGCAAAAAAATCATGATCCCACGTGGACGTAGGCGTTAATCCCCGTCCAGCTTTTGAACGTAAGGCGCGTATTTTTTGTCCTCCATATTAATATGCCCCAGCCACCACTCTCTCAAAAATTTGAGCGCCATATCAGGATCTTTGATATGGCACCACTATAGGAAGATGATCTGGCGGACGAGGATGATTATCCCTGGTGTGATCTAGGGCAAAAGCATGATTTGAAGGGCAAAAAGATCCAAGCCGTGAATATCTGTCCCTTCGGACAAGGTGTGAAGCTGGAGATCATATTATCGATTTCAGATTTCCAAGATGATATTTGCATGGAAATGGTGACGGGATGCCCATGAATCATTACCTTGTGGCCGTAACCGTCAGAGGAACCCGTCTTTTGCGGGATTCTCATCCGTAAGTATTCTTGCCCCCGTGGTATGAGATCTTCAGAAGGGGGCAGGTTCATGACACGCGAAGAACGATCCGCGCACCGGCGCGAATCATGGAACAACAGGCAGAAAGCGGGCTGAGCGGTGCGGCCCTCTGCCGCGAGCATCAGATCCATCCGCATGCCTTCTATCGCTGGAAGCACAGGTTCCGAATCCAACAGGATCCACGGGGTACCTCCATTCCCTTCCATCAACTCGTTCCCTGAAACCCTTCCATCAACTCGTTCCCTGAAAAGCCTTATTCCGTCTACGGACCCGCTCGGCGCGAAAAATACGTGGTGTCTTAAGGCCGTGCCCTTGCGGTAGCCTCGTCGTTTCCGTCCTCCCTTTCTTAGTTTCTTGGGGTCATCCCCGGATCACGGATCATATTTCATACGCTAACGATCAGCGTAGACCGTATTTTTCTTCAAGGTCGTAATAATTCTTCTTCGATTCATAGAGTTCTTCAACCTGCCCCGTTGTAAGGATCTTCAGTGACGATGCGAATTCGTGATAGAGTCCAGAGGTCGCCTCTTTCAGTTCCGAGAGGCGGGGTTGTTCCGTAATAAGAAAAGGCCTGCTATTCCAAAGGTCATGGGCATGTTTCAAGATTTGGAGGGAGGTGTCGAACCGGCCCTTCAAGTTCACCGAAAATGCATAGGTGGGAACACTGCGGATTGTCCGTTTCCAGATAACATCCAGGGATCTCTGATCCACCAGATACCCTGTCTCGACCACCATGCGCTGGATCTTTCCGATCTCGAATATCCGCTGAGCCACCTCCTTTTCAGGTGCAATCGGCTGGATAACAGTGAACTTCAAGGCTTCAAGAATTTCCAGGGCTTTTTCTAAATCTTTTACCGGGTTGATACCCGCGAGAATCGCCAGGTTGAAAGGTTTGTTGGAAACCGCCAGTTTCCGCCAACGGCCCAAAGGGATTAAGTGGGTCACATCAAACTCGAAGCGATAGGGCCATATCACCTCACCTGCCTCGATTTCCTCCTTCCAATAAGGGATTGTCTGTCTGAACCTCGACCTTATGACACCAGCCCCAAAAAAACCTTTAACCGGGGCGGTACAATAGAAAAGCACCAGGTTGCCAGAGTGGATCTTACCCCAGCTATTCTCAAGCTGCGGCCTCAAGCCCCAGATTCCATTTTCCAAGCCTTTTTCCCAGTTGGCTTCATCCCCTACAGCAACCCAAGCTTTTCCGGAAAGAGTATCTATTTGCTTGTGCTTCTTATTTGGTCAAAGATAGCAAATTGATCAACCTGCCTTGGCACTCTTTCTTCTCTCCAAATTCCATGAGATTCATTGAATTTTAACTTTTTTCGTCAGGCCAAGATCTTCGAGTATCTGTTTGAGATCAGTTTCGAAGCTCTGCACAAGCTGTCCGTCAATGGTCACAGAAAACTCGATTTCGATCTTGAGATCCGAGCCGTTGCGCAACTTCGGCAGGACCTTCGTTCCCAGCCGGTTCCAGATTTCTGGGGGCACCTCACCGGAAATTCGGAACTTCCGTTTACCTGCACTAGGTGTAGGTGCTGGTTCCGGTTCAGGGCTGGGACCTGGGATCGGCTCGCCGCGCCCCCCGACAGGCATGGGTTCAGGTACAGGAGTAGGTTTAGGCTCAGCCCCCGGTTCAGGCATGATCTTCAGCGCCTTGGCCTTTGACTTCAAGAGAAGGAACACACCCGATTCAAAGGCTACCTCGTCAGCCCCGAGCGGTTCATTGAACCATACACGCTCATACGTTCCGTCAGGCTTTTGGCCGGAAGCCAGCCCAAAGTCGCCCTTGGAGACAAACTCAACGATCTTGGTGCGCAGCGTGGTGTCCGGATCGAGCAGGCGGGTCAGCGATCCGTTGAGGAAACTCTGCCGAAGACTCGCCAGCGGCCACGCGCCGGATTCCTGAAGCGCCGGGGGCCAGTTGCGCTCAATGTAACCCGCGCCCACTGACTCGTTGAGAAGGGCTTGGGACTTCAGTGCGGTGATAACGCGCCCGCAGAGCGTCTCGCCACCGCTGGAATGTCCTGCGCCGAGATCAATGGTCTTCAGTCCACCTGCCTGCCGCGTCGCTTCGCTTTGCGGCGCAGGCAGGTCCGGCTCATGGCTGTCTGCGATGACAACGAAACGATAGCCACCCCACACCTCATCTTTAGCCGCTTCCTCGGCATCCGACACTTTCGATTGTATATCCGCCCGGTCAGCACGGTCGAAATCGCCTCCCAAGGTTCCCTCAGCAATCTCCTTGGCCACGCGCTTCCATGCCAGCCAGAGTTCCACCTTGTCGCGGAGGTCGCGTCCCGGTTTCTTGAGACACCAGACAAGCGAGCCGGGGTACAACCTAGGTGACTTGCCGCGTTGCCTGGTCCATTCCGCGATCTGCTCGCGTAGTGTTCCCTGCCTGCCGGCAGGCACGGCGCTTCCCCTGCCTGCCGCGGCCGCGGCGCAGGCAGGCGTCCATTCAGAGTCGGGGTCGACCAGTACCAGGGTAAGCCTCGGCGTGTCCTGAACGGATGACCCATCGGCCGGGAAAGGAACAATGGGAATGCTCGCGCCCCTGCCGAACTCCTTCTGGACAAGCGTCCTCATAGCGGGCTTGATCTCGGTGTCTTCATCGAGAGAAGCACGCCGGTCATTCACGACCTTCTTCATGGTCGGCTGGTGGCTTATCTTGAAGCCGTCCGAGCCCACGCGCCGGATGAAGTATGATTTGTCTTCCAGCGCAAATGCAGCGTTGTCCACAGAGGTCGTGTCCACCTCCGCCTGCCTGTGCGTGCCCGCACGCAGACAGGGCTCACCGAGCGCGAAGCGCAATTCCGGCAGGTGCGCCACTTTGTCAATCTGGCCCCCGGACGACTCGAAAAGAATCGTGGTGGCGACCCGGCGATGGATATTGCGCAGCGCTCCTTTGGTATCCGCATCAAGGGCACGGGCGTGGGATTGTGCTCCTGAGATATCGGAATCGATGGCCGCCACAAGTCGGGATTCCCCGAGCTGCCCCAGCACAACGCTGCGAAATTCCGGCACATCCAGGGGCGCTGACCCGAGGGTGATCACCGGCTCGCGTCTGGCCTCGGTGAATCCGGTTCGATAGGCCCAGGAAATCCACTGCGCAAGCATGGCGAGCGTCCCGCGCGTCTGCTGATACTGGGAAAGGGCCTGCCACTTGCGTTGAAACACCGATAACGTCGCCGGATGGAACGGGTAGCAAACCTCAAATCGCTTGCGCAGGTACTCCCTGGACTTGGCTTCCGTCGTGGTACTATCCACAGCCGTCCATTCCGGCGGAAGTTGTGCACGGCGCTCAAAGCACCAATTTGCGTATGCTTTGCATATGTTCTTGCGGACTCTGTCGCTGCCAATGTCCTCGAAGAGACGACGGCGGACCACTTCGCTGATCTCAGTCTCGTCGTTCGCGATGAGATCTTTAGCCACTCGGCGGACAACCTTTGTAATCTTGTCCTGCCACTGCATGTCCCATTCGGTCATCTCAACCTGGCTCCGGGGCAAGCTGATAACCGCCGCGCCCTGAGTAGTTCCTGTGGTAGCCACGGTCAGGTTCTGGATGAAGGCGTGAAACTGGTCGGCCATGCCCCGATGCCGGTTCAGAAAGTTGAGCACTTCATCGAAGAGCAAGAGCACCGGACCGTTTGCTGCCTGGAAGACGCGGGCAAGCGCCTCCGTACCCGGCGGCGTGGTCTTCGCAGCCGCGCCGAGCACGTTTACGCCCTTATCTCCGGCAAGCTGCCGGGCGACATCGATCCATGGCGTCTCCCTTCCTGCCTGGGGGTCCCAGGCGTTGCCCACAAAGGTAGCGACCCTGGCGTGGGGCACAGTGCTTATACCCGCTTCCTTGATCAAGTCATCGATACCCGGATAGCCTAAGGCCTTAGGCCCGTTCGTGACGAGATGATAGAGAGCTGTCAGAGTGTGGGTCTTACCGCCGCCGAACTGAGTGATAAGCGTCATGACAGGCGCGGTGTTCGCTGTCTCACCAGAGAGCCGGCGAAGCACCATCCCCGCATGCTCTCGCAGCGCCCGCGTGAAGCAAGTCCGCGCAAAAAATTGCTCGGGCTCCCGGTAATCTTCCGGCGCGGTCTTAGCAATGACCTGCTCCATGTGGATGGCGAACTCGTCCGGGTTAAACGAGCGGCCTTCCCTTACTTCCTTGCGCGGTTTGGCTATCTTGTACCAGGGTTCCATAATGACCTTCTCATGTAGCTATCAGTTGTTTAAACTTCCCGCGCAACTCATTTACGAATGCATCCAGGGAATGATCGTTTCTTCCAGCTTGATAAAGATCCATTGCAGCCACCAGATCCTGGGCGAATTCCATACCGCCTAAAGTGAGCGGATGTCCCGCATTCCGAATGGTACCGGTAAGGATATTCTTGTAGTAGTTGCGCCTGCATTTTTTTCTGCCAACCCTGGGGAGATTCCCGATGACATCATAGAATGAATTGGGGTCTGCAAGATACCAGCGTTCTATATGCGGGTCTGGACAGGCAGCCACGATTAGATGTTTCAATTCAGGTCTTGTCTTGTTCTGTATTTCATCTCGCATCTTTGAAAAAGACCAGCAATTTCCATCAATGGCAACCACGACTAAATCTGGATGCGCATCTCTCAAGAAGCCTTTTAACAGATTGTCCTGGTACAACTTATACTCTTCCATAGCCTTCCCGTGCCCGCCTCGCGCAGATCTCACTCTTGTTAGCACTACGATATTTTCTTCTTGTGCAATGCGTTCGATGAGTGGCTTGAGAAATGCTTCGTGTGCACGGTCCTCCACAAAAATATCAATTACTACTTTCTTACTCATCAAGCATCCCTCGCAGGAGGAGGTTTTCGAAAAGCCCGTCCTCGGTTCCTGAAGTCAGAGCGTTGGAAATTTCAGAATCAGTGAATAAAGGACCTGTGACTTCAAAAGGTTGTATGATGGTTGCCTGGCCGTCGCGCCGGACGTTAAAAAGTCCGATATCTTTCTGACAAGATCGTGCCCGTTTCAATACTGCATCACAGAAAAGAGGGGAATGTGTGGTAACCACTACTTGCTGTCCTTGCTCCAGTGCCAATGCAAAAAAAAGTTCAGCTATTAACTCCAACCGCCTAGGATGGACACCGTTCTCAGGTTCCTCGAAGGCAAGCAGTGATCCTCCCCAAGGGTTTACTGCGATTGCACATAGAGCTAGAACGCGAAGTGTGCCCTCAGATACAATGCGTGATGAGTAGTCCACGCCGTTCTGACGAATCAGTAAATCCAGTGTTCCGCGACGCTTGTCCAAATCGACAGTGAGCGCCTCCACACTTGGAATGATCGAACGCAACGCCCGAAGAACCGCATCGAAATGCTTGGGATGATCTGCACGAAGCTTGTACAGAAACGGAGCGATGTAGTCCCCTAAAACACCGATATCTCCCACATCGGTAGGAGGTTGTGGGTAACGCATCGCTACACGGGGGTCGAGATAGTAAGAGCGCCAGTCAGCCAGTTCCCCTCGGACTTTTTCCAGCCAACGGTACTCGATACCGCCCAGGCGCGGATCAGATAAGATGGAATGGTTCAGACCGATCGGCTCCTGGCGCGGATGTGCTGGCTTGCTTTTACGCCTGATGTGGAGATTCTCCCCTACCCGTTCTATGGCTGGCCTGCCTTTGGGTTCACCGGTTTTCCCCAACAACGCCAAATATTCATCGTTAATTTTTAGTTTGCCAGAACTTGGCTCAATTTCCACCGTAATGCGATAAGTGTATTTCTCTCTCCCGATTGTCATTTCTGCCTCGAGAGAAAACTGTGCCGACGGATTGGAAAGCAGTTCGGGCATCCCACCGGAGGGAAAGGAAAAGGCTTCAATAGGATGGCCACGAATCGGGTCGCCTATTGCATCTGCAAGGGTGCGCTGAGTACCGATTCGCGAAAGAGCCTGAATAGCATCCAAGAGATTGCTTTTGCCAGCAGCGTTGGGCCCAAAAAGAACCGCCATTTTGGGCAATTTGATCGTAGCATCCTTTAAGGATTTGAAATCGTGCACCGTGAAACTCGTAAGCATGTAAGCCTCCTATCTGTGAACCGCCAGAAGCATCGCGTCCAGCAATCGTTTTTCTTCGCTGCCTTTCGGATACAGGGCAGAAAGGGCGTTGGCCAGGCGCAGGAAGTCCGGGCCCCGATCCTGTTCTGCCTTGATAAGCGCGCGCAGAGCATTGGCCTGCCCTCCCGACTGGAGAAGCATGGCCGCGTGTACCCTATCAAGAGTTGTGGCCGATGCATCCATTTCGCCGGGATCTTCAATGCTGATCTTCTGTCCCCGTCCCCGACGCTTGCGTTTCTGTTTTGCTGCCAGCTCTTCAAACCCTGGAAGAACCATTTGACCGCTTGAGGGTGTTGAGAACAGCTCTTCGACGGCAGATTCAATCCCGGCAGTGCCGAAGAGTTGCCCGGCCCGCTCAGAGACGGCCATGAGCCGCACCACGCCTTTTTTCGTCTCGATGATCCGACCTTCCCACTTGGGCAGGTCGATCCCGAGGGGCTGGGCGAAACGACGCACCACGTCGAAGACAAGGCTGTAACCGTTGGGTTTGCCGCCTGCCTGCGCCGAGGCTTCGGCAGGCAGGCGAGATGCGGCGTCTTCGTCTTCGTCGCTTTCAGCTTTGTTGTCACCGTTACTCGTTTCGCCGTTCGTGCTCTGGAGAGTCCAAAGGAAGAGCGCGGTAAGTCGCGCATCCTCCTCGACAGCCCCGGCCGCGCCGTTTCGAGCCTGCCCCTGCCTGCCGGCAGGCAGGTCGGCCGTGCCAAGCACCTGCTCTAAGGCCAAACGTCCTACGACTTCCCAGACTTTCTCCAGATATTCCGCTAGCTCGACTACCCGGCCCTCGGCTGTCTCGACGGATCGATAGCGGCTGAAGATTTCCAGCGCCGGTCCGATGCAGGCGAAGACTAGGTCCGCGCCGCGAATTCCTTCTGCCTGGAGCCGCTCCATCCAATCGCCAACACGTCTGGGCAACTCCCGCAGCACATCCGCCCAGTCACCCACGGGCGCATCATCTGGACGAGGACGGCAGATGAGGTGGACACTGGTGGCAAGGGCGGCCGAGTCCTGACTTCTTAAACGTCCTGGTCTCTCGCTTGCGATAGGCCAAGAAGCTGATATCTTCCAAGAGGACTGAATCATCCCATTTAATAGGGCCTCCCAGCCTTCTGTGGTTTTGTGAGCAAAAACTACGGATCCGATACCCATGTTCTTTAAGATGCGCCTTCCCTCAGAAAAGGCTGAAGACATACGCTCTTCAAAAAATGCTTTATCCTTGGGTTTATCGTTCCATTTTTTGGTTTCGTCCTGTACAAGTTCAAAGCTTTTAGGAGTGAGGCCTGAGTGTTCACCGAGTTCCAAAGAAACTCTAGGTACCAGATGAATCGTACGCTTCTGCCACACGAAAAAATAATCAGACAGGTCTGAATATGGCACAGCATCATAGTACGGAGGATCTGTAAACCAAACCCCACATGATTCATCCGGAAGTGGCGAGTTGCATGCGTCGCTACCCTCGACTTGCCCCGGAGAACTAATCACCCCGGCATGGGAGTCTATAACTTTGGCCACCCATTCAAGGGCACCCGGATAGCCGCCCGATTCAGAACTCAAGAGGAAGGTCTCACAAAAATCCCATGATGGACCTAAAGCCTGTCTTCCAAAAGTGTTTCCGACAAACTCTCCGGATTGAGCCCATCTCGCATATCCTGAGTTGTAGTCGGCACATCGGCTCGCAACCAATGCCATGGCATTCTTACATGCCAACTTCAATGGCGACGAGACCCCAATGCGATCAACAAGTGTGGATAAGGTAGATAGACCGATTGCCTGGCGCGCAGTAAAAAGGTCTCGAAAGTGTGTCATTCCATATTTCTGCACACTGAACGCACGACCAGCACCTGAACCTCCTCCGGCTGGAGTCGGTTCATCCGGAACTGGGCAAAGGCCCTTTTTATCGCCTTGCTCCCATCCATCGAGTATCTGTTGGAGCCGTTTCTGCGCCTTCCAGACCGCTTGGTAGTCAATTTCAGTCGGTAAACGGTAGTGCCGGCCTTGTATTCCCGGATGCAAGGTCACCACGGCGGTCATTCGTGCACCACCGATACGGTTGCCCTTCTCATCGAATACCACATCCGCGCCGCCACGCTGCTCGGCCAGTTGCGCACGCACCCGCTCTGGCGGAAGGACCGTCCCGCAGCATGGGCACGTGGCCTTGGCACGTGTTACCGTTCCATTTGGCACTTCCTTGTCGGATTTCGGCTCGAAGATCTCGAATTCCACCCGCGGCACATTCCTCCCCTCTCCTTTTGGGAGAGGGGTTAGGGGTGAGGGTTCTTGAAGAACATTCCATATAACCTGCAAAACAGCTTCGGTTTCTCCAAGTACTTCGTTATTCCAAAAGCGAATGACCCTCAGGCCTTTTTCCTCCAAAAATGTTGTGCGTCTTTCGTCATGTTGCCGATTTTCCGAATGTTGACCTCCGTCTATTTCAATTACCAAGGAAGCTGCATGACAATAGAAGTCAACCACATATGGAGGGATAGGATGCTGACGACGGAATTTTTTACCTGCCAGACGACGGTTGCGGAGTAGATGCCACATCTTAGTTTCTGCGTCCGTTTGCTGTTTGCGCAGGTTGCGGGCGAATTGAAGCAGGTCATTCGGTATAACATTGGGTCCATGATGCCCCTCACCCGGCGCTTCGCGCCACCCTCTCCCAGAGGGAGAGGGTTTGCGGACGACCTTGTACCTCAGTGCTTTCTTCCGATTCGCTTTCTTGCACAGCCAAAATGATCGCATGAGCGGAATTTCGGCCCCACAGTTAGGCGACTCGCACTTCACCGTCCGCGCCCAGAGATAAGCAATAGGTTGTTCTTCCTGGAGTTTCAGCATCCGTGCGCCGATTTCATTAAGTTTACGATCAACATCCCCGTGAGTTAGAAAAGTACCCCAAGCAACCTGCATGGCTAGAGGGCCGTGCTCCTGGCCTTTTTTGCGGGGGACATAATGAGTGTATATCGGACCATTTTGGTCGATATGCTCTTGAGCATCACTAACCGTTACTGCTGCGACGCCTGAATCCTTAACAGACAAAAGCAGGAGTGGTTTTTTTCTAAGCTTATCAGGCACGATCCATCGTTTTGGGTAAAACTCCGCGAGTTCTTTCGCAGCCTTCTCTTTGATTTCCTTGCCGACCCGCCGCAGCTCCTCGGCCAGTTCGGGCCCGTGACGCGGGATGTCCTCCAGCATGACCTTGAGGATAAGACAGGCCACGGGGTTGAGATCGCTGGCAAACGCCTCGCAGCCAAGCCGCAGGGCCTCCAGTGGAATCGAGCCGCCCCCGGCAAATGGGTCCACCACGAGCGGCGGTTCGTACCGGGCCTGCCTGCCGGTAGGCAGGTGGGCGGCCTTGACAAGGCCACGGGCCGCCGCAAGGTATTCCGTGTCCGCGGCGTTGTCCCAGTTGGCGAAATCCCCGATGAAGGTGAGGATCGCTTTACGCAACCCCTCGTTCGATTTCACCTGTTGGTTCATTCGCGGGCTATTCCATCCCGGCATTCTGAGTAACAATTCCCTCGCCTTTGTTCTGAATTCCTCGGGACACTTAGCATCACACGGATCAGGCAACAGCAGTGCCATAAGCATGGCCCGGCACGCCGCCAGCGGCCGACGCGCCCACCAGAGATGAAGTGTCGAGGGATGGCCATGGCGGATAGATTTCTCCCGCGCCGAGTGCTTTGAAACAACGGCAATTGGGAAGTCAACTTCGGCCAGGCGTTTGCATTC
>JAFDIS010000170.1 GCA_019307945.1 Deltaproteobacteria bacterium | reverse complement strand
GCAAATGCCCATATGCGCGCCCGAAAGGATGCTCAATGCTATGACGTCAACGTCCTCCTGGACGGCGGCGTTTACGATCTGGGCGGGGTTTTGATGGAGCCCTGTGTATATGACCTCCATTCCCGCGTCAAGAAAAGTTCTTGCGATCACCTTGGCCCCCCGGTCGTGACCGTCCAGGCCCGGTTTCGCCATCAGGATTCGTATCTTTCTTTTCATGCCTCAGGCCCTTTCCGTATTCCCCGGGAAAAAGAAAGAACAGCCTATCAGACCAGCAGTGGTTCTTCGAACGTGCCGAAGACCTCCTTGAGCGCCTTCATGATCTCTCCCAGGGTGGCGTAAGTCTTGACCGTTTCCACAAGGCACGGGATCAGATTTTCACCGCCCCCCGCCTCCTCCTTGAGTCTTCGAAGGGCACGCGCCGCCGCATCGTTGTTCCGCTCCTTTCGAACCTGCGCGGTACGGGTCACCTGTCTTTTGTACATTGCGGGATCGAACCTATGGTATTGCATCTTTCCGGCCGCAGGTTCACCTTGAAAGCGGTTGACCGCCACGATTATCCGCTTTCCGCTTTTTTCCTCCATGGCCGCGCGATATGCCTCGTCCGCGATGCACTGCTGCATATAGCCCTTCTCAATGGCGGGCACGGCTCCTCCCATTCGGTCCACGGTATGTATGGTCTTTTCGATTTCTTCTTCCAGATGGTCCGTGAGCGCTTCCACGTAGTAAGAGCCCCCCAAGGGGTCCACCACCTTGGTGACCCCTGTCTCATAGGCGCAGATCTGCTGGGTGCGGAGGGCGAGCTTTGCCGTTTCTTCCGTGGGGATGGCAAAGGGTTCGTCCAGTGCGGGATGGAGCATGCCCTGGACACCGCCCAGCACGTTGCCCAGCAGCCCGTAGGCCCCGCGAATGAGGTTGTTTTGAGGCTCCTGAGCCCGGTAGAAACTTCCCCCCACCGTGCCGGTAAAACGGAAAAGCAGGGAGTCGGGCCTTTTCGCGCCGAACCGCTCCTTCATTATTCGGGCCCAGAGTCTCCTGGCCGCCCGATACCGGGCCGCTTCTTCGAAGATCTGGGTGCCGGTGGAAAAGAAAAAACTGACGCGCCGGGCGAAGGCGTCCACGTCAAGGCCTCTTTCGAGCGCGCTCTGGATATAGGTGATTGCATTGGAAAATGCGAACCCCGCCTCCTGGACCATGGAGGCGCCCGCCTCGCGCATGATGATGCCGCGGATATTGAACGGATAGAACCGGGGCATGTGTCTGGTGCAGTATTCCACCACGTCGGTGGTGAGCCTCAGAGCGGGCTCGGCGGAAAAGACCCACATTCCCCTCGAGACGTACTCGCACAGGATGTCGTTGGACAGGGTTCCTTTCAATTCACCCGGCGGCACGCCCTCTTTTTCGCCCAGGGCCACGTACATCGCCAGGATGACGGCTGCAGGGGCGTTGATGTTGAAGGATGAGACGAGACGGTCCAGCGGGAGCCCTTCGTAGAGGATCTCCATGTCTCTCAGGCTGTCGATGGCCACGCCCACGCGTCCCACCTCGTCTTCGGCCTCCGGATCGTCGGAATCGAGCCCCATCTGGGTTGGCAGGTCGAATGCGCAGGCCACTCCGTTATTGCCCTTCTCCAGGAGGAACTTCCAGCGGCGGTTGGTGTCTTCCGCCGTCCCGAATCCCGAATAGAGCCGCATGGCCCAGGGCCTGACCCTATACATTCCGGGATAGACGCCTCGGGTGTAGGGGTACTCCCCGGGAAGGCCGATTTTCTCAAGGTAGTCGATGCCGGCCGTATCCAGCGGCGTGTAGACCACCTTGAGCGGCTCGTTGAGATCGCTCACCGCCTCGGGCAAAGAAGCAACGTCTTCTCGCTCTTCCCAGGCCTTCAATCGTTCTCGAATCTCGTCCAGTTCCTTCATGATTCATCCTCTTCCGCGCCTCTTAAAGGGAGTGTTGTTAGAACAGCTCCTTTGCCTTTTCGAGCAGATCGTCACGAAACTTGGGATGGGCGATCTGCGCCAGGGCCAGGGCGCGCTCTTTCAAAGACCTTCCCCATATTTCCGCGATGCCGTATTCGGTCACCACGTATTGCACCGAATGCCTCGGGGTGGTGACGGCGGTTCCGGGCGCCAACTGCGGCACGATTCGGGAGATCTTTTCGTCCGGGGTGGTGGAAGTCAAGGCGAGAATGGAACACCCCCCCTCGGAGAAAAGGGCGCCCTGAATGAAGTCGAAGCTGCCCCCGATGGCGCTTATCTGCATGCCCTTGACCGTTTCCGCGTTCACCTGTCCCGTGAGGTCCAGCTCAATGGCCGAGACCACGGAGCAGAACCTGGGTATTCGGCCCACCACCTGGGGGTTGATGGTCTCGGGCAGGGGCCTTCCTTCCACCATTGGATTTTCGTGCACGAAATCAAAAAGCCTCCGAGACCCCAGAATCTCCGTGACGCGGATCTTGGGCCCGGGACCCGGGACCACAACGCCCTTTTCCACCATGTCTACGATTTTGTCCACGCCCATGGCGAAAAACCGAAGGTCCCGTTTTTCCGAAAGCCCGTCCAGGATGGCCTCCGGGATGGCGCCGATACCGATCTGGAGCGTGGCTCCGTCCGGGATAAGTTCCGCGGCGTGCCTGCCTATAGAGATTTCCTTTTCTCCGGGTTTTCCCCCGGATGGGTATTCCAGGAGTTCCCTGTCTGATTCCACCACGTAGTCGATCCGGGACAGATGTATAAAGCTGTCGCCCAGGACCCGGGGCATGCGGGGATTTACCTCGGCGATGACCAGCTCCGCTTCCAGGGAAAGGGGAAGCATGTGCCCGATGGAGACGCCAAGGCTGCAAAAGCCGTGTTCATCGGGCGGGCTCACCTGGATGAGGGCCACATCCACGGGCCAGGGTCCTTTTTTGGAAAATACCCGCACAGCGTCCCCCTGGCGCATGGGGATGTATCGGACCGTCCCTTTTTTGAGCAGGTGCCGTATGGGGGGGGCGCACTGCCAGGTCCTGAAAGTAAAAGACGCTTCGAGGCCTTCCGCAAGAAATGGATAAGCCACCTGAAGGCCGCTTACGATTTCAGTGCCCTGGAGCCTGTCCTTCTGGGCAATCAGTGCGTCGATCAGGGTCTGAGGCAGACCACAGCAGAGGGGAAGCACAAGACGCCGGCCCGGGCTGATATGGCCTATGGCCTCCTCTGGAGATACGTTCCGGTGTTTTTTAGAACCTTTCATTTTCTCATGCCTTTCTTTCCTCAAGATCCCGCCATCTCAGGGGTCGCCGGCCCCGGGGATGACTCACAGTCCGTCGATTCGGCTCACTGCCCGGCCCACCACCGCCTTTTCGCCCTTTGCCTTTTCAATAAAGAGGTCGCATTCGGCAAAGATGGCCGGGCCTTCCTCTCTGACGGCCAGGATGGTCCCTCCGATCCGAATGCGGTCTCCAGGCCGTATGGGCGCCACGAAACGTACATCCAGGAGCTTGCCCCCCCGGACCCAATGAGCACCGAAGCATGACACCATGAGCTGGTTCAGGAAGGCCAGGGACAGGGGGCCGTGCGCGATAGTCCCCTTGAAGCGGGTTTTTGCGGCAAATGCTGGATCCACGTGCAGCCGATTGAAATCACCGCTGATCCTCGCCCATGCCATAATGCGGTCCTGGTCGATTTCTTTTTCGATTTCGGGGAGCGGGTCTCCCGGTTTCGCATTTTTTGTAATCATTCGAACACCTCGTTTGTGCTAATTTTTCCATGCAGGGCCCCTGCAAGGATTGCGGTCCAAGCGTCCCCGTTGCATCTCACGGAAACACTCCCGGAGTTTGTGCTGAAATAAGGAAAAGGGGCCTTTTCCGGTTCGACCGCTACTTGGGCCAGATGGCAAAGAGCCTGGTCGTGCTGACGGGGTTGCCCTCATGGTCCCGGGCCTCGATGAGGAAATTCACCCGCTTGCGTCC
>JAFDIS010000074.1 GCA_019307945.1 Deltaproteobacteria bacterium | reverse complement strand
ACAAGAAAAGAGCCCCTGCATTGAGACATCCACCTGCCCTCTTTGCCTGGGGGGTGCAAGAACAAATTTGACCCAACAATTGCGGTTGACCCTGCCGCCGAGGTCTGATAAATTCCGCCAGTTTCCTACAAAAACCATCTAATTTTTGGAGTGCGTCATGGCTCGCAGTTTGATCAAGTGTTTGGGAATGGCCGCCGCGTTCGCCCTTTTCCTTGCCCCGCTGGGCCCGGCATTTGCGGAAGATAAGACGCCTTTCGTTCCGGACAATCCTTGCCCCGCTGGGCCCGGCATTTGCGGAAGATAAGACGCCTTTCGTTCCGGACAAGGCCCTCTGTGCCAAGATGCTCCGGTTCGGGAAGGAGGCCTATCAGAGGGGTAAATACCTGGACGCCAAGGAATACTTCAGAAAGGCCGTCCAGGCGGATCCCGGCTCCTCGGTGGCATGGAGATACTATGATCAGGCCGTGATCTTCGCCCTGGCCGAGAAGGTGGAGCAGAGTTCGGGCCTGTTGGCGCCGGGGGTTTCCACGCGCGGGGTAGAGCCGAGTGCCGCATCTTCCGCCCCGCCTCCCGCCTCGCTGCCCCCGCGGCAGGAAACCGGATTCAAGATCGTGGATGACGAGGGTTGCTGAGTACGCATCGCGAGGTTGCCATGAACGAAGAGCGGAATAGCAGCGTCCTTGGAGGAATTCTCCGGCGTGGTTACGCAGCGGTATTCGAAGAGAACTGGCCGGTCTGGCTGGGTGGCGTCCTGTTGGGCATCATGAGCATCATTACCTTTGCCTGGGCCAGGCCATGGGGAGTCGCCGGAGGCTTGCGGAATTGGGGTGACTGGTTCTTCAACCTGGTGGGGCTCTACAGCAGGCAGCCCGAATCCCCCTGGATTTCCACCAACTCCATTCTCACCCTGGGGCTCCTGTGGGGGGCCTTCAGTTCGGCCCTTCTTTCCAGACAGTTCGCCATTCGCATGGCCCCTCCTCTGGAAATCGTCAAGGGCATCGTGGGCGGAACCTTCATGGGCGTCGGTGCGGCCATGGCCGGCGGATGCAACGTAGGGGGATTCTATTCGGCCTTGAGCGCCCTTTCGTTCAGCGGGATCGCCATGATGGTGGGTCTCCTCGTGGGCGCCTATCTAGGTTTGCGATACCTCTACTGGGAACTGGAACATCTGCCCTCCGGGGCCGGCGGCGGTGCCTTGTCCGAGAAATCCGAAGGAAGATTCAACTGGCGCGACCTGGAACCTTACGCCGGGGTCCTCGTGCTGTTGGCAGCGGTTGCCGTCGCGTGGGGGTACAGTCTCCAGGCTTACACCCGTGTGGGCGGCCTCTTGCTCTGCGGAATCGCGTTCGGCATCATCATCCAGAGGACCCGCTTCTGTTTCGTGCGAGGATTTCGTGATCCTTTCATGACCGGAGACGCCGAGGTTCCCCGTGCCATCGCCATCAGCCTGATGATCAGCATCCTGGGTTTCGCGGCCCTCAAGTGGTCGGGTCTTCGGGGTGAAATGGTCTATGTATCCCGGGCCTTCTGGTTCGGCGGTCTGGTGGGCGGGATAGTGTTCGGGATGGGCATGGTGGTTGCGGGCGGCTGCGGAAGCGGTTCAGTATGGCGTGCAGGAGAAGGTCATGTGAAGCTCATGATCGCTGTGGTTTGTTTCTGCCTTTCAACCTCACTGTTCAAGGCATGGATCAGGTCTTCAGAGGCCTTGACCGCCTTCATGGGAAACAGGGTATTTTTGCCGGACTACCTGTCCTATAAAGGGACCGTGATCATCCTCTTTTTCATTCTTATCGTCTACTACTTGACCGCCACGTGGAATGAGGAAACCGATCGTTTCACGGTGGAGATATAGAGGAACCATCGGGAGAGCAGTCTCCAAGAAAATTCTAAATGAAGGAGGATCAAGGCATGGTGGATGACATCAAAGCGGATCAGACATTGGACTGCAGGGGCCTGAGCTGCCCCATGCCCATTCTGAAGACAAAGAAGGCCATAGGCAAAATGAACTCGGGCCAAATCATCGAGGTCTTGAGCTCGGATCCGGGCACAAAGAATGACATGCCCGGATTCGCGAAAAAGGGTGGACACGAGTACCTCGGGGAAAAGGAAGACGAGGGCTTCACCCGCTTTTACCTTAAGGTGAAATAACTCCCCTTTTCAAAAACAGGGAGAAGCGTCATGGCCAAATCATTGGGGATCTTTGCCAGTTCCGACAGGCATCTGGACAAAATCATCGAACTGTGCAAGGCCGCGCAGAAAAAGGACGTGGAGGTCACCATCTTCTTCACCCACTTCGGGGTTCTCCTGACCCAGAATCCACGGTTCCCGGAGCTGCAGGGCCTGGCCAAGATGTCTTTGTGCAACGTGGGCTTCGAGAGCCACAACCTGCAGCGCCCCGTCCCGGGTATCGAGGACAAGGACTACGCCACCCAGGCGAGGCACGGAGACTTGATCGAGGAATGTGACCGTTACGTGGTCTTTTGAGGGGAGGATGAAGAATGGAAGACGTCAAACATGTTGCCTTTCTCATCAGGTCCAAGGAAGACCTCTGGGAAGGCTCCCGGTCCACCCTCGGTCTGGCCGTGGAGAATTTCTACTCCTACATGTTCGTGATCGACGTAGAAGTGGACATGACCGAGGCCTATCGGGAAAACCTCGAGTGGCTTGAAGACATGGAATGCGAGTATTACTCCAACAACCGGGTCAACGTGGACGAACATGGCTTTCAGTACATGAGTCTGGAAGACATGGCCAAGAAGCTGAAAGAAATGGACCTGATCGTGCCTTTCGGGAGAGGATCATGACGATACTGCACATCTTGAAAACCGAACCCGACGAAATCACCAGGTCGCTCATGGATCTGGTCTCGGAGGGAGAGGAATCGACGATGTTCGCCCTTTACGAGGAAGGGGCGGACTACGAAAAGTTGATTGATCTGATCTTCGAAAAAGACAGCACCATTTCCTGGTGGTAGGCCTTCCCTAAAATGAAACGGCCCCGCCGCTTTCCGTGGCTGGCGGGGCCGTTTTTTCGTTTATGATATGAACTGAATTTCTACCATTCCTCATCCAGGTCCACGCCGTCCCGCTCGTACTGCGCGTCCCTGAGTTCGTTGGCCTTCTTGATCTCCTCTTCGCTCCAGGGCTCCACCACGAGTGAGTCGGCCACCAGTTCCCAGAGATACTTCACCTCGATGCCCAGATCGTATTCCTTGTTCAAGCTCTTCATGATCTGGTCCCGGCAGTTATGGCACGGGGCGATCACCATCTTGGCTCCCGTGTCCATGATCTGTTTGGCCTTGACCCTACCGTAGTAGATCCTTTCCTGGTCATAGGGCATGGCCCAGGCGCCCCCGCCCCCTCCGCAGCAATAGTTGTTCATCCTGTTGGGGTGCATCTCCACGAAATTCTTGCAGCACTGCTGGGTTACCCACCTGGGCTCCTCGAAAAAGGCCTCACCGAAGCTCTTGTAACTCTTCCGCCCGTAATTGCAGGGATCGTGAATGGTGGTCAATTCTTCGTGAATGGACTTGTCGATCTTGATCCTTCCGGTCTCGATATATTCCTTCAAGAGCTGATGGACCGAGACGACCCTATATTTCTCGAACACTTCCGGAAACCACGTCTGCAGACCAAGCCTGGTCGCAAAATAGGCGTGGCCTCATTCGGGCAAGAGGAGTGTCTTGCACTCCAGGCGCTCCATATGATCCACGATGCGGCCCACCAAGGTCTTCATGGCCTCATCGTCTCCGGAAAACAGACCCCAGTTGACCCCCTCCCAGTTTTCCGAGGCCGTGGTCCAGTCTTCCCTGGCGCAATAAAAAATCCGCCACCAGAACTTCATATCATCGGGTTCACCGAAAGGCTCCTTGGAATTGATGGTGACAAAAACGTTGGCGCCCTTCTTGTCCACCGGGACGTAAAATCCCGGAAACCCCTCGTCCTCGTCCATTTCCTTGGCCAAGTCGGCCAGCAGGAAGAGGAAATCATCCCTGGGAATTCCAAGGTTGTTCCCTCTCTCCAGGTCCATGACCACGCCCTTGTGGATGGGCCCGGGAACCTTGTCCCGCTCGCGGAGAGTCCGGGCCCGGCGCAGCACCTTAAGGATTTCGACGCCCTGTGGGCAGGCATACTCGCAGCGGCCGCAGAGCGTGCAGATCCACGGGAACCGAGAATCGATCAGTTCCTGGTCCAGCCCGAGCGCAGCCATTCGGATCGCCTTCCGGGGATCCATCCCGTCCACGCCGGTCACAGGACAGCCCCCCGCACATGTGCCGCATGTGAAGCAGACGTCGGCCCACTCCGGAGCAACCCGCAGTTTGCTCTCTTTACGGTTTATGGTTATCGGCTCCATTAATTAACCTCCTCCATCGATCAGTAATGCCCACGTTCTCGATTCCCAAGTTAAACTCACGCCTTTTTAATCGCTTTGCCGGGGAAAGTCAATCGTAATGTGAAAAAGTTCCCATTCGCATCCAGGCTTCGAGCAACCCCCCGGAACCGGAGACATTCTTCCAAACCCAGCACGCCTTACCCTCCGTCCGGGGCACAGGGAGCACATGGTTGAAATAGTTAAAATATAGCTACAATGTAAATATTCTGTTGCCATCCACGTCCAGATATTCTATAAGTACTTGTTTGATCAGCCGTTCGCATACCCAAATAGCCGATTTTTGCACGCCCGGTGCATAGTTAAGGAACCCACAAGGAGGAAAACGATGGATTTCGCCCTGAGCGATGAACTTCAGATGCTTCGGGACATGGCCCGCGATTTTGCCGCCGAGAAAATCGCGCCCCACGCGGATGAATGGGACGAGTCCCATTATTTCCCGTATGAGGAAGTGATAAAGCCAATGGGAGAACTTGGTTTTTTCGGAACCGTCATACCGGAGGAATATGGCGGAAACGGGATGGGCTGGCTGGCAGCCATGATCCTTACCGAGGAGATCGCCCGCGCCTCCAGCTCATTGAGAGTCCAGATCAACATGCAGGCCCTGGGCTGCGCTTTTACCATTTTCACCTATGGTTCCGAGGAATTGAAGAAGAAATACGTCCCCAAGTTGGTGAGCGCAGAATACCTCGGGGGCTTTGCAATCACCGAACCCAACGCGGGCTCGGACGTGATGGCCTTGAAATCCATCGCGGAAGACCGAGGGGACCACTGGGTCTTGAACGGTTCCAAGACCTGGATTTCCAACGCCACCCTGGCCGACGTCCTCGTATATTACGCATACACGGACAAGCAGGCACGCGGCAAAGGCCTTTCCGCATTCGTCATCGAGCCCCAGAATTTCAACGGCATCACAACCACCGATTTGGACAAAATGGGCTCCAGGTCCTCCCCCACCGGCGAAATATATCTGGAAGACACCCGCGTTCCCAAGGAAAATATCCTCGGGAAACCGGGAGACGGGGCCAGGATCGTATTCGGCTCTCTGAACCAGACCAGGCTTTCCGCCGCCGCAGGCGGTGTAGGGGTCGCTCAGGCCTGCCTGGACGCGGCCACGGCCTATTGCAAGGAAAGGGAGCAGTTCGGAAAGCCCATCGGCTGGTTTCAGATGAACCAGGACCTGATCGCCCAAATTTCGGCCGAGGTGGAAGCGGCCCGCCTCCTGGTCTACAGGGCCGCATGGCAGAAAGACCAGGGCAACCTGGGCAACACCCTCGAGGTGGCCCACGCCAAATACCTGGCCGGAGAAGTGGCGGTCAAGGCTTCCCATGTGGCCATGAAAATCCTTGGGGCCTACGGGTATTCCACCGAATATCCGGTGGCCCGATTCTACCGGGACGCGCCCACTTACCAGATCGTGGAAGGCTCCACCAACATCTGTAAGTGGATCATAGCCCTCGACCAATTGGACATCCGCAAGGCCAACCGATAGCCCCCTTGCCCCCGCCCCGCCGTTGCGGGGCGAGGCGGCAGGCGGCACGAAAACAAGTGGGAGGTACTATGAAACCCTATTTTGAGAAGATGCAACCCTTTGGCAAGCCCCTGACTGAAAGCCAAAAAAAGAGCACACAGCAAAACGTTCAACAGATCCGCGGCGTGGAGGAAGAAATCCAGGAAGCCGTCGCCAAGGTCAAGAGCGCAGGCATACCTGAAGAAATCATCAAGAAGCGCGGCCAATGGACCGTCTGGGAAAGACTTGAATATCTGGTGGACCCCGGAAGTTGGTGTCCGCTCCATACCCTCTTCAACCCCCAATTCAACGAAGAGGGAACAACGGGCGTCATCGACGGGCTGGCCACCATCAACGGGAAGTGGGCCGTGGTCATAGGTTTTGACAACAAAGTCATGGCAGGGGCCTGGATCGCGGGTCAGGCGGAAAACCAGCTCCGGGCCACGGATCTCGCAAAGAGGCTGAACGTCCCCCTGGTATGGATCGTAAACTGCAGTGGGGTCAAGCTGCCCGAACAGCAAGAAGTATACGCGGACAGAAGGGGTGGCGGGGCCACCTTTTTCCGTCACGCGGAGCTGGAAAAGCTCGGGGTTCCGGTCATCGCCGGCATCTATGGGACCAACCCGGCCGGCGGAGGCTACCAAAGCATAAGCCCCACAATCCTGCTCGCTCATGAGAAGGCGAACATGGCCGTGGGAGGCGGGGGAATAGTAAGCGGAATGAGCCCCAAAGGCCATTTCGATCTGGAAGGCGCCGAGCAGATCATCGAGGCCACGCGGCACTTCAAACAGGTCCCCCCGGGGAGCGTACCCATACATTACGGGGAGACCGGTTTTTTCCGGGAAGTGTACGATTCCGAAGCGGGCGTCCTGGACGCCCTGAAACGATACATGGACATGGCCCCGGCTTACGACCCGACCTTTTTCCGCGTGGCCGAACCCACAGAACCTCGTTTCCCGGCCGATGACCTCAACCACCTGGTGCCGTTCAACCAGAAGCGGAGCTACGATTTCATGGAGGTCCTGGCCCGAATCTTCGACAACAGCGAACACATGGAATTCCGACCCGATTACGGGCCCGAGGTCTATACCGGCCTCGCCAAGGTCAACGGGTTTCTGCTGGGCTTCATCGGCAACCAGCAGGGTTTCATCGGCAAGGATTATCCGGAATACGCCCCTTATCCGGGCATCGGCGGGAAACTCTACCGCCAGGGCCTAATCAAGTTGAACGAGTTCGTGACACTGTGCGGGAGGGATCGTATCCCCATAGTCTGGTTCCAGGACACCACGGGAATCGACGTGGGGGATATTGCGGAAAAGGCGGAACTACTGGGACTGGGCCAATCGTTGATCTACTCCATTGAGCAAACGGACGTCCCCCAGATCTGTATCGTCCTGCGCAAAGGCACGGCCGCCGCCCACTACATCATGGGAGGACCCACGGCCAACAACCACAATGCGTTCACCCTGGGTACCCCCACAACGGAGATCTACGTGATGCACGGCGAAACTGCGGCGGTTGCGAGCTTCGCCAGGCGCCTCGTGAAGGAAAAGGAGGCGGGGAGGCCCCTGGAGCCGGTGATAGACAAGATGAACGAATTAGCCAGACAGTACCACGAAAACTCCAGGCCCATCTATTGCGCGAACCGGGGCTTCGTGGACGAAATCGTGAGTTTCGGCCGGATGAGGAAATATATTGCGGCTTTTGCGGGTTGTGCCTACCAGAACCCGCGATCCATCTGCCCGCAGCACCAGATGATGCTGCCGAGAATCATTCGCGGCTGATCTGCACCATCCCAATCCCAGCCCTGCCCGGATCGCCTTTCGTGCGGTCCGGGCTTTTTTGATCCGGCCCTCTACGGGCACGCGGGATGCCACAGGCCCTCTCGGTGAACAAGCCTGGAAAAAGGCTCATCCAGGGAAACCAGGCGGCCCTGGGGGATCGGGTCCGAATCGTCTCCCTCCTCACCGTAGCATGGATCCCAAGGGAGGAGTATGAGTACCCGCCCCTCGGAAAAACGGATCTTCGGGCGTCTCGGTTCGCCCCATGAACCGTTCCGAAGCCTCCGTGCGAGGCCCTCGGCTCCCCCGCATTGATGAAGTTCGAAAAGGGTGACCAGAGTTGGTGGACTCAAGGGGATACGGCCCGTCCTGTTTCCCTCGAGGGCCTGGGCGGGGCTTATCCACAGCCCGTCCACCGCTTCCACGAAGTCGGGGATACAGTGCTGCCCCTCGGGTATGTGACAGTGGAAAAAGCGGGTGTCGAACCGGCGGGAGTTGACGCGGGGGGTGATCCAGTGAGCCCACGGGGTAAGCAGGGAGATCCGCAGGCGCAGGTCTGCTTTTCGCACCTCCTGCTGAAACCCGGACGACCCGTCCCCCGATCCCTCTCGGATCCTGCGAATCAGGTGGGATTCCACGGCCTGCAGGTCTTTTCCGGCAGCCAGCAAGACCCCGGCCTCCTCCAGGGTTTCACGAACCGCCGCAATGGCGTGGGCGAGCATCTGTTTCACGCCCATCTCCCGCCCGAAACGCTGAACCATCTCTGTCGGGTCCAGGTCCACGTGATCCAACCAAAAGGAATAGCTGCGATCCTGCGGTTCCACGGTTCCGCCCGGGAATACGTATAATCCCGGCATGAAGCCCGAACCAGCGCTCCTTTTCAGGAGGTAGACCTGCACCTCGCCGCCCTGCAATCGGGTAAGGATCACGGTGGACGCCTGTCGGGGAGTGGTAGCATCTTTTTCGTTCATTTCGTTCACGAGAGGTGTCCTCCGGGCGGTATCACCCCAGGTATATGCGGGAACCTCCGCCTTTCAGTGCCCCGTCTTGACGGAGGCGCAGGTTTGTTTTATGCTGAAATAATCAATCCACATTTCAAAGGACGGGAATCATGGCGGCTCAGCGGAATCAGGACACGGAAAGGCGGCGTTATCCCAGGGTCAGGACCCTGCGGCTGCTCTCGTATGTAAACAGAGAAGACGATGAGCAGAAAACCGGAGTATCCATGGCCAGGACTCTTGACGTGAGCCCGGCGGGTGTCCGGGTGGAGGTCCATGAGCCCGTCAGCCCGGGATCCCTCATGGAGATGGAAATCGCCGTTGAAGAAGAGATCCTTTCCGTGACGGGCAAGGTCGTCCACTCCGAACAAGACGCCGACGGCCTGTACGTCGTGGGGATCCAGTTTGAGGAAAAACAGGATCGACTGAGCTGAGTCCGTCTGCGCCGGCCACCCATCCCAACGGTAGTCAGCCCTATCCAGAAAATTTCGTCCCCCCCCCCCCCGCTCAACGGGTGTTTCCCCTGGAGACCAGGAGCTTTTGGCCCGGCCGAATGACGCTCTTGGAAGTGAGCCCGTTCATGCGCGTCAGTGCAGCCAGGCTCAAACCATATCGCTTGGCGATCAGATAAAGGCTTTCCCCGCGCCGCACCACATGATATTTCGCTGTGCCGGTCCGGCTGCCCGCGGTGCGGGGTCTTGTCCCTTTCCGCCTCTCCAGCCGGGCCACTTTGCCTGAGAGCGCCGAAACACGGCGATGGAGGTCCCGCAGCTCCGACCGCGCCGCCATGGAACCTTTCAGTGTCCCGACCTTCTCCTCTACCCGGGCCAGCCGCTCTTCCATCCCGTCGATCCGATGCTTCACCTCGTTCCATTCCACATGAGGCCCCCCGGCGAACAGGGCCCACAGGGAAAGGAGAAGGGCCGCCAGCCCCACCCCCAGGGCAACGGCCGACAGCAACGCAGGTCTTCTTGCCGTGCTTACGAGGCGGCCGGCAGGAGCCCTAGTCTTTTCTTCCATCCCGTATCCCAATTCCTGGGCCACGTCCTCCAGGACTTCCTCCATGGGATCTCCCGTACGTCGATTCATGAACCTCCTCCGCTTGCCTCCCGCCACCCGAATCCCGGGTGGCGGGCCCTTCACCTCCCAGCCGTTCCGGGGTCCCCCGACTGAGCATCCGCACAGCACCTTTAGGCCCAGGTTGTTTGTATACCAGAGCAGCATCAGACAAGTCAACGAAGGCCCCGGGTGCGAACCGGAGCGGCCCATGAGGGCCTTAGCGAAAGGCAATCCAATTCGGGGCTTGGAGGAACCACATAGGATGGGCTATAATGCAGATTTGATTTTTCGGCCCCAACACCGCTCCCCGGGGATGCACATGAACCTGAGTTCCTCCCGCGAAGAATTGAAAAGGCGGCTCCGCGAACTCGAGCAGGAATACGAAAAGCGCCGTGCCGCGGAAACCGCGCTCCGACAAAGCGAAAAGCGCCTACTCCAGATTATTCAGGCCATCTCCATTCCGATGTTCGTCATCGACACCCAACACAGGATCGTCCATTGCAACAAGGCCTACGAAAACCTGACGGGAATCTCGGCGCAGGAAATGATCGGCACCCGGCGGCAATGGGAGGCCTTTTACGATCATGAAAGACCTGTCCTGGCCGATTTCGTCGTGGATGAGGCCGGAGAAAAGGAACTCGACCGGTACTACGGAGGGAAATACCATCCGTCCGCAGTGGTGGAAGGAGGATACGAAGCAGAGGATTTTTTCCCCGCCATCGGCAAGGACGGGAAATGGCTCTTTTTCACCGCGGCTCCGTTGCGAGACGAAGACGGACGCACCGTGGGGGCCATTGAGACTCTGCAGGATATCACCGAAAGAAGGAAGGCGGAAGAGGCGCTCCGAAAATCGGAGCAGCGCTTGAGAACGTTGCTCGATTTCGTGCCCTACCCCATCGTCGTATTCACCCGGAACGGGCGGGTGTTTTACCTGAATCCGGCCTTCACCCACACCTTCGGATGGACGCTGCAGGAACTTCAGGGCCGCAAGATCCCGTACATCCCCCCTGATCTCGAAAAGGAAGCAGAGGGGATTGTCCGTGAACTCCTTGGAAAAAGAGTCCTTTCGCGGCGCGAAACCAAGCGGCTCACCAAGGACGGCAGGACCCTGGACGTGGTCATGCGGGGCGCGGTTTTCTACGACCACCGCGACGAGCCGGCGGGTGAGCTGTTTCTTCTTCGGGACATCACCGAAGAGAAGCGGATCCAGCGCAACAATGAGGCCCTCCTACGAATGAGTACGGCCTTGCCTGAACACCCGGACCTAGAAGACCTGCTGGATTACGTGAGCGCCGAGATCAAACGCCTCCTGAACTCCGAAGGGGCCCTCGTGGTTCTCCACGACGAGAAGAGCAGAGATCTCTACTTCCTGGGTGCCGCCTATGATGATCCCTCCACGCAACAGCGCGTCAAGGAGGCCCGATTTTCTCTCGACCAACTCGTGGCGGGAAAGGTCATTCAAACCGGAAAACCCTTGATAATCTCAGAGCCTTCCGAAGACCCGGCGCTCCACGAGGCGCGGGACCGCAAGCTGGGCTACCGGACACGAAATCTTCTCCTGGTGCCGCTTCGGAGCAGTGAGCGGATCATTGGGGCGCTGGCAGCAATCAACAAGAAGGACGGCGACTTTCAGGAGGCGGATCAGGAGATGCTGGATCTGGTGGCGGGGACGGTGTCGCTTTCCGTCGAAAACGCCAGATTCTCAGAAGAGGTCAAGAGGGCCTACAGGAACACCGAAGCACTGCTCCGGATCAGCCGGGCATTGCCCGAGTACCCCGAATTGGAAGACCTGCTCGATTACGTGAGTCAGGAGATCAAGCGTCTCCTGGATGCCGAAGGGGCCCTGGTGATCCTGCACGACGAAGAAAACGAAGAGCTCTTCTTTCTCGGTGCGGCCTATGACGACGCTGCCACTCAACGCAGGGTAAAAGAATTTCGTTTTCCCCTCGATGAACTCGTGGCGGGCAAGGTAATCAGGACCGGGCGTCCCGTCATGGTCCTCGACCCGTCTGAAGACCCCAAACTCCATCTGGCGCGGGACCGAAAATTGGGCTATCACACCAGGAATCTACTCCTGGTGCCGCTTCGGAGCAGCGACCGCATCATCGGGGTGCTGGCCGCAATCAACAAGAAGGGGGGAGACTTTCAACGAAGAGACGAGGAACTGCTCAACATGCTGGCCGGCACAGTGGCCCTGTCCATTGAGAACGCCTGGTTCTCCCAGGAGATGAAAAAGGCCTATCTGGAAGTCAGCGAAATGAACCGGGCCAAAGGAAAAGCGATTCATCACCTCTCCCACGAGTTGAAGACGCCCCTTTCAGTCCTCATGGGCTCCCTCGATATCCTGGAACGTCGGCTTGAGGAGCTTCCGGAGGAAAAATGGAAACCCACCATGGTGAGGGCGCGGAGGAATCTGAACCGTATCACGGCGATCCAGGAAGAGGCCCATGACATCATGGGAAATCGTCCCTACCCCGCCCACGAGGTACTCACCACCATTTTGACCGAGTGCGCCGATGAGCTCGAGGTGCTCATAGCGAGGGAAATCGGTGAGGGTGGCGTGATCCGGGAGGTAAGAAAGAGGATCGAGGAGATCTACGGCATAAGCGAGCGACTCCCCGAACAGATCCGTCTCCAGGAATTCGTACCTGAACGGGTCAAGGTCCTTGACCCGGCCATAAGGAACCGCCGTGTAAAACTGATCCTCGATATGAAGGAAACCCCGCCCGTGTACATGCCTCCGGAGGACCTTCAGAAGGTGGTGGACGGGCTCATCAAAAATGCCGTGGAAAACACCCCTGACGGCGGAAAAGTGGAAGTATCCAGCCGCAAGGAGGCCGACGGGACCCTTTTCACCGTCAGGGATTACGGCACAGGCATCACCGAGGAGAACCAGAAAAGGATCTTCGACGGCTTTTTCGCCACGCAGGAAACCCTGCAGTACTCATCCAAGAGGCCCTTTGATTTCAACGCCGGCGGAAAGGGTGCGGACCTCCTCCGCATGAAGGTCTTCTCCGAGCGGTATGGCTTCCACATCAAGATGTCTTCCATCCGTTGTCCGCACATTCCATATGCAACCGACACGTGCCCAGGAGATATCAAGGCCTGCGAGCACTGCGCGCGGGAAGAAGACTGTTTTCTATCCGGCGGAACCGTGTTCACCCTCTACTTCCCTCCCCCGGCGGAGGATGGAAAAGAGGCGGCCGGGGCGGCGTGACGAAAAATCGTCTCATGGCAGGCTCCCGCCTCCGTTCAGCCCCGTGCCGCGGGGCATGTCGCACAACCCCAGGAAAGGAGAAAGGTTATGGCGAAAAAGGTTTTGATCGCGTTGGACGATTCAGTGAACGCCATGCGGGCCGTGGATTTCATCGCGACTGCCTTTGACAAAGGCTCCAAAGTCACCCTTTTCAGTGTCATTCCCGACACCGCGGCCATGTGTGAAATGACCAACCCGGAGCTTACCCCCTACTTTCTTTCCCAGAGGGACGTCTTCTGCAGCATGGAAGACAAGAAGCGGGAACTGGTGAACGGCGCCGTTAAAGAGGCCAAGGACCGTTTGATGAGCGCAGGCTTTCGCGAAGAGGACATCGCCGTCAAGATGGAAAACCAGCGTAAGGGGGTGGCCAGAGACATCGTGGAAGAGGCCCGGGAAGGATATGATGTCATCGTCCTGGGCAGAAGGGGGCTGTCCGGGATCAAGGAGTTCATCCTGGGGTCCGTCTCCCAAAAAGTGGTTCATGCCGTAAAGGATACCTCCATTCTTCTCGTAAGCTGACTGTCGCGCGGAAGGCCGGGCCCTTATCCTCCACCCGAAAGGGGGGCACATGAAACCAAGGAACCGCGTCGTTTGCGGATTCGCAATCTGCCTGATGCTTTTCATCCCGGCGACCTGCGCGGGCCCCGGCAAACGCCTGGAACCGCCGCGGGTGGCCCTAGCCGATATCCAGGTGCAGTTGGTCAAGCTCTTCGAAATGTCCTTCCTGGTGCGGGTCCGTGTCTTCAACACCAATGACGTACCCCTGGAGGTTCGAGGAATCGAGTGTGATCTCGCATTGAACGGAAGGCATCTGGCCACGGGCGTGTCCCAGGCCTCCGCCAAGATCCCTGCCCACGGCACCGCCGTCATCCCGGTGACCGTCTTCTCGTCGGTCGTGGAGATGGTCAAGAATGCCGTGGGCCTTCAGGGCGAAGACAGGATCAAATACCGCGTAACAGGAAAACTCAGGGTGAAGGGTGGATTCCTCACACCGCCCTACTTTCCCTTCAAGGCCGAGGGAGAACTGGCGCCCGCCGCCCTCCGGCTGGAGTAACGACACCGGAGAGACAGGAACCGCCGGGCAGGTTCGACGAATCCGCCGCCCCGTCAGGTGGTGATCTTTAGAAACAGGGTTACGAGACCCAGGTAGATCAGTAAGCCCAGGATATCGTTGGAAGTGGTCACAAAAGGACCGCTGGCGAGGGCGGGGTCAATGTCCATTCGTTTGAAGGCCAGGGGGACGGCGGCACCGATAAATCCCGAGTTCAATATGATCAGCACGAGCGCCAGGGCCACTACGCCGCCCAGGGCGTAATTGGACAGCCACAAAGAAACAACGGCTCCCAGGAGAATCCCGCAGATCAGACCGTTGATCAAGGCCACCCTCAACTCCACCCAGATCCTCTTCCAGATGTTCACCAGGCTGATATCGCCGGTTGCGAGCCCTCTGACCGCCACGGTGGCCGCTTGAGTTCCGGAACTCCCGCCCATGGCCATGATCACCGGGAAGAAAAAGGTCAATGCCAGGATCGTTTCCAGGGAAACCTCGAAGCGGCTTATCACCAAGGCGGAAATCAATTCCCCGAAGAGTCCGGCCATGAGCCACGGCAACCTCGCCCGCGAGATCTTAACCGGCGATTCTTCGGTAATCTCCTGGGGCATCACGCCGGCCATGAGGGAGAAGTCTTCATCCGCCTCTTCTTCCAGGACATCTATGATGTCATCGTGGGTGATGCGGCCCACCAGGCGGTCGTCGTCGTCCACCACCGGTACGGTGACAAGATCGTACTTCTTCACCACGCGGGCCACCTCTTCCTGATCCTCGTGCACATGCACACAGATCACTTCAGGGTTCATGATCTCGCTCACGCGGCGGCCCGGATCCTCCAGCAGGAGATCCTTGATGGACACAACACCCACGAGCCGTTCCCTTTCGTCCACCACCCAGAGATAATAGAGATTTTCCACCTCCTCACGCTTCTCTCGAATGGTCTCGATGGCATCCTGAATCGTGGCATGCGCGGGGATGGCCACGAACTCCAGGGCCATGATGCCGCCTGCCGTGTCCTCCGGATAGGGCAACAGTTTGACGAGTTCCCGGGAGACCTCATCGTCCACCGAGCGGATGATCTCCTGGGCCCGATGGACCGGAAGATCCCCGACGAGGTCGGCGGCATCATCGGAGTCCAATTCCTGGACGATCTCCGAAAGGGAGTGGTTGTCGAGATCCTCCAGCAGTTTTTCCTGCACCGGGGGCTCGATCTCCACGAGCACCTCGCCCGCCCCCACCGGCTCCAGGATATCGAAGATGAACAGTCGCTCTTTGGGATCCAGGTGCTCGATGAGGTCGGCCACATCCGCCGGGCGCATAGCGTCCAGGAGGCTTCTTAGCCCCGCATCGTCCCCCTCTCGGATCAGGCGCCTGGTTTCCTCGATGCGCTCTTCGCTGACCGTTTCCCGCTCAAAACGCGCCACGTAGTTTTCTCCTTGGTTGGATGGGTGAATGGGGGAAGGAACGGCTATCTCGCGGTCTTGAGCCTGCGCAGGATGATCCGCCCCACATCCTCGTCCGTCGCCTTTGCACGGGGGAGATTTTCAAGGGGGACCTCCGCCCGCGCTGCGGCCCTGTGCCCCCCGGCCTGCCCCCCCCAGGCGCCGAACAAGCGCTTGGCCGCTTTACCCGCGTCTCCGCGAATTCCGGCATTGCGTAGGATCACCACCAGTTTGTCCTTATAGATTCCGGACACGATACTCCAGCTGGCCTCGGCCATTTTCATGAAGAAGTCGGCGATAAGCACGAGAGTATCCGTTTCCTGGATCTCTCCCATGTGGACGAAGGCGATATCGCGAACGAGGACCAACCTTTCCATGGCGGTCCGGTAGCTGTCCAGCGTGTGCCTGGTGATCTCGGATGATTCGATCTTCTTGACCGTATTCATGTTCGCGAACCGGTACAGATAACGGAAGGCGTTGACGTCGTTTGCCAGGGCGTCCCGAACGAAATTGTCAGTGTCCGTCTTGATGCCGTAGAAGAGGGCCGTGGCCAGGGTGGAGGACGGTCGGACCTTCAAGGCCCGCAGGTACTCGGTCATGATGGTGGCATTGGCCCCGTAGTCCTCTCGTATGTCCACATACCGGGCCCTCATTTGCTTAGGGGGCGGATGGTGGTCGATGATGATATCGAACTCCCTTCCGGCAAAGGCCTCATGGTGGTCCGGCTGCGAATCCAGGATCGCCCATCTGGTTACGGGGGTCGACCGGGCCCGTGACCAGGGCCTCATCCCCACCTTCAACAGGCGGACGAAGGCGAGGTTGTCCGCGCGTCTGATAGGGTTGACGTGAAAGATCTCCACGTGGCGGACCTTTCGCCAAAAGATCCGCTTCAGGGCCATGGCGCTGGCCATGGCATCCGGGTCGGCGACGATGGCGATGCCCAGGACGTCTTCCCTGTCAAGCGTGCCGAGCAGACGATGGCACCGCTCGGCCGTGGAAACGGAGCGGGCAAAGGTGTGTTCCATGAACTCTTTCACGCCAGCATCCTCTTGAGTTCCCTGCACCGCTCTGCCACGTCCGGCGCAAGGAGGATGTCTGAGATCACGGCGGCCCTCCGGCAACCCGCTTTCACCACAAGCTCGAGGTTGTCACGGCCGATCCCGCCGATGGCCACGAATGGGATGGGACAATCAGCCCCAACTCTTTCAAGAAGTGAGAGTCCCACGATGGGATCCGGGTTTTCCTTGGTCTTGGTCGGGAACACAGGACCCACCCCTATGTAATCGGCACCCTGCCTTACGGCGGTCATGGCCTGCTCCAGGGAATGTGTGGAAACACCGATGATTCGGTCTTTCATGAGGGGCCGGGCGTGGTCTATGGGTATGTCTTCCTGTCCCAGATGCACGCCGTCTGCTTCCAGGATCAGGGCCAGGTCCACGTCGTCGTTTACGATAAACAATACCCCGTAGTTTCGCGTCAACCGGCGCAGTTCGAATCCCAGTGCCAGCCGGTCCCGTTTCGACATCTCCTTTTCCCGGAGTTGGATCACGTCCGCCCCCCCCCGGATCTGTTCCTCCACCAGCGCCACCGGGTCCTTTGGCCCGGCCAGTCTTCCCGGGGAAAAGCAGTACAGCCTTACATGGTCGAATGAGGTCACGCCCAGCTATCCCTTCAGCCTTTCCAGAATCAACCGCGCCACTTTCTGACCGGACTGCATCATGCCGCCGAATATGGGCCCCATCCGGGGCCCCCCGAAGACGTTGTTTGCCGCCATTCCCGCCACGAAGAGGCCCGGGTATACCTCGGCCGTGTTGCTCACGGTGAACTCCTCGCCCTTATCGGCCCAAAGGGGCATCTCCCCCACTACGTCCCCGGTCCTGGTCTGTAATTCCACGCCCAGCTTACGGCGGACCGTCCTGCAAATCTCCGCCGGGTGGCCCGTGCCGTCGATCACAAAGGAAGCCTTGACACCCAACGGGTCCACGGGGAGTTCCAGGTGGTGCACGGGCGACCAGTTCACCACGAGCCCCGCCACCCTGGGTTTACCTTCTTCCTCCCGGAAAAGGACGTCGGTGGCCTTTACCATGTTCAGAATCAGCGTACCCGCACGCACGCATTGGGAAATGATGGTGGCCGTCGCCTCCACGCTGTCCATGGTGTATACGCCCCGCCCCGCCTCACGGCAGCGGATTCCCAGTTCCTCGGCTATATGCAACGCTTCATCCTGGATCACCACCTCATTGAACATCATGCCTCCGCCCCACATACCGCCCCCGGGCGCAAGCTTGGACTCGAAGATCACCGCCTTGGCCCCGGCTTTACCCAGGTAGTACCCTGCGATCAAGTTTGCGGGTCCTCCGCCCACCATGGCCACGTCCACCTCCAGGTGATCTAGGAGTTTTTCCCGGTATCGCTCTATGATGGACCTTGAAATCACCACATCTTCCAACGGCATTTACTCACCTCCACTGTTCGAGACCTGTTCCCGGGGGGTGTGGACCCCACGGACAAGAGTCTCCCTCCTCAAACGGCCCGCTGCTTCCGCGTCAACCTACAGTATGCCGATGGAAAATTCAACGTGAAAGCCCTCTCCTGACAAAGTCTTGAAAAATGTGGCGAGCTAAGGCGGCGCAAGGCAAAATTAGGTCCCAAATTGAGCGATTTTCGAGTTTGCGGCAGATGCAAGGCGCGCGAGGATTCAGGAGTGAGACGTACTTGAAGTACGTCGCAGCGACTGGATCCGAAGCGCAACACCGAAGAT
>JAFDIS010000073.1 GCA_019307945.1 Deltaproteobacteria bacterium | reverse complement strand
CGATTCAAAGGGCCGGGGAGAAGGCTGCCGGTATCGTTCAGGACCTCCTGACCCTCGCCAGAAGGGGAGTAACCACCTCCGAAGTACTCAATCTCAACCAGATCATCTCCGACTCCTTCAAGCCCTCTCCTCCCCCTCGAGCAGCGAGAGGATGAAGGCGGGCACAGTGGTAATCCTTAATTTCTGGCGTCTGAGCTTTGCGTTGGACAGGTTGTGCACACAGGAGTTACAATCGGTCAGAACCACGTCCGCGCCTACCGCCTCGGCCTCCTCGAGCCGCCTCCGGGCCATGCCGATGGAATGGGCCGGGTGGCTTGCCCGCACCCCCCCACCCGCCCCGCAACAGAGGGATTGTGCGTGGTGATGCTCCATTTCCACGAAACGAGGCGCGATCCGCCCGATGGTGCGCCGGGGCTCTTCATAGATGCCTGCGTGCCTGCCCAGGTCGCAGGGATCGTGATATGTGACCACGAGATCCGTTTGAACGTCGAAGGTCATGGTGGAGAGAAACTGTGAAATATGCACCACCCGAACCCCGGCCTCCGACAGACCGATGTATGCGTTCCGGCTCGTAAAGGTCCTCATGCAGTAAGGACAACCTGTGATCAGGGTCTCGGCCCCTGTCGCCCGAACGCGCTCGACGAGCGTCTCCGCCTTTGAACCGTGGACCGCGTATCCCACATCTTCCAGCACACCCGTACAGCAGACCTCGTCGATCAGGGTGTAGTCGACCCCCATCCGATCCAGCAATTTCAAGGTCACCTCGGTGTGTTCTTCCTCTCGATACGCGCCGACGCAGCCCGCGAAATAGACATAAGCAGCCTTTTCATTTACCTTCCTTCCCTCCAGGTATTCAGGCGGGTCCGTCTCCCCGTAGATATTATTGCTGCCCGCCAGGATTTCATTCATGCCCGTGAAAACGGGATGGCAGGTGCCTGTATTCACCATTTCCCTCCGCACCTCCCGAAGGATCTCCGTGACCTTCACTCCGGACGGGCAGTTCACCTCACAGGAAGCGCAGCCGGTACACTGAAACAGGGTTTCCACGAGGTCCTGGTCAAGCCCCATCTCACCGCGCATAACTTCCTGGAGCAGGAGCATTTTCCCCCTTGCGTTGAGCGCCGGCCTCCGGGTCAGCCCGTAGATGGGGCAGACGGCCTGACAGAACCCGCACACCGAACAGCGCAGAATCAGTTCCCCATACGTTTTTTCAAATTCATAGGCTTGCCTCATCGGTCCGTCTCCGTCATCCGTTCAGATCCATTTTGCCGGGATTCATAATATTATGGGGGTCCAGTGCCCGTTTGATGGTGCGCATCACATCCATGGCGATTTCCCCATGTTCCATGGTCATATATTTGGCCTTCATGGTTCCGATGCCGTGCTCCCCCGTAATGGTACCTCCCATGGCGATGGCCATGCGGAAAAGGGCGTCATTGGCCTTCTCCACACGCTCCACCATTTCCGGATCCCGGCTGTCGAAGGTGATGAGGGGATGGAAATTACCGTCTCCTGCGTGTGCGCACATGGCCACCTTCAGGTCATACTGCGCGACCACTTTTTCAAACTCCCGAAACAGCTCCGCCAGCTTGCTCATGGGAACCGTTACATCCTCAACCAGGATCGAGTTGTTGAGCCTGGCGGTCACGGGGTAAGTGGATTTCCTGGCTGCCCAGAGGTCGGCCCGTTCGGCCTCGGTTTCGGCCCGCTTCACATCACTGGCGCCGTTGTCCTTGAAAATTTCCACTACGCGCTCCATCTGTGCGTCAGCCTCTGCCCGTGTGTACCCTTCGGTCTCCACAAGAAGCATAGTGTTCACCTCGGGCAGTTGAAGGTCCGTACCCTCATTGATGGCCTGGATCAGGTAACGGCCCATCACCTCCATGACGCTGGGAACCACGCCTGAAGACATGGTCCGTGTAACGGCCCTGCCCGCGTCTTCCAGGGAGTCAAACAGCCCCAGGGCCGTTGCAGTCCGCCTGGCCAGGGGCACGACTTTCAGCGTGATTTCCGTTATGATGCCGAGGGTCCCCTCCGAACCAACAAAGAGCTGGGTGAGGTTGTACCCGGAGGAGGTCTTCATGGTACGGGTCCCGGTCTTCATCACCCTTCCGTCCGGAAGCACCACCACGAGCCCCAGCACGTAATCTTTGGTGGTCCCGTATTTTGCGCCTTTCAGCCCGCCTGCGTTGGTCGCCACATTGCCCCCGATGGCGCTTGCCACGGAGCTTCCAGGTTCCGTGGGCAGGGTGAAGCCGTGAGGGGCCAGGGCCTTTTGGAGGTCCACATAGACCACCCCGGGTTCAACCACGCACACCCGATCTTCCACGTTGATCTCCAGGATCCGGTTCATGCGCATCACATCCATTACGATCCCCCCGTGCGTGGGCACCGCCATCCCCGCGATGCCCGTGCCGGCAGCCCGCGGCGTGACCGGGATCTTCTCCCGTGTGGCCAGTTGCATGATCGCTGACACCTGATCCGTGGAGGTGACCCAGACCGCGCAGTCGGGCCTGCCCTTTGCGCCCATGGCGTCATAGGCATAAGAGACCATATCGATCCGGGCCTCCGTGAAATTCTCGGGGCCTACGATATCCTTCAGTTCCTGCTTGATCCTTTCCTCGAGCATGGTATTGCCTCTCGTTCCCGCAAATTCAAGGGTCTCTCCAAGAATCGGGGCCCCATTCTCGGGCCTCGGACGGGTGTCACGCTATAACAGAACCGTCACTATGTCAATCCGGAGAGGCCCGCTGGTCCATGAGGTCGGAACCCCCGGTTAGATTACCCCCAAAAAAACCGACCGCAGATGCCGTTTCGTTGCCCGTTGACATTCAAACGCTTCCCCGGCAAAATGGATAAAATGCACAGGTTTTGTGGCGAGGCCCGGAGGTTGCCTGGCAGGATCCCATGCCCTGCGCAGACAACCACCCGGGAACATGAGGGCGGCCCGCCTCCACCGCCGGTTCAGGGCGCCCACCGCCGGGACTTATTCCATGATCGCCGCTTTCAAACTCCGCCCAGCCAGTCCCGGCACTGATACACGAGGTTCGGGCATTCGCCCCACCCTTTCCGGGATCAGCGAGAATCCATGTATCTCGACTTCTTCCATTTGAAACAGCACCCCTTCACCCTGACCCCGAACCCGCGCTTCCTGTTCCTCACAGAGCGGCATCGGGAGGCATTGGCCCACCTCTTTTATGGAGTGTCCCAGGACGGGGGCTTCGTACAGCTCACAGGGGAGGTTGGAACAGGGAAAACGACCCTGTGCCGGTGCCTTGTCGAAAATGCCCCGGAGAACGTGGACGTGGCCCTGGTCCTCAACCCCCGCCAGACGCCTTCGGAACTGGTCTCCACTCTTTGCGAGGAACTGGGTGTCCCTGTGCCGGAAGGAACCTGCAGCCTCAAGGCCCTTATCGATCGTCTCAACCGCCACCTCCTGGAAAATCATGCCCGGGGCAGGCGCACGGTGGCCATCCTGGATGAAGCTCAGGACCTATACCCCGAAACCCTGGAGCAGGTAAGGCTTCTAACCAACCTGGAGACCGAGTCGCGAAAGCTCCTCCAGATCTTCCTGGTAGGCCAGCCCGAACTCCGTGAAATCCTGAAGCGGCCCGAACTTCGTCAGCTCGCGCAGCGGATCACGGCACGCTACCATCTAGGGCCCATGACCCCCGGGGACACGGCGGGCTATGTCAGGCACCGTTTGGAGGTGGCGGGGCGTGAAGATCCTCTCCTGACACCGGGCGCTCTCCGCTCCGTACATCGGCTCTCGGGTGGTATCCCGCGTCTGGTGAACATCGTCTGCGAGAGGGCCCTTTTGGGCGCCTACGGACTTCGAAAGGACCGGGTTGACCGCCGTTTGATTCGCAGGGCGCACCGGGAGGTGATGGGGCTTCACGCACATGGGCCGCCGACCCGGCGGATCCTATTCTGGGGCATGGGGGCGGCCGCCCTTGCAGCGTTGCTCCTGATCTGGTACCAGGATCCCTCGTCTTTGTTAGGCGATCTGATTCAGAGACCCACTGCACCAGGGGGTGATGCTGCGGCCCCAGTGGTTTCAAAACGGGACGTCCCTCGTCCGTCAGCCCCGCCCGCCCGAACAGAAAAACGGTCCGTCTCTACCGCCTCGTCGCCAAACCCCGTGGGACCTCCGACGGTGGAAAGAGAGCAGACTTCACAAGAGAGTGTGCCGCCTGGAAATTTTGCAACCCACCTGGAACGGGGGACCTCCGGGATGGACCTGGAGACGGCCTTTTCCATTCTCATGAAATCCTGGAAAAGATCTCTTCCCGGCCCCCGGGGGGGAGACCCCTGTTTGCGGATCGCGGCCGCAGGACTTCGATGCCTGCGCGGAAAAGGGTCCTGGATGAGACTGCGGCATATCGATCGGCCCGTGGTCCTGGAATTTCGGACTGGGCCGAAGCGGCGCTATGCCGCACTCCTGGGGCTCCGGGGCCCTCAGGCCACCCTTGGGTTTGGAGACCTTCATCTCACCATTTCCACCGAATCCATGGACCCTTTCTGGCTCGGCGACTTCATCCTGGTCTGGAACGCCCCATCCCTCAGTAGTCGTCTCCTGAAGAAAGGCATGAAAGGCCCGGACATCCTCTGGCTCAGAAAGCAACTGGATCTGGGGGAAGGAACGCGCATGGAAGATTCGTCCCACCCGGCATCCCCTGTTTTTGACGAGGCGCTTGAACAGAGGGTGCGCCGGTTTCAGCGGGAGCATGCCCTCCTTGTGGACGGGATGGTGGGGGAAAAAACCCTTTTTGAACTGATGAGAGTCACGGGCGAACTCCAGGGTCCCCGCTTGTCCGACACAACACGGGCACGGGTGGGGAAATCGGGTCCGCGGCCAAGTGACCACGAAGATCATCGCATGGAGGGGTAAGCTGTTGTCTCTGATCCTCGATGCGCTCAAGAGAGCTGAAAAGGAAAACCGGTTGACGCATGCACCGGACTTTAGCCGGGTCTATCGGCAGGGCCCGGTGAAAAGACGTCTTTTACTGCCGGTGATGACCCTCCTGGCTCTTCTACTCCTGGCATACGTGGGCGCCTTCTCACTGGTGGACCTGGGGCGGCATGATTCGACCCGCACCCCGCCTGCGCCTGAGACCTCTATTCCCATAGAAGAGAAGGCCCGAGGAATGCAGGAAGTCCACCCGCGCAGGCCGGGCTCAAGGCCGGCACGAACCGCACTCGGCACATCCCCAAGACCTCCTGTGGCCAAGTTCTCGCCGCGCCCTCCCCGACCCACCATCCCCCCCGCACGCCCCGGGCGGGCGGTTCACCCCAAGGTGCGCACTTTCCATCGCCCCGCCGCGAAGGTCGCTGAAGACGCAGTCGTGAAGACCGGACCCACGCGAGGAACGGAACAAGGGGTACCGGGCGGCGTGCGGGCACAAGGCCAAAGCCCGCCCTCGGCATTCCCCTCCGATCCCGGTCCGATCCGGGAATTCCGGGCACTGCCCGAAGCGGTAAAAAAGAAACTGCCCCGCATTGTGATACTGGCCCATATCTATGACGAGGACCCGAACAAGCGCTTCGTGTTCATCAATGACCGGCGCTACCGGGTGGGAGAACGAATCGAAAGGCAAGGACCCGTTCTCAAGGAAATCGTGCCGGACGGAGTGATCGTGGATTACGGCGAAGGGCTGGCACACATCCCCATTGAATAACGTCACAGAGCCACTGCACAAATCGACAGAGGTGCGCGGTACTTCTCGTCCCCCGCGGCCAGGGCAAGACCCGTGTGCCCATGATATCCGCCCAAGGCCGATATGATTCGGGCTCTTCCGGTGAAGCCCCTGGCCACCTTGATGGCCAGATCCACCGCCTCGCCGCCCGACACCCCGAAGACCGTGTATTCGAGATCTCCCGGCATCAGGGCAGCGATCCTCGCTCCCAGTTCCGCGCGCGCCCAACTGATCAGGTGGCCGTTGCCGATGTCCAGGTGCTCCAACGCCTTTCGCAGGGTTTTGATGATTTCGGGATTCCCGCCCTCTCCCTTAATCCCCATCACGTGTCAGGACGGCCACCGGATCGCCAGTGCGTATCGTGCCCCCCTCCAGGACCCTGGCAAACACTCCCTCCCGCGGCATGATGCAGTCCCCGGCCCGATAGAAGACGGCACACTTGTTGTGACAAGTCTTTCCGATCTGGGTGATTTCCACGAGGGCGCGCTCGCCCAGCCGTACCCGCGTCCCCACCGGGAGCCGGGTCCACGAGATTCCCTCCGTGGCAATGTTCTCAGCAAAGTCGCCGAAGGTCACGTCCAACCCGTTACGCTTTGCGGACTCTATGCTTTCTGAGGCAAGAAAACTTATCTGCCGGTGCCAGGGGCCTGCATGGGCGTCTCCTGAAAGGCCGTAGTCCCTGATCAGTTCCCCTTGCGCGATCGTCTCCTTGCGCGTACCCTTCTTTTTGCTGACAGCGATGGAAAGAATTTTCACCGTGCATCCTCCGTCCTATGTTGTGCCACGTCCGGCAAAAGAAATTCAAGGGCTTCGCAGGACCGGCAGATCTCCATCTTTTTCTCCCAGTTTTCATGGACGGAACCTTCGCATATGGTCCCATTGATGAACCAGCAAAGCCTTCCGGCGTCAAACTCCCATGCCGGGCATTCCCTCCTTCGATGCTCCGGGCAGTTCTTTAAATCCCAGCAGGGCTTTGTCCCTTGAGCCCTTCTGCGGACTCTGCTGAGCAAGAAGAGCAGATGCCGTTCCACATGGGGAGGGACACGTCGCCATCCCTGCTCGTAGCTATGAACCGCCTTCACGGATGTGCCGAGCAACTGGGCCATCTGTTTCTGCGTCTTGTTAAGGATCTTTCTGAGGTATGAGAACTCCGCTTTGTCCATTAGGTGCTCCTTTCACCACGGGCACCGTGTACTTTCCATGGCTTGCTTTTTATACCACCTTGTGGTAGATTTTCAAACCCAAAACACCCCCTCATCTCATCCGGAACAACGGAGGCTCGACGGAAATCTCATGCCATCGAAAAAAGGGCTCTCTTATTTGCGTGAAATGGGACCCGCCTGGATTATCAGCGCCGTGGCGTGCGGCCCGGCCACGCTGGTCAGTGTTTCCATCGCGGGATCCACTTACGGCTACGCCTTTCTCTGGGTGGTAATATTGAGCGCCGTTTTCGGGGCCACGGCGCAATATCTCGCAGCCCGGGTGGGTATACTGGAGGGCCGGGGAATCATCAGTGCCACGGAGCGGCGCCTGGGCCGATTCTGGGCCTGGATTCTGGCCCTGGATGCGGTGGTGGCCACCTATATCGCCGCCATGGTCCTCATGAACGCCCTGGTGGGTGTAACAGGACTTGCCACGGGCCTCAGCACACCCTGGTGGGGAATCCCTTACGCTCTCCTGATCACGCTGGGCCTGGTGCTCGGCGGATATCGGTGGTTCGAAAACGCCTGCAAGCTCCTGGTCTGCTTTGTGGTCCTCTGCTTCATCATAACCGTATTCCAGGCCGATATCCGACCGGCACAGCTTGCCTCAGGTCTGATCCCCACCTTTCCGGGAGGCATGGGTTCGGCACTCATGGGGGCGGCCATCATGGGAGGAGCGGTACACATCACCATCATCGGGATGCACACCTATAACGTGAACGCCCGAGGTTGGAAGAAGAAAGACCTGCCCCTCGCCCGCTTCGACAATGCCCTTTCCATGGGCGCGGCCTTCGGTATATACAGCCTGGCCATCTACCTGGTGGCGGCCTCGGTCCTCCACCCCGCAGGCGTCAAGGTCGCCAGGGCGGCGGACGCCGCCCTGGGATTGGGCCCTCTTCTGGGAAAAATGGCCATGGCCACCTTTCTCTTAGGGCTCTGGGGTGCCACACTGTCCACGATCTCCCCCACATTCCTTGCGGGCGCATACTTCATTTTCGACAAGATGGGTTGGGACCGGGAACGGCAAAGGAAAAGATTCGGGGGGATCATCCTTCTGGGCGCCCTTCTGAGCGCCACGGGTCCTTTCCTGAAAGGCGGCTTTTTCCTGCTCCTTCCCGTCATGCTGGCCCTAGGGCTTTGCGGCACACCCCTGATCCTCGCTATCATTCTGTACATGCTCAATCGCAGGGAAATAGCGGGCGCCGATCGTAATTCCTTCATCCTTAATCTTTTGGGGGTACTCACGCTCCTGGTCACGACCGTGCTGGCTGCACGTTTCATCCTCAGCAAGGTGGGGCTGCTGTGACGAGGAATGAGTTCCCGCAACCCGCCCCATATGAGCCTGCCGCTCTGAGGGGACGAAGGACGCTGTTTCGGGGCGAAGTGAACCGGGGTAAGACAGAGCTTCTCTCAAGAATCTTGGGAGCGTTCCTGGAAGCGGGAGAAACGGACTTGGCGGTGCTGGACATGGCCCCCGACCTGATGCGAGGGGTGGGCGGCAAGATGCGCCCCCCTCGGGGAAATGCCGTGCGCTATTTCGCCACCATGATTCATCCACCCAGGCTATCGGGGCGAACACCTGATGAGACCCGCATCCTCGCCGAGGGTAATGCCCGGCGGCTGGAGATATTGTTCGACCGAGTTGATGAAAGGCCCGCTGCAGTCCTTCTCATCAACGATGTCTCCATTTATCTTCAGGCGGCAGGTCCCGACAGGTTGATGGAACTCGTGGGGCGTTCCCCCACCGTTGTGATGAACGGCTACTGGGGTCTGAGTCTCGGCGGAGGAGAACTGGGGACCAGGGAGCATGACAACATGCGTGTCCTGGCCGCTGCCTGCCATCGGGTGGTTGACCTGTGAGGAGACCGAGCGTGTCAAGACGGCCCGGAGCCTGGGACGCGCTCCTAGGCAGACATGTCTTGCTTCCTCCTTGCGGTCTCGGGGGGTTCACGCGAGACAACCTCAAAACGTTATCAAACTCATGAACAGGAAAAGAGCATGCCCGTACCGTCACTGATGAATCCTGCCCTGTTACCTGCGTGTTATCCGTGCTTCGGCCTGATCCTACCGTGCTTCCACGCAAGCCAAGCGGCCTCGGACTGTTGTCACGGCATGACCCCATGCCGCATGACGGGCGAGGGCGGGGCCGACCGACGATTCAGAGCCAGTTTCAATGCGCGAATGAGACGCGGACGTGTCTCTCTGGGATCAATCACATCATCCACGTTGAAATGTCCGGCGGCTGGATAAGGTCCGCTGTAGGATCGGTACCTTTCCTCCAGATCCCGGATCAGCTTTTCCGGATCCTCCGCAGAGGCGATCTCCTGCTTATAGGCGGCCAGGACACCGCTGTCCGTGGGAATGGAGCCAAACTCCACCGTGGGCCATGCAAGTGTCAAAGTCTGACCGGCGCCATACCCGCACATGGCGCTGCCCCCGAACCCGAATGCCTTACGGATCACCAGCGTCATCTTGGGAACATCCGACCAGGCGAGTGCATAGGCCACGGCGAGACCGTCTCGTAATGCTCCCTCCCGTTCAGACTGGGGACCGGTCATGACCCCCGGGACATCCACGAAGAAGATCAAAGGCAGATGGTAGGCCGTGCACAAATCAATGAAGCGGCGCTCCTTGCGGGCAGCCTTAGCCGTGATGGCGCCGGCGAAGACCGAGGGCTGATTGGCCACAATGCCCACCGAATCTCCGTCCATCCTGGCAAAGCCCGTAATCATCATGGGTGCATAGTGGGGTTTGATCTCGAAAAAACTGCCCTTATCAACCACGGATTCAATTATTCTTTTCATATCATAAGGGCGCCGAGGGTTTTCAGGGATGACGGAAAGCAATGATTCATCCTCCCGCCAGGGATCGTCCGAGGATTGCACGTGGGGCGGATATTGCCAGGCACTGGAGGGCAGGTACGAGAGGTATCGCTTTGCAGTTTCAATGGCATCTTCATCGCTCTTGACGGGATTGTCGGCCACGCCGGATACATGACAATGAACGGATACGCCCCCCAGTTCATCTTTCGTCACATCCTCATGTGTAGCTCGAAGAACGACGGGGGGGCCTCCGGCAGCCATCATGCCGTGACCTTCCACCATTATGATGAATTCCAGGAGACTTCCCACCAGGGAAGAATCACCGGCGCTGGGGCCCATGACGATCCCAACCTGGGGGGAAATGCCCGACATCTTCGCGATCTTGAGGTGATGAAAAACCGCCGGCAAACCCTCTGCGATAAATTCCTCGGCCCTGGCTCCGGCCCCGTCCAGCATCCAGACCAGGGGGACCCTTTCCTGCGTGGCGATTTCCACCATGCGTACCTTTTTTAAAAACCCGGTCATCCCCAGGGATCCGCCGAGAACGGTGAAATCTTCCGCCACAACACCCGCGTGACGGCCTTCAATTTCGCCGAATCCCGTGATCACCCCGTCGGCCGGCGTCACACGGTCATGCATTTCCGGTCTCTGGCTCTGGTGGGTGGCCAGAAGCCCGTACTCTTGGAATGTCCCCCCGTCAAACAGTAGATCGATCCTTTCCCGAGCGGTCAGTTTGCCCTGTTCGTGCTGTCGGGCGATCTTCTCTTTCCCGCCCATTTCCCGGGCCGCTGCTCGCCTTTGGGCCAGTTCCTCGATCATCTCATCAATGCCCATTGCTCAACCCAGCCACCTTTTCCTTCTCTTGTAGTGTTTCACATCCCGGTAGCTTTTCTTTTTCCCCACTCCGCTCAGGCCCAGGTAGAACTCCTTGACATCCTCGTTTTCCCGCACCTTTTCCGAAGGCCCGTCCAGGACCACCCGCCCGTTTTCCATGACATACGCATAGGACGAGACTCCAAGGGCGGCCAAGGCGTTCTGCTCCACGAGGAGGATACCTATACGCTCATCCTCATTTATGCGGCGAACGATCTCGAATATCTCACCCACCACAAGCGGCGCAAGCCCGAGGGAAGGTTCATCCAGCATCAGGATTCGGGGTCTCGCCATCAGGGATCTGCCGATCACCATCATCTGCTGCTCGCCGCCCGACAGATACCCGCTGACCTTGTTGCCCAACAACTTGAGACGGGGAAAGTATCCGTAGATCTGCTCCATTCTTCGTTTCACGTCGGACCGGTCCCGATTCAGATAAGCACCCATCCTCAGGTTTTCCTCGGTGGTCAGATGGGTGTAAAGACGCCTTCCCTCTATGACCTGACGGATGCCCATTTGTGCGATTTCCTCGGGATCCTTCTTTTCGATGGCCCGCCCTTCGAACACAACGTGACCGCGCGTGACCTCTCCGAGTTCCACCCGCAACAGCCCTGAAACGGCCTTGAGCACCGTGCTCTTCCCCGCCCCGTTTGCTCCCAGAAGACAGGCGACCCGCCCCTCCTCCACATCGAGAGAAACTCCTCGCAAGACGAGAATGACCTTTTTATACACGACCTCGATGTTCTTCAAAGACAACATGGATCAAGCCCCCTGTCAACGCCCCCGCAGGCGGGATGGAAGGGGGGGCGGCACCGCCGCCTCTCCCCGGAATTTCCTTGATGATACCCCCGGTACCGGGGCATTACGGGTGTCAGCACCGCTTAACGGGTATGCCCACCAGGCGCCTGCTGGAATACGGAAATATCTTGAGACCGGTGGATCATCCTCATCCCGGAACGCGGGACGAAATCCCGTGGAATGCGATTTGCATGGTGCTGCGCCGCAGTAGCACTGGATGAGGATGATCCCACCCCGGCCGGACGGATGGGCGTTTTCCCACGGCTCCTAACGCGGTACGTCCTTTCCGCCCGGCAGCAGGTCGGGTGTTGCCATGAATCCCTTGGACACGACCTGCCCGTTCTCCACGGTCTGGATGATCACCGAATCCATTCCCACCCGCCGGGTTTGGGAAAAGGAGATCGGAGGACTGATTCCCCAGGCGTCGAAATTCCTGAGCCCCACCAGGGCATTATATGCAGCCTGCCCATCGACGTTTTCCGGGCCCACCGCCTGAACCGCCCGCTTGACCACTTCCGCCGCGATGGCGAACTTGGACCAGCAATTGGCATATATCCACTTGTTGGCCTTGCGGTTGTTCCGCTCGTACATCTCCTTGACCATGGGACACTTCTGCTCCCACTCCGTCACCAGAGGGTGAATACTGGTGATATAGACCCCGTCAGCCATATTTCCCACATAATTGACCAGTTCCACCAGGTTGGTGGCGTAACTCATTCCGATGGTCATGCTCCCCAGCATACCCAACTTCTTCATGTCCTTGAGCACCACTGAAAGGGCCGAGGGATACATTCCCCCGAAGGTAAAATCGGCGCCGGACTCCCTCAGGCGCATGCACTGGGAGGCCGTATTGGAAGGAACATTGGGAATGAATTCCCTGGCCACGATTTGAATTCCCTTGGACTTCAGATAGGCCTCCGCCTCTTTCGTCATCGGCGACCTCCCAAAGGGGTTGTCCCAGGTAAGCCATGCGAATTTAGGGGGGGTCTTCTTTTTCCATATGTATTTGAGGTAATAGTCGACCCAAGCGCCGAACTGGCTCGCGTAGGGTGGAGGCTGGCAAAAGGTCCAGGACGGAGGATCAATCATGGCCTGGCTCATGCCGCCCTCGATGTCAGGGACCCTGGCCTTGGCATGCCACTTGACCAGGCTCGTCCCTATCCCGGTGGATTCGCCTATGATCACCACGGGTTTTGGTTTGTGTGCGATCATCTTCTTGAACCCCGCCAGGGACTTGGCCGGATTGGTGCCGCCGTCAGCCCAGATCAGTTTGAGTTCCACGCCCGGAATGTAGTTGACCCGGTTGATCCATTCCACCGCGTCGTCCTGTGCGGGGGCGTAATGCGCCTGTGTCGCGGCATAGGCACCCGTAAAATGCGGTAGGTGGCCTATGACCACCACCGCCTTATCGCCGGCTGCGGCCCAGGATGCGCTCAAGACCAAAAAGGCAGTCGCCACGGTCAAGATCGCAACCTTCCACGCACATCTCCTCTCCTTGCTTATGCTCTCCCTTCTCATCATCTTCCTCCTTTCAGTGGTCATGAATCGCCTGTTTTGCGGTTCCACCCGCAGTATACGAAAAGATCCTTGCAGGCCTTCATCCCTCAGTAGGGAAAAGGCCAAAGTCTGAACGAAGACAGTACGATCTGCCAACGATGATTGACCCCCCTGGGCTCCAGCACTAGAAACAAAATGATCACCATTCCGAACAGCATCTGCGTGAAGCCCGCCACACTGGAGCCTGAAAGAGCCGGAAACACCTGGCCGATAAACGGCCCCAGAAAAATAACGACCTGGTCGATGAGTCGATAGACAAACGCCCCGAAAACGGCCCCCGTGATGCTGCCCACACCCCCCACAATGAGAAAGCCCATATACCAGATGGAATCGATGAGTGGAAACTGCTCCACGGTGAGCATTCCCAGGTAATGCGCGTAGAGACATCCGGCGACCCCCGCGTACACGGAGCAGATCACAAAGGCCAGTACCTTGTACCTGAAGATATTCAGTCCCATGAACTCGGCCGCTATGTCGTTGTCCCTGATGGCCACAAAAGCACGACCATACTTGGTTCTCACCAGATTGAATGCCAGGATCGTCCCTGTAACCGCCACTACCATGATGAGATAATACATCCGTCTTTCCGTGTCCAAGGAGACCCCGAAAAGCTCGACAGAGTCGCAGGGGAGCCCCCAAACACCCTTGGTGAGATTGCCTCCGTGTAGAATGACCCAGATGATGATGTAATGGAAAGCCAGGGTCGATATGGCGATGTAGAATCCTTTGATTCTCAATGCGGGCAGGCCCACCAGCAGACCCATGAGCCCCGTTACCACGGCCGCGCTGGGAAGCGTAGCCCAAAAGGGCCAGCCCAGGTGGTTGGACAGGATGGCGGAGGTATAGGCGCCTACCCCCACGAAAGCGACATGCCCTATGCTGATCAGCCCGCAATACCCGGTCAAAATATTGAGACCCAGCATGGCCACCACCGTAATGCCGATCACGTTCATGATTCCCAGCAAATAATCATCCGCGTAAAGAGGAAACCCTATGAAGAGCAACAGAAAAAGAACCGCCAACAGTCCCATTCTGAAAGGAGTTCGTATATAGGACATATCCTGTGCATAGGTCTGATCGAACGTACCGCAGGGTCTCTTCATCATCTGCCTATACCCTCTCTATCCGCTCATATCCGAAAAGTCCGTATGGCCGGATCATCAGGACCACCAGCAGGATCACAAAAGGGAACACCTCCTCGACCCCTCCTCCGAATATGGGATCGAGGTAACCGGCGCCCAGGGCCTCCAGGACTCCGATGGCCAATCCGCCGATCACGGCCCCTGAAATGGATTCCATCCCCCCAAGGATCACCACCGCGAGAGATTTCATCCCCAGAGAAATCAAAGGCTCCTGGTTCACCCCGTGCATGAAGGCCATCAGAAATCCCCCTATGCCCGCCATGAGTATGGCGATGAACCATGCCAGGATGAAAATCCGGTTCACCCGCACCCCCTCGCTGCGCGCCAGTTGATGATCCTCGGCCGTTCCCCGCATGGTAAGGCCGAGCCTGCTTTTCTGAAAGAACAGGACAAACGCCCCGAAGGCCAGTGTGCATACTACGAAATTGACGATCTCTCCCAGGGTGATCGTGGCCGGTCCCAGGCGGATGAGCCCTGAGGGCAGGAAATCCGGATATGTCCTGGCGGGTCCCGGCCACATCAACGTCACAAATCCCGAGACTACCTCACCCAATGCCAGGGTGGCCATGAGGGCCGCCAGCACCGGCTGCCCCGTCAAAGGGTAGAGGATGAGCCGCTGGACCAGGAAGGAGATGATTCCGATCACAAGGAGACACAAGATCCCCGCCAAAAGTGGATTCAGGTGGAGTTGCACTACGAAAGACCAAATCAGATAGGCGGTAAAGGCCACGATGCTGCCGTGGGCAAAATTGAATACGCTCGAGGCCTTGTAGATAACCACGATGCCCAGAGCCATCAAAGCATAGACGGAGCCGGTCAAAAAGCCGCTGACGATTAGTTGAGAGAACATGTTGCCGCCCTTCTTCTACTCCACGTTCCGAATGAGGATCGGTGTCTTGACCGTGGCCGTCCTCCCGTCACGGTATTTGACCTGCGCTTCCGTGGTCACACTATCGGATCCGGAATAGGCCGCCTCGATCATACCGCCATACTTTTCCTCCAGAAACGAGCGCCGGAGTTTGCGGGTCTTGGTCAGTTCTCCCTCGTCCGGATCGAACTCCTTGTGAAGGAGAGAGAACCGCTTGACGCGCGCGCCGGGAGGAAGATCCTTGTTCACACGCACCACGTCCTCTTGAATGAGGTCATAGACCTCGGGTTTCTGAGAGAGGTCTACGAATGTCGTATAGGAATACCCGTTTTTTTCCGCCCAGCGGCCGACGTTGTCGAAATCGATGTTGATGATGGCAAAGAGGAACTCTCGTTCCTTTCCTCCCACCACCATCCCGTCCTTGATGTACGGGCTGAATTTGAGACGGTTTTCGATGTATGTGGGAGAATACTTCTCCCCCCCTTTCAGCTGGAGCATGTCCTTCAGACGGTCCAGGATGATCAGGTGCCCATCCTCATCGAACACACCCGCGTCCCCGGTCTTGACCCAACCGTCCCGGACCACCGCCGCCGTTTCCTCAGGTTGTTTGTAATAACCGGAAAAGATCGGATCCGCCGTGACCAGGATTTCCCCTTCCTCGGAGATCTTGACCCGGGTTCCAGGTACCACTGGGCCCACCGTGCCCGGCTTGGGCCATTCCGCATGGATGGCCACGGGATTGACCTCTGTCAGCCCGTAAGCCTCCTTGATGTTTACTCCGACCGCCTGAAACCACCTGAAGACGTCCGGACCGAGGGAGGAGCCCCCCGTCAGGCCGGTCCGGGTCCTTCGCAAACCCAGATGATCCCGTATATGCATGAGGCAAAACCAATCCGCCAGCCGATGGAGCATCGACCAGATGAGGGGGGGCTTGCAGCGCCTGCCGTAGATATAGTCGGCGCGCTTGTATCCGATGGCCATGCTGATTCCATACAGCCATCGTTTGAAAAAAACCGCGTCGTTGATCTTCATCTGGACCATGGAGACGAGCCCCTGCCATTGCCGGGGACCCAGGAGGAGAAACTGAGGCCCGATTTCTCTGATGTTCTCCTGCACCGTATCCGGTGATTCCGGATAATTGACGGGAGTGCCCCACACGAGCCAGGCCACCATGAAGAGCTGTTCGGCAATCCAGGCCAACGGGACGAAGGAAAGGTATTCGTCGCCCGGCATGTGGGGATTGACGGACGCAAATCTTCGCCCACCCTTGACCAGAAAATCGTGGCTGATCAGAGGACCTTTCGGCAAGCCCGTGGTGCCTGACGTATAGCAGATGGTGGCGATATCCGTTCCTTTCCCTTGGGCGATGCTCTGCTCGAAGGCACCAGGAGATTTCGCTTCGTGTTCCTTTCCCACAGCAACCACTTCACTAAAAGACGTGATCTTGGGGTGGCCGCGGTAGCTTCTCATCCCCTTGGGATCCCAGTAAATGATCTTTTTGATCTTTGGAAGCTGGTCCATCACTTCCAGAAACTTATCCACCTGCTCCTGGTCTTTGGCCACGGCGAAGGTGCTGTCGGAATGATCCACAATGTATCGGACCTCCGAAGGAATCACATCGATATACAGCCCCACCGACGCTCCGCCCAAGGCCTGGGCCGCCAGTTCGGCCCAATACCATTCCGGCTCGTTATCTCCCACTATGCTGATCTTGTCCCCCCTCCCAAAGCCCATCTCCCGGAGACCGAGGGCGAAGAATTTGACGTTGACGTAGCAGTCCTCCCACGTATACGGATTCCATATGCCCAGGTCCTTTTTTCTCATGGCCACCCGAGAAGGCCGCCGTCGATAGTTCTCGAGCAAGAGTTTGGGCAGGGTATCACCAGCCAGACCCCTCATGTCCTCTTTGCGGCCTCCTTTCATCTTCACGCCTCCCCCCCCAGATAGGCGTTCACGACCCTGGGATCTTTGCTGATTCGCTCCGGGTCCCCTTCCGCGATCTTTTTTCCGAAGTCGAGCACTACGATGCGGTCAGCAATATCCATTACCACGCCCATGTCGTGTTCCACCAGGACCACCGTGGTGTCCCGCTCCTCGTGGATATCCAGGATAAAGCGGGCCATGTCCTCCTTTTCTTCGAGGTTCATCCCCGCCATGGGCTCGTCAAGCAGAAGAAGTTCCGGCTCCATGGCCAAGGCACGCCCCAAGTCGATCCTCTTCTGAAGACCGTAGGGCAGTTCCCCCACCATCTTTTTTCTGGCGTATTCGATTTCAAGGAAATCGATGATTTTCTCCACAACCCTTCGCTGCCTAATTTCCTCTCTCTTCGCTTTCCCCACAAACCAGAGCGCCGAAAAGACCCCGTGACGAATGAAATAGTGCGCCCCGGCCATGAGATTGTCCAGGGTGGTCAGACCGGCATAAAGCTGTATTCCCTGGAAGACGCGGGCGATACCCAGGTGCGCCCTTTTGAAAAGGGGCATGCCCGTTATGGGCCTCCCCCGGTAATGGATGGAGCCGCGGTCGGGGTGGTAAAATCCGTTGATGCAGTTGAGAAGACAGGTCTTACCCGCCCCATTGGGCCCGATCAGCGCGAGCAACTCTCCTTTGCGCACGTCCATGTCGATTGAGTCCAGTGCCAGAACCCCCCCGAAGCTGAGGGAGAGATCTTTCACCGAAAGAACGAATTCCTGCACCGACATCCTATTTTTTCCTTTCACGACGAGTGGGGATTACCGGTTTTTTTGCCTTCGAAACCCATCTCGAGCTTCAAGAATTCAGGTAGATTCTCGAACACCACCTCATCCCGAATCGCCTGGAGAAAATTCCTGGCCTCCTTATCGATATGCATCAAACCCTCGAGGTGAACCAAAATCTTGAGCTTCTTTGCCTTGTGCCGATTGAGAACGCCTTTCAATATGGGAAGGGAGTCCCGATCAAGGCGGCCTTCGACACGGACGACCACTTCTTTCCGATCTCCTGAGATGTCCTGAATGCGTAGCATTCCTCTTCCCCTTCGGGGATTTCAATTCTTTTTCCGCCGAGGATATATGGCGTCAAGCCC
>JAFDIS010000011.1 GCA_019307945.1 Deltaproteobacteria bacterium | reverse complement strand
GAGAGCGCGTCGGCACCCCGAAGATAACCCATTTTCGCGGCTCAATACCTGGCCCACACTTTCCCCTGTCAACGCTTCGGCCGTGACCTCACGATCACCCCCGCATGACCTGGGAGCCGCTGTGGCTCGCTAGGCCTTCAGCGTATGGAACTTTCATCCACTACTTCCTGCCGGTTTTCACCGGCGCTCCCCAAATGGGGGTGAAATCAGCCTACAAAACCCAAACCTGATTCAGAAGATCTACGAAGTGGATCCCTTGATCTGCCCCAAGTGCAGCGGCGCCATGCGCATTCTGGCCTTCATCGAGGATCAGGAGGTGATCCGGAAAATCCTAAACGATCTGGGGCTCTGGAAACGGGCACCGAGGGCTCCACCCCCTCCACCGCCCCCGGACATTGCCTTGGATACCAGCCTTTCCCAGGTCCCTGCTTGGGAAGACGACCTCAACCAGGACCCGGGACACCCCATCGACTGGTGAGCACACGGGAGGTGCCTCTCTACCTGGCAGGGGGTTCGTGTGTCGAAAAAGGCCTCCCGATGCCTTCCCTCACGCCCGCAAACGGATAGCTGGCCTTCCATTTCGACCTGCCAGGCACGTTTTCGTTATGGGACGTTTTCTTGACCACAATATGTTTTTTCCATCTTCTCATTGACACACAATCACGTTTTCAGCTACTATCCTCCTCAAAAAGCAACTTCCTATCATATCATGCCCTTAGAACTGACCGCGAAGTTTTCTCAAGCCGGCTGTGGAACGTCTTATCCGCGACACACTCCGGCCGCTTTCCCCGTGCATTGTTGCGCAATCACCTGCATTTCCTGCCGAGTACGACTGAACATAACGGAGGGATGACGGCGCCGGTGGAAAGCGATTCGGCCTGAAGAGGCAAAGATCGGGTATCGGGCCAGGACGAAGGATGGAAAGCTCTCTTGAATTTTCAGTAGCAGACCTTGGGGAACTGGCCCTGGAACATGCCTATGAGGGCGTGATCGTTATTGATCACCTGGGGATCATAAGGTACTTCAACAGGGCGATGGAAAACATCTCCAGGCTGAAACGTGAAGACGTCCTCGGCCGGCACGTGAAGGCCTATGCCAAGGTCACCCGGCTTCACAAGGTCCTGGAGACCGGTGAGCCCGAGCTCGGTATTCGCTGCGATGTGTGGGACGACGTGATCCTGAACCGGATTCCCATAAAAAAGGATGGAAAGATCATCGGCGTGGTGGGCGTGTTCCTGTTCAAGCAATTCGAGCTTCGTCAGTTACTGGAGAAGCTGGAGAAACTCGAATCAACGGTCAAGAACTATGAGCAGAAGGTCAGCGGCATTCTGTCCGCAGAGTATCAGCTGGATGATATCATCGGGTCCAGCAAGGCGATCATGGTGGCCAAGGACTTGGTCCGCCGCGTGGCCCCCAAGGAGCTTACGGTCCTTATCACGGGGGAAAGCGGCACGGGCAAGGAGATGTTTGCCCAGGCCATTCACAATTTGAGCCAGAGAAAGGCCGGACCTTTTGTCCCCGTCAACTGCGCTTCGGTTCCCATAGAGCTGATCGAGGCCGAACTCTTCGGCTATGAACCGGGTGCCTTCACAGGATCACGCAACAGAACCAAGGAAGGCAAGATCGAGATGGCAAACAAGGGGACCCTGTTTCTGGATGAGATCGGGGACATGCCCCTGGAGATGCAGGCCAAAGTCTTACGTGTGATCGAGGACAAGAGGATTCAGAGGTTGGGAAGCAATAAGGTCCAGCGGGTTGACTTCCGCATCATCGCCGCCACGAACAAAGACCTCCACGAGGCGGTGGAGCAGAACCGGTTCCGATCGGACCTCTTTTATCGGCTTAACGTGGTCACCCTCAGGCTTCCTCCTCTCAGAGAAAGGCCGGAGGATGTGGAAGAACTTCTGCACTTTTTCGCTGAAAACGTTGCGAGCAAATATCAGCTAAAAGATCTTTCCTTTTCCCCTTCCGCCCTGGCCGCGTTAAGACAGTACAGCTGGCCCGGCAATGTCCGTGAGTTGATCAATGCCATTGTCTTTTCGGCCCACAACACGGACGGCCATACCATCCACAGGGCCCACCTGCCCCCGGAAATCCAAGAGGCCCGGGGAAGCAGAGCGGGACGGGGGGATCAACCCCTGACCCTCAAGCCCCTGGCCCTGGCCTCAGAAAGGCAGGCCATAGAAAAGGCGCTGGCCCTGGCAGACGGCAATAAGGCCAGGGCTGCATCTCTTCTCAACATCCACAGAAGCACCCTTTACAAAAAGATGAGACGTCTCGGAATCTGAAGATCGAACCGGGAGGCCCAGAGTGTCGACTTACAGCGACTGTCGCCATTTGGAGACAGTCGCTGTAAGTCTTCAATTATATTTCAAAATGATCCTTCCTTGTTTGGCTTCATGTCGTCAGAATGCGACATCGGCTCCTTTCCCCCCTGCGCATCAAAAGAAATAGTTCAAGCGTTATCAGCAAGTTATTCTGCCTGAACGCCATGGCACGTCATTTGCTTAGAATGAATTCTGGTTCATCCGGAATTTGCGTACCTGGGAGTTGAAAAAAAAGGACAATCGGGTTTTCCTCTTAAAGATCAGCCAAATCCAAACAAGGAGGAAAACCGCCATGTCCACCAGTCTTTTGTACCATGGATTCGGGATTCGAGGTTACAAGTATATCTGTACACGCTATGAGAAGGGGGCAATGAGTTTCGCCGTGCGTCAGGATCGCTTTTCCATGCGCTGCTCTGAGTGAGGATCGAGGGATTTGATTCTCAAGGGGCATGTTGAACGCAGGTTCCAAATGGTGCCGATCGGGTGCAAGCCGGTGTGGCTGGTCCTGGCACTGCAGCGGGGCCTCTGCCTTGCCTGTGGTGTGCTGCGGCAGGTCCGAGTCGATTTTGCCGATCCTCGCAGGAGGTATATGGAAGCGTTCGAGCGTTACGCCATCGAGCTTTGCCGGCACATGACTATACAGGACGTGGCGCGACATCTTCGGGTGAGCTGGGACGTGGCCAAAGAGATCCAAAAACCGTATCTGCAGCGGCGATACACACGCCCCAAGCTGAGCAAACTCACACGGATTGCCATTGACGAGATCACCATTGGCAAGGGGCACCGGTACCTGACCGTGGTTGTGGATCTGGGCAGCGGTGCGGTGGTCTTCGTGGGTGATGGTAAGGGTTCCGAGGCCCTCTTGCCTTTCTGGAAGAGACTGAGGCCGTCCAAGGCTCGAATCGAAGCTGTCGCCATAGATATGTCGCCAGCCTACATCCGTGCCGTCATGGATCATCTCCCCCAAACTGCTATTATTTTCGATCACTTCCATATCATCAAGATATTCAATGACAAACTGTCCGATCTGAGACGAAAGCTCTACAATGAGGCCCGTACCGCTTTGGAAAAACGCCTCATCAAGGGTACCCGATGGTTGCTGTTGAAAAACCCAGAAAACCTCGATCCTGAACGCAACGAGGCTCTTCGGCTTCGTCTCGCGCTCGAGATCAACCAACCCCTGGCCACCGCTTACTACCTCAAGGAGGATCTCCGACAGCCGTGGTCCCAGGACAACAAGGCGAAAGCAGAAGCCTTTCTTTCAGGCTGGATTGCCCGGGCGGAATCTTCCGCAGTAGACATCCTCATCAAGTTGGCCCACACATTGGCCGCACACAGAACAGGCATCCTTTCCTATTACGATCACCCGATCTCAACGGCTCCTCTGGAGGGGACCAACAACAAAATCAAGACCATGAAACGACAAGCCTACGGCTTCCGAGATATGGCCTTCTTCAAACTCAAAATCATGGCCATTCACGACGCCAGGTACGCTTTAGTCGGATGAACCTGAATTGTGAAGAAGAAAAGCTCACGTTTTGCACGGGTCGCTTTATCGCCCTCGGGGAGGTAAAGCGGATGATTTAGACCTGACAACATCACAAGGACAAAAGGCAATGATCATAGGCCGTTTTCTGGATCTGGCCGCAGCCCGTTATCCGGACAAGTCAGCCATCGTGTCGGGCGACAGGAAGTTCACCTACACCCAGCTCAGAGAGTGGGTCCAACGGCTGATGACCGGATTTTCGAAACTGGGGGTCAGAAAGGGGGACCGCATTTGTACCCTGATGGAGAACTGCTCCGAGCAAATAGAGATCTATCTCGCGGCGGCGCGCCTGGGTGCCGTTTTCACGCCCCTCAACTTCCGCCTGAAAGAAACAGAGCTGCTGCATATCATCCAGGATGCCCGGCCCAGTGTGCTGGTAACGGATGAAAATTTTGAGGAGACGGCCTGGCATATCGCCCCGAATCTGGCGAAACGTCGAGGACTTTTTTCCACCTCCGCCAGTCCCAGAGACGGGTTCCACGCCTACGAATCCCTGGTGGGAGACAGCGTGCCTTTTTCAGGCTCCCCTGACCTGACCGCTGAAGATCCCTGCCAGATCCTCTACACCTCCGGCACCACCGGCCAGCCCAAGGGCGTGGTCCTCACCCATGAAAATGTCGTCTGGAACACGATCAATATGCTTCAGGCCCGCGGGGATCGTCCGGAGGACGTGGCCCTCATTGTAGGCCCCCTGTTCCATGCCGCCGCCCTCAACAGCCACTACACCAGCCGTCTGGCCCTCGGGGCCACCTCCATCATTATGAGCAAGTTCGATCCGGTCGAGCTTATGGAAGTCATTCAGAATGAGCGGGTCACCGTGGTCTCTGGTACGCCCACCATGTTTATCATGCTCATGGAGAGCTGTGCGGCCGGTCAATACGATACCTCATCGGTCACGACTTTGACCTCGGGAGCGGACAAACTCGCCGATTCAACAAAAAAGGCCATCCTGGAATACTTTCCCGGTGCAGGAGGAATTTATGATGTCTACGGGTGTACGGAGTGCTCCCCGTGTGTGACGACATTGGACAAACGGGACTCCCTGCGCAAGACAGGGAGCGTGGGCCGTCCTCTGCCTTTCGTGGAAGTGAAACTGCTCGACGATGAGGGGCAGCCGGTCCCTGCCGGGGAGCCGGGGGAGATCGTTGTCCGTGGGCCTGTGGTGATGAAAGGCTACTACGGCCGGCCCGAGGAGACCGCAAAGGTCCTTAAGCACGGCTGGCTCTATACGGGGGATGTGGCCTGGGCGGATGAAGAAGGTTTCCTTTATGTGGTGGACAGGAAAAAGGACATCATCGTCAGTGGGGGGGAAAACATCTTTGCCAGGGAAGTGGAAGAGCACCTTTTAACCCATCCTTCGGTCCTCAAGGCGGCGGTATTCGGTCTGCCCGATCCCAAGTGGGGAGAGAAGGTGGCCGCCGCTGTGGTCCTCAAGCAGGGTCAATCCCCCGACAAAAAGGACCTGCTGAAGCATCTCAGGGGAAGAATCTCCAATTACAAGATGCCCAAGGAGGTCTTCTTCCTGGACCAGTTGCCTGAGGGAAGTACGGGGAAGGTTCAGAAACAGGTGCTCAGGGAAACCTATACCGCTGAGGCATGAACACCCGGGGAAGAGGAAGCCCTTCAAAAGGGGGACGGAAAGGGGAATGAACAAGACCCGAACAAAGATCATGGACCTCAAGACGGCCGTTGCCTCCCATGTCACGGACGGATGCACCCTCTCCCTGGGGGGTGCCATTGCCAGGGAACCGGTGGCGGTCGCCCGCGAAATCGTCCAACAGGGCAAGCAGGATCTTACCCTCACGGGGACCGCCAAAACCACTGCAGGGGAAATCCTTGTGGGGGCGGGATGTATCAAAAGGCTTGAGCTTGCCTACCTCTGGATCGGCGTAATCGGCCAGGGCAGGAATTTCAGGCGGGCCATGGAGGAAGGGATTCCCCGCCGACCCGAATTGGAAGAGTATTCCATGTTTTCAGCAGCCCTGCGCGTGCTTGCAGGGTCCATAGGGGTCCCCTTCCTGCCCGTGAAATCCTTGATGGGTTCGGATCTGCCCAAGGTCAACGACCGGATCAAGCGGATTGAAGATCCTTACTCCGGCGAGCCGATCCACGTGGTACCGGCGGTCAATCCGGATGTGGCCTTCATCCATGTCCAGCGTTCCGATCCCTCGGGAAATGCGGTGATCCTTGGCAACCTTTGGAATGACCCCACCCTGGCCCGCGCCGCAAGAAAGACGATCATCACCTGCGAAGAAATTGTTGAGGAGAAAGAGATCAGAAAGAACCCCACGATGACCGCCATTCCACACTACTGCGTTTCCGGGGTGGTCCATCTGCCTTACGGGGCCCACCCGGAGCCGGTGGACGGCTACTATTGGATGGATCAACCCTTCAGAAAGGCATTCGCAGACAAGTCCAAGACCAGAGAAGGTTTCCTGGCCTGGTTGGACGAGTGGGTCTACGGATGCCCGACGCATCAGATCTACATGGAAAAGCTGGGCCAGAAACGATTCGATTCCCTGTGCCGGTTGGAAAGACGGTTCCGGGAAGGAATGGATGCATGATGGCGCCTGCAGCACAGGATTATAAGGCCGTTCATCAGATGGCCGTCGCCACGGCCCGGATGATCAGGGACGGAGAAAACGTTATCGTGGGCATCGGATTGCCCCTGATTGCGGCGGCCATTGCAGGAGCTCAGCACGCGCCCAATTCAACGATCCTTTTTGAAGGCGGAATGATCGGCGCCCGGTCAAGACGCATGCCCTGGTCCATTTCCGATTCGGCCTGCTCGGATAATGCCCTGGCCGCCCTGGAGGTGTGGCGAGTGCTTGGGGATCAACAAGCGGGCTACATCCATGTGGGGGTGGTGGGAGGCGCCCAGGTGGACCGCTACGGAAACCTCAACAGCACGGTGATCCTGGGCCGGGGGAGCTACAGCTATCCCAAGGTGCGCATGCCGGGCAGTGGGGGAAGCAACGACATTGCCAGCTCCTGCGGCAGGACCATCATCATGATGCGTCTGAGGAAAAACAATTTTGTCTCCAAGGTGGATTTTGTCACGTCTCCCGGCTTTCTTTCCGGCGGCGACTCACGAAGCGAGGCGGGGCTGCGAGGGGGCGGGCCCGAGGCCGTAGTAACGGACAAGTGCGTTTTCCGCTTTCACCCCGAGACCAAAGAGATGATCCTGTCCGAGATATCGGAAAATTCCCAGATTGAAGAGATACGAGCCCTGGTGGGATGGCCCCTGAAGGTTTCGCGCGAGGTGAAGATCATGGAACCGCCGACTCAAGAGCAGATGGAGATCATGAACCGGTACGACCCACTCGGCCTGGTCCTGGGTTCCAGTGATGAATTGGATCTGGATGATTTTGACGCCTACGTGCGTGCCATGGAGAGGATTTGATAGCCCTCGACCCCGCCCCCCGCCCGCCGTCAGAAAAAACCCGGATGCGGGGTCTGGCTTGAACGATGGAAAAACCCTAAAATGTCGTATGTTGATATGGAAGCAATCTAACGGTATTTTCGGAAAGGAGAACATCATGCAGAAAAAAGGTCATTTCTGGAAGGTACTGTCATGCATTCTCATCACCGTCTTCTTTATCCCTTCTGCGGTTGTGGCTGGCGACAAGGTCTACAAAATGAAAGCTGAATCCGTTTACGGCCCCATGAGCAAAACCACAACCGAAGGCCTTTTCCGTTTCCTGGACCTGGTGGAGGAAAAATCCCAGGGCAAAATAAGATTCCAGCGTTTTTCCTCCGGGTCGCTGGCCAAGGCCAAGGAGGCCCTCGATGCCCTCGAGGTGGGCATGTTTGACGTCCTCCTGTCCTACCCTTCCTATTATGCCGGGCACGTACCGGAGGGGCAGATCTTCCTGATCCCCTATCTTTTTAAGAGCATGAAGGCCATCTACGACCTTTGGTATAACACGGAGGTAGGAACCATGGTCAGCGAGACATTCCGGGAGAAAGGCTCTGTAATCCTGGGGCCCCAGTTCCTGGCCTCCAATGTGGTGGCCACGAGAAAACAGATTTCCACGTTGGACGGCTTTAAAGGGCTCAAGATAAGGGCCCCGGGCGGTGTAGGTTCCAAGACGGTGGAAACCATGGGGGCTGTTCCGGTCATGCTGGTGGGAGCGGAGATCTATACGGCCCTTCAGAGGGGAACCATTGACGGATATGTCTATCCACTATACTCCACCTGGGATTATAAGTTCTATGAGCAGGCCAAGTTCATCGTCCAGCCCAGCCTGGGCTACATCATCACCTTTATATGGATGAACAAACGGACCTTTGACGGTCTGCCCTCGGACCTGCAGAAGATTTTGATGGATGCGGGCAAGGAACACGCGGCCTATCTTCTGGACTGGGCTCAAAAGAGCGATGAGAAGATATGGGGACAGCTCGCCACCAAAGGCGTAAAGCCGGTCACCTTGAGCGAGCCGGACGTTAACAATCTGGTGGAAAATCTTAAAGCCCGGGTCTGGCCCACGTACAACCAGAATGCACGGTGCAAAAAGATCCTGGATATCTGCATAAAGCATGAGGGCTGGGAATAGTTGCCCCACGGAGGCCTCCGGCCATCCGTGTTTACCATAGAGAGGGATGGTCCTTCGGAAAGGATCAACTTTTTCCTCCCGGGGGACCATCCAAATGACCCAACATGGAGCCCTGCGGGTAAAACCGTGGTCCCCATACTATGCCCCGTCTTCGCCAGAGTTCCGGCGCGGCCATCCGCCTGGCGTTAGGGCCGCATCGAACCGAAGCGGGTGCCAAAAGCACTCCGCCCTGCCTCCATGCAGGGTATCCTGCGACAGCCGATGAAAGGGAAAAACATGCCTGATGACGGACAGGAGCGATTCATGTGGGTTGATCGACTATTCGGATTCGTGGACAGGGTCAATACCTGGGTTGGAACAGTGGCATCCTACCTGGTCCTGGTGGCCATCGGGACCATTGCCTATGAGGTTACCGCACGGTACGTATTTAATTCGCCCACCAAATGGGTTACCGAGCTGAACATATACATGCTCTGTGCCTATGTTCTTCTGTCCGGCGGGTTTGCGCTGCTGGAAGGCCAACACGTCCGGGTGGACCTGTTCTGGCTCCGGCTAAGCGATAAGCGAAAGGCCCTTGCAGACCTTTTCACCTCGGTGCTGTTTTTTGCCTTTGCCGTGGCCCTTGTCTGGAAAGGAGCCGAAATGACCTTGCGCTCCTTTACGGGTGGAACCACATCCCCCGAGGCCATGGCCTGGCCCCTCTACCCCTCTCAGGCCATGGTTCCCATTGGCGGGTTTCTCCTTGGAATACAGGGGCTGGCCAAATTCTGGCGTGACTTGAGGATTGTAAGGAAAGGGGGAGCATAGTGGAAGTCTGGCTGGTTGCCCTGATCATATTTCTTGGTCTTTTCCTCGCGCTCTTTCTGGGTCTGCCTGTATCCTTTTCCTGTGGCGGGCTTGCGGCGGTGTCCTGTCTCTTCATCTGGGGGCCCAGGGGGCTTTACTCGATCGCCACCACGGCCTATGGAGAAATGACCATCTTCGTCTTCCTGGCCGTCCCCCTCTTCATCATGATGGCGGAGGTCCTTTCCTTCTCCGGGATCGCAGAAGACCTTTTTGATCTCGTCTACAAATGGATGGGACCTTTCAATGGCGGGCTGGCCATCGGCACGGTCATCATCTGCGCTGTTTTCGCGGCCATGGTGGGAGTCAGCACTGCCGCCGCCGCCACCATGGGCCTGGTGGCCCTGCCTCCCATGCTCAACCGCGGATACAGCAAGGAACTCGTGACCGGCACCATTGCCGCTGGGGGCGCCCTAGGAATTCTGATTCCACCCAGTGTCATCATGATCATTCTGGGACACTCGGCCGAGCTTTCCATTGGACAGCTGTTCCTCGGGGGCATGGTCCCCGGCCTGGTGCTGACCCTTATCTTCGTCATTTATATCGGCGTCAGAAGCTTTATTAACCCAAGCCTTGCCCCGGCCCTACCGCCGGAAGAACGAGTGAGATGGAGAGAGAAACTCCGAATGCTACAAACCTTGCTGGCCCCGTTCTTACTCGTAGTGGGGGTGCTGGGCTCCATTTATACAGGGATTTGCACGCCGACGGAGGCGGCAGCCGTGGGCGCTCTGGGAGCCATCCTCTGTGCAGCCTTTACGGGGCGTTTGACGTGGGCCAACTTCAATCATGCCGTCAAGCGCACCGGGCTCTTGACGGCCATGATTCTTTGGATCACCATCGGTGCTGTAAGTTTCACCAATATCGTCACCGTCAGCGGCGTTTCCGGGTGGCTCCATGACTTAATTGCCGGTCTGGATGTGAACCGTTGGGTGATCCTGGCGGGTATGCAGTTTTTCTTCTTCGTGCTGGGGTGTTGCCTGGATCCGGTAGGAATCATTCTCATCACCACACCCATCTTTCTTCCCATGGTGGTGTCCATGGGTTTCGACCCCTTGTGGTTCGGTGTCCTTTTCATCATCAATATGGAAATGGCCTATGTGACACCCCCGTTCGGGTTCAATCTCTTCGTGTTGAGGGGGGTGGTCCCCGAGGATGTCTCCATGATGGATATCTACAAAGGAATTGTTCCGTTCGTGGCCTGCCAGGCCTTCTGCCTGATACTCATGATGGTCTTCCCCGGTCTGGTCACCTGGTTGCCTCAGCTTCTCATCCAATAGGTTTCGTTCAATGCCAGGCACGTGGAAAGTCCATGCCCGGGATCCATGAGAAGGCAGGCCCCGCGCTCAAGCCCCTTCCCCTTCACAAGAGGAGTTCTAAACGGCTAGAGTGCTACGGGAATACGCGCCGGGGCGGCCTCCTGAGACCAGTTGAATGTGCCTGTGGCCTTGATCGGAGAAAAATAATCAGGTGATTGCGGGGGCCATGTTTTCTTCCCCGGCAGGGCGTCCGGGTTAAGAAGTACCATTTCCAGGAAGTGACAAATCGACAGAGGAGTAGCACTCTTATGGACAGAATTGAGGAACTGAAAGAAAAAAAGAAAAAGATCAGAGAGGGTGGGGATCCGGAAACCAAGAAAAGGCTTTTCTATGACAAGGGCCTGCTCCCGCCCAGGCAAAGAATTGAAAAGCTGCTGGATCCGGGCAGCTTTCTCGAACTGGATATGTTGGCCACCCACCATTACCGGGAATTCGGCATGGACAAGAGGAAGATTCCAGCCGAAGGGGTGATCACAGGTTACGGCAAGATCAACGGACGAATGGTCTGTGTGTACGCCCAGGATTTCGCGGCCCTGGGGGGAACCTACGGTGAGATGCACGGCCGGAAAATCTGTGCGCTCATGGATATGGCCGCGGAGGTGGGGGTCCCGGTCATCGGGATCTGTCATTCGGGCGGACTGCGACTTCATGAGACCCTGGGCCCCATGGAGATGTTCGGGCAGCTTTTCAGGAGAAACAGCCAGTACTCCGGCGTGGTGCCCCAGATCTCTATCATCCTGGGGGTTGTGGCGGGGGGCCAGGCCTATTCCCCAGGGCTCACGGACTTCATCCTGATGACCAGAGAAAGCGCCGTCTACATCGCAGGTCCGGCCTTCGTGAAAGCCCAGACCGGGCGGGAGATCACGGATCAGGAGCTGGGAGGGGCTCAAATGCACGCCCGGAAGAGCGGGCTGGTGGATGTCCTCACGGACACGGAACAAGAGATCTTTGAAGAAACCCGAAGGCTCCTGGATTTTCTGCCGCTCAATTGCCACGAGTCCCCGCCCCGCAAAGAGAACGATGATGATCCACAACGATACGACGATGCCCTCAATCATCTGGTCCCCGAAGCATCCCAGATCCCCTTTGATATGCACGAGGTGATTACACCCATTTTCGACCACGGGGACTTTCAGGAGATGAAACCGGCCTTTGCGGCAAACATGATTACGGGCTTTGCCAGGCTTGGGGGCAACACGGTGGGCGTCGTGGCCAATCAGCCCAAACACCTGGGAGGGGTGATCGACATCAAGGCTGCCGAGAAGGGGGCCCGGTTTGTCCGGTTCTGTGATGCCTTTAACATTCCCATTGTCACGTTTCAGGACTCCCCGGGCTATCTGATCGGAAAGGAGATGGAGGAAGGAGGTATGATCTACAAAGGCGCCAAGCTGCTCCATGCTTACGCCGAGGCCACAGTCCCCAAGGTCACGGTGATTGTGCGAAAGGCCTATGCCGGCGCCTATATCGCCATGGGAAGCCAGTATATCGGGGCGGACCTGGTCTATGCGTGGCCCGGGGCAGAGATCTCCAGCGTGGCCCCCAAGACCGCGGCCAGCATCGTATTCAGAAAGGAGATGGCCAAGGCCAAGGATGAAAAGGAGATGGAGGCCCTTTTCGCATATTATCATGAAAACTACGTAAACGCGTACCGGGCCGCCTCCCTTCGGCACATCAACGATATCATCGAGCCCGGGGAGACCCGATCGGTACTGATAAAATCAATGGAACTGATGAAGGGAAAAAAGGAAGTGAGGCCCGCCAGAAAACACGGAAACATTCCTCTTTAATTTGTACTTAAGCTGAGCATTTCAAATTTTGTCAAACTGACTTTTTGATTTTGACATTGCCTGAACGGAAGGAGATGAAGTATGCACTTCACATTAAGCGAAGATATCAAGGCCATCCAGGAGACGGCCAGAAGGTTTGTCCAGAACGAGATCACGCCCCGGGTGGCCGAGGATGAGAAAAACCACACCTTTCAGCGAGACCTTGTGGTCAAGATGGGTGAACTTGGGTTTTACGGCTGCCCCATTCCCGAGGAATACGGAGGGTCCGACATGGGCTTTCTGGCCCATGCCGTGGTCACCGAAGAGGTAGCCAAGGTGAGCGGTTCCCTTCGCGCCGCTTTCAACATGCAGACCATGGGGACAGCCAGGGAGATCATTCAGTTCGGAACCGAGGAACAGAAGCTAAAATACGTCCCCAAGCTCGTCAGCGCGGAGTACCTGGGTTGTATCGGCATTACCGAGGCCAATGCCGGATCGGACGTGGGGTCCTTGAAGACCAAGGCCGTGAAAAAGGGGAACACCTATATCCTTTCGGGATCCAAAAACTGGATCACCTATGCCCAGGTGGCCGACGTGGGAGTCATCTATGCCTACACGGATCCATCCAGAAAATACAAAGGCATGTCCGCCTTTATCGTGGACATGCACAGCAAGGGAATCGGTACCGGGCCTACGGCCGTAAAGATGGGCTGGAACGCCTGTCCCACGGGCGAGATCTATTTTGACGACGTAGAGGTTCCCGAAGAAAATCTCCTGGGAGGCGTGGAAGAGAGAGGCTTTGAATGTGCCATGGAAGGCCTGAACAACACGAGGCTCACGGCGGCGGCAGGTGCTGTGGGCGTGTGCCAGGGGCTGATCGATGAGGCCCTGAACTATGCCAGGGAAAGAGAACAATTCGGCAGGCCGATCGGCCAATACCAGATGGTGCAGGATGAGATCGCCCGTATGATTGTGGAGACCGAGGCGGCCCGGCTCCTGACCTACAAGTGCGCCATGCAAAAGGACGAGGGAATGGTAGGCAACACACTGGAAACCTGCATGGCCAAGTATTACGCAGCGGATGTGGCTTCCCGGGTGGCGGATGGGGCGCTCCGGATCCTGGGAGCCTATGGATACTCCAGTGAGTATCCGGTGGAGAGGCTTCTGCGGGATGCGAAGCTTTACCAGATTCTCGAGGGATCGGCCAATGTTCAAAAGATGATCATCGCCATGGATGCCCTGGGATACCGTAAAGCAAACAAGTAGAATATCGGGCAACGAAACCTTGGAGCTGAAGTTTCACCGTTTTGAAAGAATCCGCGCCCAAAGGACGCGGATTTGTTGGGCCCCCCATAGGGGGGCCGAGGCCTTGCCCCCTGAAGGGGGCCAGCCTTGAGGAGTTGCACCATCCGCACCGCACCTACAAATCAAGCTTCAATTGCTCCATCAGATTTTCTCTTCTCTCCTGATATCTTATGTACGACCCTGAAAAACAGGATAACTTTTTGATTTAATTGGAAAAGGCGCGCGATTTTGCTTGCCTAAAACACCAAAAAAATGATATACTTTCTTTTTACTGTCCAATTAAGAACTGACGTTGATGAGATAACCTATTAAAATAGCTGTATAAAATAGAGATAAAATTTGTCATCGACTTGAAAATGCATTTTTGGCCATAATTTCCCGAAAAACACCGGGAGGTGATGGCCCATGTATTCAGGAAGATTGGTTTTTTCTCAGTTAACAACCACCCCTAAAAGGGGTGGTTGTTAACTGGACAGCAGCGACCTCCTGCCGGTTTTCACCGGCGCTCCTCAATTTGGGTTGAACTTTCCTTTCACGGCGCCGCAGATGGGACAATTTTCCGGGGCCTCGTCTTCGGCGATGTAGCCGCAGACCTGGCAAACGTGGTAGATGGTTTCTCGTTCGGCAAGCATGTCGTTCATTGCCTTCTTGTAGAGTTCGGCGTGCCTGCTTTCCACGTCCCGGGATTGGGAAAAGGCCTTTTCCACCGCGCTCACTCCCTCCTCCGTGGCCTCCTTGATCAGATTGGGATATTCGTCCACGTTCGCCCTGATTTCGTTGTGGAAGGCCGTTTCGAGGTTCTCCTCCGTGGAACCGATCTTGCCGCGCATGAGCCTCAAGTAACGCTGAGCGTGGACTGATTCGGCGTCGGCTACGGCCCGAAAAAGCCTGGCGATCTGCTCGTAGCCGTCGTGCTGTGCCTTCTGGCCGAAGGCCAGGTTGCGGGCGGCCGCCTTGGACTCTGCCGCGAATGCGATGGCCAGGTTTTTCTCGGTCTTCTCTCCCATGGCGTTACCCTCCTTTCGGCGGTGCTTGGCGTCTTCTGAATCGAAAATCCCCCCCGGGACGGATGAAAGCGGATCCATGGACCGATTCCAGTTATAAGGAGTCCCGTGCCCTCCTTACAAGGAAAATCCGTTTCCGTGCCCCGGCACGCGGTTGAAAACCTACCGCCCCGGTTGATGCATCTTCACCCGAGTAATGCCACGGGCTTGTCCGAGGGGTCCCATTGTTGCGTGACCCGGCCATCTTCCTCTGCCATGTTTGCCATGCTTGAGCTTCGCCGGCCGGGGTCTTGAACAACTTGCCGATGACCTGCTGCGGGGAGTCGGGAGCCATGCGGTCCTTTACAGGAGGCGCCAAATGGGTCAGAATGGGTGCGCGGAAGACACCTTTGGTCCTTCAGTGTGTTTTGGGACGCATCCGCAAAAGGAAGTGGCGAGAAAGGGGGAGCGCATGGGGGTGGTGATCCACAATCCCTCCCGGGCCGGGAGCATGACTAGAAGGCGCTTTCTGGCGGTTTCCGGGTTGTCCCTGGCGGGATTTGCCGCGGGGTGTGCGGTCAATCCCGTGACCGGCGAAAGGCAGGTGATGCTCGTCTCAGAGGCCCAGGAACTGGAACTGGACCGGAAGAGCTCGCCGCACCAGTTTTCGGCCGATTACGGGCCGGTATCGGATCGGGCCCTGAACGACTATCTGAATCGCACCGGCAAGGCCCTGGCCTCGAGGAGTCACAGGCCCCAAATGCCCTACTCATTCAAGGTGGTGAGGGCCACCTATGTGAACGCTTACGCGTTTCCCGGGGGCAGCATCGCGGCCACCCGCGGTATCCTGCTGGCCCTGGGCAACGAGGCGCAACTGGCGGCCTTGCTGGGGCACGAGATAGGGCACGTGAACGCACGGCATACGGCGTCCCGAATGTCCAAGGGGATGCTGACCTCCCTGGCCATGGCGGGCGTCATGGGCGTTGTGCGGGTGGGGGCCGGCAAACTGGCGCCTTTGGCCGCGGGCCTGGGGGGCATCGGCGCGGGGCTGCTGCTGGCCCGATACAGCCGCCAGGACGAACGACAGGCCGACGCCCTCGGAATGGAGTACATGGTGAGAGCGGGGTATTCCCCCCGAGGCATGGTGGGACTCATGGAGGTGCTGCGCAGCCTCTCCAAGCACAAGCCCGACGCCATAGAGATGATGTTCGCCACGCACCCCATGAGCGACGAGCGCTACCGGACCGCGGTGGAACGGAGCGAGACCCGGTACCGATCCTCATTGGGTCTTCCCCTGTATCGCGAGCGTTACATGGATCACACGGCGGGGCTCAGAAAACTGCGGGGAGCCATTGAACAGATGCAGAAGGCTGAGCGACTCATGGGGCGCCGCAAATTCCAGGAGGCTGAGGACGCACTCAAAAAGGCCCTCCGCGAGGCCCCTTCCGATTACGCGGGCCTTCTCATGATGGCCAAGTGCCGGTTGGTTCTCAAGCAATACCCCGAGGCGGAGCGATTCGCCGCGGAGGCCCGGGCCGTGGATCCCGAAGAGCCCCAGGCGCTTCACGTGGAAGGGATCGCCATGATCCGCGGCAAGAAATTTACAAAAGCCTACGAGGCCTTTCAGGAGTACGAAAAACTCCTCCCGGGAAATCCCAATACCATCTTCTTGAAAGGGCTTTCCCTGGAGGGCATGGGGCGTAAAAAGGAAGCCGCCCGGGCCTATTCCCGGTACCTGGATTATGACCGGCAGAGTAAGCAGGCCCGCTACGCTTACGGCCGACTGGTGGAGTGGGGGTATATCAAACCCACAAGGCGGTAGGCCCTTTTGCAGGGGGCAGTCCGGCTTGACTTGCGGGGTTACGCAGACTAAATGAAACCCTCATCGCCCGGGCGCGGGGCAGGGAACCATAGCCGGGTGTGTGTTGCGGCTGGAGGCAATGAATCCATGGGCATGGCGACTAAAGAAGATCATGTCAAAGCGGGGAAGAAGGAAACCGCCCTCGCCCTGAGGGGGGAAGGGGTTCCCCTTCGGTCCCTGGCGGTCCTTTCCGGCCGCAAGATCCTGGACCGCATCCTGGAGGCGGGCCACCCGGAGACCCTGGTCCGGCAGATGGCACCCGGGGATTTCTACTGGCTGGTCAAGAAACTGGGTGAGGCCGAAGCCCCCGTGCTCCTGCGGTTCGCATCGGACGAGCAGCGACAGTACCTGCTGGACCTGGAGATCTGGGAAGGAAGCAGACCGCAGGAGACGGCTGTGTCCAAATGGCTGGAACGGCTCTTCGCGGCTGATCCGAAGAGGCTCGCCCGCTGGTTGTTGGAACAGGGAAGCGCCCTGGCCTACCAGCATTTTTCCAGGGTGCTTGAAGTGATCGTCACGGAAGAAGAAGACGACGTCTACGACCTGCCCCCGGGGTGTTTCAGCGTGGACGGCGTGGTGCACGTCAGGGCGCGGGATGCCGGGAAGCGGGAAGAGGTGGAAAATATCCTTCGGGCCATGGCCGATGAAAACCTGATGGCTTACGAGGCCATGCTACTGGGGCTCGGTGCTGTCCTGCCGGCGGAACTGGAGGAGCAGATGTACCGGGTTCGGAACGTCCGGCTCGCCGAACACGGATTCTTGCCGTTTGAGGAAGCCCAGGCTGTCTATGCGCCGCTGGAGCCCGAAAGACTCGCGCCCCCCGGGCGCGGGAGCGCCGGAGGGCCGGGGGTGGCACCCCGGCATGTTGATGCCGTCCCGGTCCTGCCCATGGCCCTTTCCAGCGGGCGGGGGCTAGTGGCGCGGGTTTTTGACAGCGAAGGGGATCCCGAGTTCCAGGACCGGTTGCGTCTTGAATTCGCGGGTCTCTGCAACCAGATCTTGTCTGCGGAGGGGCTTACGGCCCCTGATTGGGAAAGCATTGCGCGGGCCTGCACGAGGGCCGCAGCCTTTCTGAACCTGGCTCTCGAGAGGCTCAGCGACCAGGATCCGGCCGTGGCGGAGGCCTATGTGCGGGCCAACAGCCTCGTGGACCTCTTCCGGGCCGGCCAAACCCTGGCGCTCAAAGTAAAATGGGAGGCGGAGCGCTGGCTGAACGGGAGCTGGTTCAGGTCTGTGGGCTTCGGGGTCGATTTCTGGGGCGAGGGATGGGGTGGAACGCTCCAGGCACTCCTGTCAAAGCGCCCCTTATACCGGTCCCCATCCACCCCGGCGGAGAAGGGAAAGGACTTCGAGCGGATGACGGAGCTTGCCTCCAGCGTGGACGTTTTGAGAAAGGTGATGGTCCTGGACGGGCTTTTGGAGCGCCTGGTAGGCCTCTACGCCCTGCCCCACGAGGTGCCGGGGCCCGGCGAGGTCACGTACCGGCAGATGCTTTTCAACCTCTGGTCGAGGCTCTTTCTGGGCATACCCCCCTCGTTTGAAGGCATTTCGCTGGAGCGGACACGGGAACTCTTCCGAAAGCTCCGGGCGGCTGATGTGAAACCGCCGTATCGGATGGAGGGCTTCGACCGCCGGTTCGCGGAAGACTTCATGCGCCATGCCGACGGCGTGGACCCCGGCACGGGAAAGGTCCTCCGCGAATCACTCGGTGCCGTCTGGGAAGAATTCCGGGAGGAATACGCATGGGTTTCCCTGGAGGACCTGGACGGTCGTTACGCGGCGTTTGTCACCATATCGACCACGGAGACCGCGCAAAGCGGTCAGTAAGCGGAACCTGCAAGGAGAAAAACCGGGAATGGACACAATCAACATCGGCATCGTCGGGATGGGCAATTGCGCAAGCGCACTGATCCAGGGGATCGAATATTACCGGCACAAAACGGAACTAGACGCCATCGGGTTCATGCACTGGGATATCGGGGGGTATCGTCCGGGGGATATCGAGGTGGTCGCGGCCTTTGACATCGACGAAAGGAAGGTGGGAAAGGATCTGGCCGAGGCCGCCTTCGCGCCGCCCAACTGTACCAGGCCCATCTATCCCCAACTGCCGCCCAAGGGCGTGAAGGTCAGGATGGGCCGGGTGCTGGACGGCCTGGCGCCGCACATGAAAAACTACGATGAAAAATACACATTCGTCCCTGCGAGCGCGCCGCAACCCGACCGCGAAGAGGTGGTGGCGGTCCTCCAGGAGTCGGGGGCCGAGATCCTGCTCAACTACCTACCCGTGGGCTCCGAGCAGGCGGCGCGATTCTACGCCGAGTGTGCCCTGGAGGCGGGGCTTGGGTTCGTAAACTGCATGCCTGTCTTCATCGCCAGCGACCCGGCCTGGGCCGGGCGCTTCGAACAACGTGGTCTTCCCATCATAGGCGACGACATCAAGAGCCAGTTGGGGGCCACCATCGTCCACCGTGTTCTGACGAACCTCTTCAAAGAAAGAGGGGTTCGGCTCAAGCGGACTTACCAGCTTAACACGGGCGGCAACACGGACTTCCTCAACATGCTGGACCGGTCCCGGCTCAAGTCCAAGAAAAGGTCAAAGACGGAATCGGTCCAGTCCCAGTTGGGTGAGGACCGTCTTGACGCGGAAAACATCCACATCGGTCCCAGCGACTGGGTGGCGTGGCAGAAGGACAACAAGATCTGCTTTATCCGGATGGAAGGGAGGCTGTTCGGTGACGTGCCCATGAACCTCGAACTCCGGCTCTCCGTGGAGGATTCTCCCAACTCGGGCGGCGTGGTGATCGATGCAATTCGTTGCTGCAAGCTGGCCCTTGAGAGGGGAAAGGGCGGTGTTCTTTACTCACCTTCCGCCTATTTCATGAAGCATCCCCCGCGGCAATGGACCGATGCCGAGGCCCACGCGCGCACGGAGGCCTTCATCCGTGGGGAACGGAGCGATTGAAAGACGGCGGCACCATCTGTTGAAGACCGACGATGATCTGTGCCCCCTGAATCCACAACCCATCGATCCGGTAAAAGACCTCTCACTCGGACGGATACCGGCCTATTTTCAGATCCCCCCACGCTTCCCTGTTCACGGCCTCCTCCAGCATCCCGCCCGATTCTTCCTGCCTCACGTGATGCTTGAGGCTCCCGGGGGGGCCTTTGATCCGGCACATTGATCCCGCGATCCACATGCAGCGCAGGGCTCTCGGGAGCGAGTGGCGGAGGTAAAAAGACATCGCCGTGGCATCCGCAGGCGTCTTCCCCTCCGTGTAGAGCGGATAAATCAAAATGGATGGTCCGTTAGAATTTTCTCAGGTGATGGTTTGTCGATAAGATACGCCCATTTCCAGGCAAGCCCATAACCCCGGTACCATCTCAACTTAGCATTCAACATGCCTTTCAGGCAAAAGTCCCTCAAGAGCCCACGCCCAAACCCTATCTGCCTTTGAAGACAGGGGGGCGCTTTTCCAGCTTGGCCCCTATGGCTTCCCGGAAGTCCTCGGTGCAAAGCAGCATGCTCTGGACCTGGGCATTACTGTCGAGGGATGTCATCATGTCCGTGTCCAGGCTCTTGTCCACCACCCGCTTTGCAAGCCCAACGGCCAGGGGCGGCAACCTCAGGAATTCCTCGCACCAGGCCCGGACCTCTCCCTCCAGGTCTTCGGGCGGAACGGCCCTGTGCACGAGCCCGATTCGTTCCGCCTCATCGCCTTTCAGCCGCCTTCCCGTCATCACAAGTTCCTTGGCCTTGGGCAGGCCCACCGCCCGTACGAGCCTCTGGCACCCCCCAAGGTCCGGAACTATGCCGTAGAGGACCTCGGGCAGCCCCATGACCGCATCAGCGGCAACGATACGAAAATCGCACGCCAGCATCAGTTCCATGGCCGCGCCAAGCGCGTAGCCGTGCACCTGGGCGATGACCGGCTTTTCCAGCCGCTCGATCCTGCTGAAGGTCTCCTGAAGTCGCGTCAGGTGATAGCGGTAACCCGGACGGGAGCGGTCGATCTTCCCGCTCCCCAGCGACTGGAGGTCCGTGCCCGAGGAAAAGGCCCTGCCCGCGCCTCGGATCACCACCACACGGACCGCCGCCTCCTCGTTCAGTTCATCAATGGCGGCGGCCGTTTCCCTGAGGAGTTCATAGCTCACGGCATTGAGTTTTTCCGGGCGATTCAAAGTAAGGGTTGCAACGGGAGCACTCTTTTCCAGCACGATGGTATCGTAGGCCATAATCTCCTCTCCATCGGGACCCTCAGCGTTTCCCTGCCCCTCCGCTTGCAGGGCCCCGGCCTTCAGGTCTGCTCGAGATCCTTAAGATCCGCGACCGTCTTTTCCAACTCGTCCCAGACCAACTCCTCCGTGTCGTCCTCTTCCATGTCGGTGAGATCGATCACGGAACTGTCCGTCAGTTCGATGTGCGGCTGGAACACCATGTCAGGGTATTTTTCAGACATGAGCCGGGCGATTCCCTGGGCTTCCTCCATGGAGGAGAATTCCCGTTTGAGGGTCCCGGCAAACTTGTATGCATTCAATTTGATCTTCATGAGCACCCCTACACTTTCATCGGTCTTCCGCCCCCCACCCCCGGGGCACCCCGGAAAGGCCCCGGGACCAACCCAATGTATCTTGGAGGAGGGTCAAGCATGCTAAGGATAGCAAAAAGTTGGATCCCCTGCAAACCCTCATCTTTCCAGGGATCAGGCACACGCATCACTGGATCGGATTTACGGGCCTGCACTTCGTGACGTAGGGTCTCCGCGAAATATGCGGTTGAACGAACACCTTATCTTTGCTAACCTCCTATGAACCGAAGGCCGCAAATCCGTCTGAACCCCCAGGCGCAGGCCTTTCCGAGGATTTGGACCTTGGCCTACACCTCCGAACCCGCAAAAGGCTGCCCCCTCAACGTCCAGGACTGCCCGGTGGACCGGGAATTACGTCGGCTCCGGGAGGAAATCGACCGCCTTCAGGAACTGGTGCGCACGGACGCCCTGACGGGATATTACAACCTGCGGTACTTCCGGGAGGCCCTGGCCGTGGAAATGGAGCGCACCCGGAGAACCGGGCGCTCCACCAGCCTCATCATGATCGACCTGGACCGCTTCAAGCGGATCAACGACCTTTACGGGCACGAGGTCGGCAACCGGGCCCTGCGATTCACTTGTACTCTGTGGCGGGAAAACCTGCGTAAGATCGACATCGCGTGCCGGTACGGGGGGGAGGAATTCGCGGTGATTTTGCCCGGAACGCGTCTTGCCCAGGCGATCTCGGCGGCCGAGCGGCTGCGATCATCCCTGGAAGCACGCCGTCCGAACCTGAATGGACAGCGAATACGACTGACGGCAAGTTTCGGCGTGGATGTCTACCGGGGGCGGACGGACCTCAACGTGGAGGATTTTCTGGAGCGAACTGATCGCCTCCTGCTGGAAGCCAAGGCAAAAGGACGCAACCGCGTCATCTATGATCCGGATCGGGCAAAGGACATGCCCACGGAAGTCACCGGCGAGGAACGTCGCGCTCTCTGGGGTGCCGAGGACATGGAGGAATAGGAGGGTCGCGGGGAGAAATCATGGACCAGGAGCCCCCCATTATTGCCGTTTCCAGCGGAAAAGGAGGCGTGGGAAAAACCAACATCGCCGTTAACCTGGCCTATGCCCTGTGCGGAAACGGCACACGTGTCCTCCTGGTGGACGGGGACCTGGGTCTTGCCAACGTGGACGTCCTGCTTGGACTCTCGGTGGAAAGGACCATCCGGGACGTCCTGGAAGAGGCCGCGGAACCGCTGGATTCGGTCGTGTACCCCGCGGAAAACCTGGCCATTCTGCCGGCCAGCTCCGGCGTCCCTGAAATGGCGGCGCTGGAGCCTGAACAACAGACGAAGCTGGGGGAATTCATCCTGGAGCTCTCACGCCACTTCGACTGCGTGATCCTGGACACGGCTGCCGGGATCGGCTCCTCGGTGGTCTGGTTCAACACCTTCGCCCGGCAAAACCTGGTGGTCCTGACCCCGGACCCCGCCTCTCTCACGGACGCCTACGCCCTGATCAAGGTACTCAACAGGCATCACGAAAGAAAAGACTTCCGGGTGGTCCTCAACCTGGCGGCCGGAGATGAGGAGGCGGCAAGGGTCTTCGAGACCCTGGCAAGGGCCGCCCAACAGTTCCTGGGACTGGAGCTGAATTACCTGGGATTCATCCCCCGGGACCCGGCGGTCCCCGCGGCGGTGCGAAAACAGGCCCCCTTTCTCCTGGAATCACCGGAGGGAAAGGCCTCCCGGGCCGTCAGGGCCCTGGCCCAACGCCTGCTCACCGGCAGGCCTTGATGAAACAGGTCCGAATCGACTCAAAGTGGTTGCGGTGGTCCCGGATTTTCCACCACAAAGCACCCTTCCGTTCCACCCGAAAGGGGGGGACATGATTCCTTCCCCGCCCTGCTCCCCGCGATATGTCACCCCCGCCACGCCGGCACCGTCCCCACCGGCGTCGCAAGCGGTCACCAGCTCCGGGAAGGTCTCCTCCCCCTCGCCGCGCAAACCTCGTAAATCCGTGGGCTCATCTCCAGGGAACCGTCCCGGATCCCCAACACGAAATCATGGACCGCCACCCGTTGCCCGCGCCTTCCTGCCACTGCAAATGCTCCGGGACCCATAGGGTGCAGAAGACGGCCGCTGTTTCCTCCACCCGCGCCATCCACACGTCGTATCGATCCATCCCCCTGCGGCTGACCTCGCTCGTGAATTCCCTGACGGCGCGGGCAACGGCACGGGGAAGCGGCGAGATAGCTGCATGGTTGAGAAAGGCCTGGGAAGTCGTAACGGGGGACGGGTCCCTGGCTGGGGTCGGGGCGGTCATCTTGCCTTCTTTTTCATGGCATACATGGCCTGGTCTGCGCGTTCGACGAGATCCTCGACTCGATCTCCCGGCCGGCATACCGCATGCCCAGCGCTCGCGGTGACGGAGATTTCACCCTTGGTTCTGGAAACGAACCGGCGCTTTTTTAGATTCCGATTGAAATCTCCGATCCTGCGCCGGGCCATCTCTTCGTCCACCCCGTCCACCACCACGGCGAATTCATCCCCGCCGTACCGCGCGATGAAGTCGTTTTCCCGAAACGTCTCCACAAGGGCCTCGGCCACCTTTTTCAGCACCGTGTCCCCGGCCACATGACCGAAGGTGTCGTTTATCCCCTTGAACCGGTCCACGTCGAACAGCATGAAACAGAACGAGGGTCCCTGCCCGGCGAACCGTTCCAGCCCGTCACGGAGTCGCTCATCCAGGGCCTTTCGGTTGTAAAGACCCGTCAGGTTGTCCTTCATGGCGGCCGTCTTGTGCCGTTCCGCGGTCTCGGACATGCGGCGCGCCTCCTTTTCCGCGCGCGCGATCCGCTCCCGGAGTTTTTGGATGCTGGCCCGCGCCCTCTCCGCCCGCCGGGTCTCCTCCTTCTTCCGCTTGAACACCGCGGCCTTTATGTTTTCCAGCTTCCGGATGACGGCCTCCTTGATCCCCGCGATGGTGGTATAGACGTCGAAGGACTCCATGATGGCGCCTATGTCGCGGTTCACATCCATCTCGAAGTACGCGATCCGCTTGAGGTGTTCCTCCCCCGCAAACTCTCGGGCAAGGGTCTTCTCCATCTCCTTGACGTGCTCCAGGAGAGAAAAAAAGGCCTCGTGGACATAACGGAGATCCCCCTGAATCCGCTCCTTCAAGGTTTCCACGAAATCCAGAAGCCTTTCCGTAGCCTTGGCGAATTCCTCCCTGGGGACATCCTCCGGACACTTGATGCGGATCGACTCGGCCCGGGCCGCCAATTCCCGTGGCAGAGGATAAAAGTCTTCCAGAATGGTCGCCATCACCTTTCGCAGATCGCGACACGCCTCCAGCAGTCGATGGCGCAATTCGGCCGCCCCTTCGGCTGTTGACTTTTCCCGGGCGGCATCCTTTTCCTCGGCCAGAAGCGCGTCCTTCAGGACACGGAGTTGCTCCTCCAGGGCGTCTATTGGCAGGTCGCCATCCGTTTTCACCATTCGGCTGATGGCGGTGACGCTTTCAGCCATTGCCTCATGCTTTCGAGCAACCAGCCCGAGGGCGCTTAGCAGAGAAACGAGACATTCCCGTTCCTCCTGTCGGGTCCTTTCCAGGCTGAACAACTCCCGCTTGAGCCTGTCCGGTTCCTGCTTTTCATCCTGAGCCATAAGGGTTCCTCCGTAGAGCATGCCACAGGCTTGCAGGTATTCTTTCCCCCCACGCGCGGCTGGGCCTACCTCTTAAACGCCCGAAAACCTTATGTGCCGTTTTTTCCATCCTCCATCCGGAACCGCCATCGGCAGAACATCTCGTCGGGATGCGGGTCCGGGGGTGCAAAATCGCACACCACCCGGATGCCGGGGTCCACCTCCCGGGCGAAGTCCTCGAATTCACCCCGGTGCATCTCCTTGCACACGTACTCTCCCTGCCCCCGCCGAAGGCGAGCCTCCTGGGCCGGACAGGAAGGTACTTCCAGGATCACCTCTCCGTCCTTCCACTGGAAGCGGTAATCCACCAGGATACACCAGGGAAAATACCGCATGGTCTCCACGAAACCCTCGAGGCCCCGCCTCTTGGGAGGGAACCTCTCCAGGAGATCCCTGGCCGCCATTCCGGCCACCCGGGACCATACCTGTTCATTGAGTTCCTCGGCGGTTCCAAGATCGAATCGTTCAGCCGTCTTGATGAACCAGAAGGCATCCACCACGCGATAGTGCCACAGCAGGAATGCGATGTAGCTCCGAAGTTGGGGGGCCTCCATCCGTTCGAAGAGTTCGAGATTCACGCCGCTCCCTCCTCCTTTCCCGAGAATCACGTTTTCCTTCTTTACATGGGGAATTTCATCCGCGTTGCTCCAGGGGCACGTAGTCCCGTTTCCCTTGACCCACGTATATCTGCCTGGGCCGGTGGACCCTCCAGCCCGGGTCGTCCACGCTCTCCTTCCACTGGCTGATCCAGCCGGGCAAACGGCCGATGGCGAACATCACCGGAAACATATTCAGGGGGATGCCCATTGCCCGCAGGACGATGCCGCTGTAGAAATCCACGTTGGGGTAAAGGTTGTGCTCCACGAAGTAAGGATCGGTCAGGGCCACCTCCTCCAGCCGCAGCGCGATCTCCAGCAGGGGATCCCTCCGTTTCTGCTTGGCGAGCACCCGGTGGGCGGTCCGTTTCATGATCTTGGCCCGCGGATCGTAGGTCTTGTATACCCGGTGGCCGAACCCCATGAGCCTGAAGGGATCGTCCCGATCCTTGGCGCGCGCCAGGAAAGGCTCCAGTTCCCCGCCCGCGGCCTGGATTTCCATGAGCATCTCCACCACGGCCTGGTTCGCTCCGCCGTGCAGCGGCCCCCACAGGGCACAAATGCCCGCGGAAATCGCCGCATACAGGTTCACCCGCGCGCTTCCCACAAGGCGCACGGCGGCGGTGGAGCAATTTTGTTCATGGTCCGCATGAAGGATCCAGAACACATTGAGGGCCTGGACCAAGTCCGGGTCGATGACATATGGCCTGACCGGGGAGTCGAACATCATGTTGAGAAAATTGGCGCAGTAGGTCAGGTCATAGCGCGGGTAGACCACCCTGTGACCCAGTGATATCTTGTAGGACATGGCCGCCATGGTCCTGACCTTGGACAGGAGCCTGGTGAAAGTGATATCGATCTCCTCTTCTTCGGTCCGCTCCTGGAGTTCCGGATAAAAGGCCCGCAGGGCGTTCACCATGGAGGAAAGGATGCCCATCGGGTGGGCGCGCCTGGGGAAATTCTCGAAAAAGTGTCGCATGTCCTCATGGACCAGGGAGTGGTCGTTCAACATGACCGAAAAGCGGTTCAATTCCTGCCTGGTTGGAAGCTCGCCGTTGATCAAGAGGTAGGCGGTCTCCGTGAAACTACTCTGCTCGGCCAACTGCTCGATAGGGATACCACGATACCGCAGGATGCCTCGCTCTCCGTCCATGAAGGTGATACTGCTCTTGCAGCTTCCCGTGTTGGGGTAGCTGGGATCAAGGGTGATGAGCCCTGTCTCCTTGCGGAGATTCCTGATGTCAATGGCGCGTTCCCCTTCGGTCCCCTCAATGATGGGAAACTCATAGGTCCTTCCGTCAAGGATGATCTTCACCGTCTGTTCCATTCCTCTTCCCCCGTCGGCGTGACTTTCCTCTACGAAAATTTGGATAATAGCAGAAAGCCCAGGCCCTCTCCAAGGCAAAACGCCTGGAGAGATCTTTGGCCGTTGCCCGCGCGGAGAGGGATGTGGTATCCAGAAGGGAGACCGGCCCTACGAGGGTCGGGGTGGTTTTTCGGCTTTCGCGCGTGAGGAGTTCTGCGTGAAGAGGCTGGACGTTCCGGAGGGCCTCATCCATTGCCTGATCCCGCATCACCTCAAGCAGGACCACACTGGTAGTGGCGCACCGGCTTTCCACGATCCGCGAGGCGGACCTAATCATCTTCCTGCACCGCGGCCGAGTTCTGGAGCAGGGCACCCATGAGGAACTCATGGAGCGCCGGGGCCTCTACTACCGGATGAACCTGCTGCGGGAGCAGGAAGCAGATACCGGCGGCAGAGAATGAGGGCAGGTGCTTCGGGTCGGGATCCCTTCCCGGCAGGCCCGATTTTCCCTGGAACTCCTCTCAGGAGTCTTTCTGAGTTGACTTTATCACTGTTTTTTTCCTATTCTGAGGCGTATTCTAGGCTTTGTACCCAACCGCACACCAACCAAAATTGAGGATCAATACTTTGCCATGAAAAGATTAGTCTTTCTTGCGGTAGTGGCGCTTGCCGCGGCCTTTCCCCTCAAGGCCCCGGCCCAGACCCGGGTCAAGGCGGTGGGCACGGCCGCCATTCATAAGAACCTCGTGGGAATCGCGCGGGATCGGGCCATAGACAATGCCAAGCGGCTCGCGGTGGAGCAGTCCACCCGCATCTTCATCCAGAACGAGACCCTGGTGCAGAATTATGCGGTGGTCTATGACAGGATTTTTTCCCGGTTTTCAGGCTACATCAACGGCTATAGAATCCTCGACGAAAAACGCAAGGGAGACGAGTACCTGGTCACCATTGAAGCGGACGTGGGCACCGCCAAGCTGAAGGAGGACCTGGACACGGTACTCAAGGCGGTGCTCGCGGAAAAGTCCAACCCGAGACTCATGGTCATATTCATTGGAGAGTCCAGGGAGGCCTTTGTGGCCGAAGGGGCCATGGTGGACTACTTCCTTTCCAAAGGGTTCAAGGTGGTGGACTCGGCCAGGGTCAGGCGCCTGACGGGTACGGGCCAGCTTCGCGAGTTGGGCAACGATAAGTCTCTCGCCCGCAAGATGGGACGCCGATACGGGGCCGAGATACTGATCCTCGGCACGGTCAGCACTTCGAGTCACCCCTTCAGGGTGGGGGACGTGGAGATGTTCACGAACCGGGCCGTGGTCTCGGCCAGAGTCATCAAGAGCGACACGGGCGACGTGATGGCATCGGCCAGTGAGGAGAACAAACTGGCGGGCGGCCGTGACGCTTACGAAGAACCCCTACAGCGGGCAGCGCAGAAGCTCGCGGAAAAACTGACCGAAAAGGCCGTGGCCTGGTGGCAGAAGGAACTGGGCGGCAGCGCCGATTTCGTGCTGGTGGTGGAAGGCCTCAGTTCCTATGGCCAGTTAAACCGCCTCAAGAGCATCCTGTCAGAGGAAACCCGCGGCGTTCAGCGTGTAAACCAGAGATCCTTCGACGGTTCCCGGGCCGAACTGGACGTGCAGTTGAAGGGAAAACTCCGCTTCCTCGCCAATGATCTGGTGAACCTGAATTTGGACGGAAGGCGCTTCACGGTGAAACGGCAGTCCGCCAACATGCTCGTGGTCCGTCTCAGGTAGTGCGGGAGACACCGCCCGGGGCCCTCTCCGCGGATGCGAAACCGGCCAGAGGTGAAAAGGTATCGGGATTACAACAGCTATCTGCGCGGGATCTTTGGGGAGCGGGTCCAGAAAATCTCCCTTGACGCGGGGCTGAGCTGCCCCAACAGGGACGGCACCATCTCCAGGGAAGGCTGTTTCTTTTGTAACGGCAGAGGCTCAGGGACCGGGGCCTTTGCCGCCGGCAGGACTTCCATTGAAGAGCAGATAGAATCAGCTCGAAACTTCCTCGAAAAACGATACGGCGCCAGGAAGTTCATCGCCTATTTTCAGTCCTTTTCCAATACCTATGCCCCCCCGGAACAGTTGAAAAGGCTTTACGACACTGCCCTGGCCCCTCCCGGCATGGTGGGTCTTTCCGTGGCCACGAGGCCCGACTGCATCAACGAGGCGGTACTGGACCTCCTGGCCTCCTATAAGGGGCGCGCCCTGACATGGCTCGAGATGGGTCTTCAATCGGCCCATGATGAGACCCTGCGCCGGATCAACCGTGGCCATGACGCGGCCTGCTTCGAGAGGGCGGTCTTGGCGGCCCACGGCCACGGGATTCAGGTGTGCGCCCATGTAATCCTGGGACTGCCGGGTGAGACACGCGAAATGATGCGCCGAACCGCGCGCTACCTCGCGGCCCTTCCGGTCCAGGGTGTTAAGATCCACCTGCTCTACGTGGTCCGGGACACGCCCCTGGCCCACATGTATCGGCGGGGTGAGTTCAGATGCCTGGAACGGGAAGAGTACGCGGACCTAGTGGCCGATTTTCTGGAACGCCTGCCTCCCCGGTTGGTGATCCAGAGACTAACGGGCGATCCTGGGCCCGGGGAGCTACTGGCCCCCGCCTGGGCCCTGGACAAGGGGGCCAACCTGGAGGCGATCCGCAGACGTCTGGCGGAACGGGATACGTGGCAAGGCAGGCGGTATCCGGGCGCGGAGGAAATGACCGGTCCGGGTCCCGGTTCTCAGCCCAGCGCCTGAACGACCCGCTCCAGGCTTTCCTTCCCCTCCACGTTGTAGACCCTGGCCGGAGAATCCGAAGGAAGGATCTTCTTCAGAAGGCCGGTCAGGACCTTCTTGGGCCCCACCTCCACGAAAACATCCACTCCCTCTTCCAGCATACGCTCGATGATGCCGTACCAGTACACCGGACCCGTGAGTTGCCTGGCCATGATGTCCCGGATGGCCGCCGGATCGCTTTCCTCTCGTGCCGTGGCATTGAACAGGATCGGGGTCTTCGGAACCTCGAAGGGGATCTGTTCCATGAATTCCCGAAGCTCCGAGACACCTTCGGCCATCAGGCTGCAGTGCCACGCCCCACTCACCTTGAGGGGAATCGCCTTGCCTTTTCGCTCCCTTACCAGGTTCGCGGCCTTTGAGACGGCCCCCCTCTCCCCCGTGATGACGATCTGCCGCGGGGTGTTGTGGTTTGCCACGGCAACGACACCGGCGTCCGAGGCCTCGGAAACGATCTCTTTCACCGTCTCGAGGTCCAGGCCCATCACCGCGGCCATGCTCCCCGGGTGGGCCTGCGCCTCGCGGTCCATGACCTCTCCCCGCTTCCGCACGAGCCTCAGGGCGTCCCGGGCCGACACCACGCCGCCCGAAACCAGCGCCGCGTATTCGCCCAGGCTGTGGCCGGCGGAGACATCCGCCCTGATTCCGGCCTCACGCAGCGCCTCCAGGCAGGCCAGGTTTACGGCCGTGATCGCGGGCTGAAGGTTTTCGGTGCGGGTCAATTCCTCCATGGGTCCCTCGAAACAGAGTCTGGATACCGGCCTGGAGCAAACCTCGTCCGCCTGCGAGAAAATTTCCCGGGCGGCGGGGATCGTCTCGGCCAGGTCCCGTCCCATACCCACGAACTGGGATCCTTGACCAGGGAAGAGAAAGGAGATTTTCTTAAGTGTCACTGTGGTTCCTCCCACGAGATATGAAGATCGATAGGATCAGGCCCCCGTGTGCTGTGCCCCCCGACCGCTTGGCCGGGGGCCCCTGTGCCTCAAGGACCGGGATCAGACCTTTTGAGGGTCCCCGAATTTTTTGTGGAAGAGCTGTTCCATGGCAATGTCATATTGCCTGGAACCGGGTCTGAGGGACTTGTTTCGGGCGAGCTGGGCGAGGATCTCATCCTCGGCCTTCTCGAAACGGATATTTATCCGGCTGATGACATCGTTGACCACACGGTAGATCTCCGTGTCGGTGCCGTATATGTCGATCACGCTCGGGTCGTCGATGAGCACTTCCATGATATACTGGGTCACGTACAGGGAATAGGGATTGGGACGGGGGACGAGGTCGCGGATCGGCGCGATGAAATACTTGAAATCGAACTCGGAACTGGACACCGCCTTTTTGAGGCCCTTGAGGAGGGCCTCGGAGAAGCCGGCCGCGTCGTCCGTCTCCACGATGCCCTCCATGAGAAGCGTCTGGGTAAGCTTGTTGTGGATCTCGGGAAGTTTCAGCCGGAAAAATCGATCCTGCTGAAAGGCCCGTTGCCTCTCCTGTCTTTCAAGATGCCTTACTATCTTGTCCTGAACGCGTCCCGTGTCCCATCTTTTCATGACAATCTCTGGCGGCTCGCTCTATTTCTCGGTTCAGTCCTTGCCTTTGGCTTCCTTTTTGGGCTCGCTCTTGGTCTTGGTCTCCGCCTTGGTCTCGCTCTTCCGGGACGAATCTGCCTTGGAACCGGAACCGCCCGACTTGGAAGCGTAATCCGTCACATACCAGCCTGTGCCCTTCAGGTGAAAGGTGCTCTGGGAGATGAGTTTTTTCATTTTTCCGCTGCACAGTTCACAACGTGCGGGGGGCTTGTCGGAAAACTTCATCCACACCTCGATCTGATGACCACACTTGGCACATTGAAACTCGTAAATCGGCATGTTTTTCGACCTCCATCCTTACTTTTTCCGCGACCACGCTGGTCTCAGAAATTCACCTCGCACACCCGGTGCTCCCGGTATCGATCCAACACGTAGTCCAGTGCGGGCAGGGAGACGCCTTTGAGGATTTCGTATGTCCTGTGGTGTACGATGCTTTCCTCCTCCTCTTTGTCCTTCCTCTCGAACCGCTGCTGGAAACGGCCGAACCGCACTATGTGTACCAGCTCATGCGTGAAGGTGTAGACCATCAACGGCAACAGGTCCAGGTTCGGGTCCCTAGAGAGGGCGTTCAGGATCCGGTGGTCCTGAAGGCAAATCCAATAAAGATCCCAGCGTTTTGTCGGGACCCGCCCCGAATCGGCCGACTCAGTGGTCCTGTTGAGCAGGGCAAAGGCATGGTCACTGATCTCCTCTTCGCCCAAAGACGCCAAGGTCTTGACGTCGTATCGGTGGCGCTTCCACTGCTCCTGGGACAACTTGTAAAAATTCCCCGTCCGGTCTTCGGCGATATCTAGCGCCTCGCCCAGCGTCGTGAGTTCTGAATGACTGAAACATCTCAGCATAATCGAGACACGCCACCCAGGAGAGAGGATTTTCGCAGAAAATAAGGCCGGTTTCGGGAATGTCAATACCGGGATTCAATTGGTGGCGGTGACTGGACTCGAACCAGTGACTCTGCGGATATGAGCCGCATGCTCTGACCAACTGAGCTACACCGCCATCGGTCGATCAAGCAGGTAATATGATTGAAATCCCCCGATTTGTCAACGAAATATTGAGGGCCGGCCAAGGGACCGCACGCCCGGAACCGCCCCTATGCAAGGCTGAAGCGGGGGGAGCTTTCTTGGGGCGGGATAAAACGCCCGAGGTCCCGATATACCCGACGAGCCTCCGCCCCTGTCCAGGTTGCGCCGCTGCGGCAAGCCATCTCGAAAAGCGCCTTGCCCGGGCTGGACTCATTGCCGTCGTTGACACCCGCGGACCGGACATGGTACAGGCCGGTTTGAGATTCATTCCAGGGCCCTTCATCCCGCTTTGAAGGCGGGACTGACCCTCGATCCATGGAGAAGGCGATATGAGCACTGAGACGGACACCAATGGCTCGTTTTCAGGGACCGTGACGGCCAGAATCTGCCCGGCCTGCGGGCATCATGAACTGGGCGTCGTGGACGAGGCCGGCCGTTTCCGGCCCCTGAGACCCGGCGACCGGGTAAGGATCAACGCTACCCGGGAGATCGTTTCAAAGGCCTGCGGTAGATTCCCCAGAGCTGAAGAGTCCTCCGCGCCGGACGTCAACCCTACCTTCGTCCCGTGGGCGCCTGCGCCCGTCATGCCCTTTTCGGAGCTGAGGAAAAAATACGGAGTAATGTTGCCTGAAGAAGCGCCGGAAGTGGACGGCCCCCTGTACCTGGAGGCCTACGCACGGAAGCTCGAATCGCTCATCGAGAAGGAGTCCGAGGCCTCCCGGGCGATTCTCCTGGACCGTTTCTTCACGGCCGCCCACCTTGCGGGGGGAAGTCCCGCCACCATCGCCCAGGCCATGTGGCGCGAACTGGACGAGGTAAGGGCGCCGGCGGAACTGGTGATACGCTGGATGGACCATCCGGACGAGGCGTGCCTTTCGGAGCTGCTGGGTTCCCGTGCGAAGGCGAAGATCGGGGATGAACCGGGCGAGGTTTCGATAATGGAAAGGGAACTGGAGGATTTGACGCTGGCCGAATTCCTGGATCTGCTGTAGTCCCGAGGAGCGCCCGCCGCCGAAACGGCGGAGGCACTCCTCGTCCGGATGCGGTTTCTACAGGTATTTCTTGATCTCTTCCGTCAGAGCCGGAACCACGTCAAACAGATCCGCCACCACACCGTAGTCGGCCTTCTGGAAGATGGGCGCGTCGGGGTCCTTGTTGATGGCCACGATGACCTTGGAGGTGCTCATGCCCGCCAGGTGCTGAATGGCCCCGGAGATGCCGCATGCGATGTACAGGTTGGGTGAGACCACCTTTCCGGTCTGCCCCACCTGATCCGAGTGGGGCCGCCATCCGGCGTCCACCGCGGATCGAGACGCACCAACGGTACCCCCGATGAGATCCGCGAGTTTTTCCAGGATTTCGTAATTTTCAGGGCCTTTCATGCCGCGCCCCCCGGAGACGATCTTGTCCGCTTCTGTGAGATCGATCTTGCCGCTCTCATCCTTGGCAACATCCACCACCTTGGTCTTGAGAGCCGCATCATCCAGGCTGAACTCGGCGTCAACGACCTCGGCCGACCGTGACGCATCAGGTTCGTTGATGCTCAGCACGTTGGGCCTGGAAGTGGCCATCTGGGGCCAACTGTTTTCAAAGGTGACCTTGGCGTAGGCCTTGCCCGCATATATGGGCCGAATGATTACGAGGTTTCCGTCTTCCGCGGCAAAGCCCGTGCAGTCCTGGGCCATCCCCACACCCAGGTTGGCCGAGAGCCTGGCAGCCAGGTCCTTGCCTTGCACGGAGCCCCCGATGAGCAGCACTGCGGGGTCTCCGTTCTTGACCAGTTGAGAAATCACTGCCACATACGCGTCCGTGGTGTAGGGACTCAGGCGGGCGTCATCGGCCACCAGGACCTTGTCGGCCCCGTACTGGGCCAGATCCGCCGCCTTGTCCTTCATTCCGTTTCCCAGGACAACCGCCGTGACGCTCTGCCCTAGGGCGTCGGCCAGCCGACGACCTTCGCTCACGACTTCATATGTGATCTTCCGGAACTCTCCGTCCCTCTCCTCGGCTATTACCCATACTCCTTCTGCCATTTTCAGAAACTCCTTATATTAAAATGAACTGCATATTTGCACTGCATGCTCCAAGAATAAGCCAGGGCCGCGCAACCGGGATCTCCGGGGGGCACCGGCGCGAGCCTATAGAACCTTGGCCTCCTCGTGAAGAAGTCTTGCCAGTTCGGCGGCCTTTTCCTGCGGCGTTTCCCCCTCGATGATCTTGCCCGCCGCCCTTTCCGGGGGAGGCGTGAGTTCGAGGATCTTGACCTTCCTGGCCTCTGTGCCGAATTCGGAAGCATCAAGGCCCAGGTCCGCCAGGCTTTTCTCTTCCAGGGGTTTTCTCTTGGCCTTCATGATACCCGGCAGGGACGCATACCGCGGCTCGTTGAGGCCCTTTTGGGCGGTGATCAGGGCGGGAAGACTGGACTCGATCACCAGGGTCTGGCCCTCCACGGGGCGATTAACTGTCACGGTTTTTTGATCTTCTGAGATTTCCACCTTGATCCCCAGGGAGATGTTGGGAATTCCCAGCAGTTCCGCCACAGAGGCCCCGACAACGCCCATGTCGTCGTCGATGCCGCGCTGACCGGTGAAGATGAGGTCATAGTCGAGGTCTTTGACGGCTGCCGTTATGGCCTTGGCCACGGCCAGGGAATCGCTGCCTTCCAAGGCGTCGTCCGTGATCAGTATGCCTTTGTCGGCCCCCATGGCCAGCGCCGTACGGATGGACTCGGTCACTCTTTTGGGCCCCAGGCCCACAACCGTAACCTCGCCGCCGAATTTTTCCTTGATCCGGAGGGCCTCCTCCACGCCGAATTCATCATAAGGGTTCATGATCCATTTGATGTCATCGGTGACGATGGATTTCCCGTCCGGGGCGATCTTGATCTGGGTCTCCGTGTCCGGGACCTGTTTGAGCAATACGATAATATTCACTTTGTCCTCCTTTCACCCTGCAAATTATGCGACGGACAACACCTCCTCAGCTTCCCGTTAAGGTCCCGCCCGCCGCGGCCCCTCAAGGGGCCTCATGAGCCTGTCTTTAGGGCACCTCCCTCGGCACTTTTCTCCGACATGCCCTCGATAAAATAGCTGCTTATCTGTTCAGCAGCGGTTTTAATATCATACTCCCTTTTACTTGACAACACCCAAAACCTGGACATTTCGTCCAGGGCTCCGAATATGGCCCGCTTGGCCACCCCGGGGATCACGTCCCGGCGGAAAACCCCCTGCTCCTGCCCCTCCCGAACGATGTCCGCCAGGATGTCCAGGTAGCGGGCGAAATTTTCGTTCTTGTACTCCTTTACGAATTTGCTGCTCTGTCGCAGTTCCACATGAATGATCTCCGCCATGCTCTTGTTCTTTTCGATGAGCTCCAGGTGGGTCAGGGCAAAGCGCCGGAGTTTCTCTATGGGGCCTTTCTCCCCGGACACATCCCGGATCATGTTGTCGAGTACCACCTTGATCTGTTCCTCGAACAAGGAGATCAGGATGTCGTCCTTGTTTTCGAAGTAAATATAGATGGTCCCGTCCGCCACCCCGGCCTCGCGGGCGATATCCGATACCTTGGCCTGGAAAAAACCCTTTTCCGCGAAGATCCTGGTGGCCGCCTCGATGATCCGGTAATATTTTTGGGAATTCTTTCTCTTCGGCATGAATGCGGGCCTTTCTGAATGACGATTCATTCAGAAAGACTTTTAACATCCAGTCTTTAGGCTGTCAAGCTTTTTTGATTGAATCGCTTGACAACCTTGCAAGTAATACATTAGATTCCTTCTGTGTTCCGATTCCACGAGGAAAGGTGGGTGATAACTAAAAGAAATTGTTTTGCTTTTGGTCGAGGGAGAATTCGTTGAACCCGTAACCTAAGGAGGGAATGCCATGAGAAGACCTTTCACGTGGGCCGTGGTGCTTCTAATCGCTCTCGGAATTTCCGCTGCAGGACCCTCAACACCCGCCTTCGCCAAGGATGTAAAAGTCGGCGCCATCATAAACCTCACCGGCCCGGCATCGAGCTGGGGACAGTACCATGCAAAGGGACAACAGGACTACACTCGTTACGTGAATGAAGTCAAAGGCGGGGTGTATGGGAACAAGATCGCCTTGACGGTGGTCGACCACGGCTACAAGGTCCCGGAGGCAGTGAAATACGTCAAGAAGTTCTGCACCGAGGACAAGATGGACATTATCGCCACCTGGGACGCAGGGTCGGGAATCATGGCGAAACCGATCTTTCAGAAATACAAGGTCCCGGACATCAACTATTCGACCTACATCGGATTCCTCAAACCTCCCATCGACTATGCCTACCTCCCCTTCGGCGACTATAACATGGACAGTTATGCAATCCTCGAGTACATCAAGAACCTCCACAAAGGCGGCGTGCCGAAGGTGGGCCTTCTTACTTACAACAACGCCTACGGCAAGGCGATCCACGGCCCGTGCAAGGAGTATGCGGCCAAGTATAACGTCAACATCGTGGCCATAGAGCAGTTCCCCCCCAAGTCGCTGGATCTCAAGACCGAACTCCTGAGGCTGAAGAACAAGGGTGCACAGTATGTCGTGATGCAGGTGCTGCCCTCAGCCGTGCTCATGGCCCTGCAGTCCGCCGATCGGGTCAACTATGACGTACCTTTCTTCGCCACCTGGACCTCCACCGACCCCGATTTCTTCAAGAGGGCCAAGGGCCTCCTCCGGAACCGCATGGCGGTCCAGTTCTGCGGCGGGCTTCCAGCGGACCGCTCCCCCGGCGTCAGGCTTTTGCAAGACCTCGGGAGACGTTACGGCACCGTGATCAAGTTCGATTTTTCTTACTGGGAAGGCGTGGTCATAGGCATGATCATGGAACGGGCCTTTCAGCGGGCGCATGAAAAATTCGGGGAGATAAACAGCGGGACCATCAACCAGGCGCTTCAGACCTTTCGGAACGAGAACTTCGGCGGCCTGGTCCCCGACATAACCTATACCAACACCGATCACAGCGCGTCGTGGAAAGCGAGGATCGTGAGGTTGAACGAGGATCAGACCTACACGCCCCTCACCAATTTCTGGGGACCCGGCAAAGAGAAGGTGAAGATTCTCCAATGAAAGCCTTCCGTGGTGAACCGAGCATTTACGCCTCCGCCCGCCCGGAAGACATCCGGGCGGAGCTGGAGGTGAAGGATCTCACGCTGAAATTCGGCGGGATTACGGCTCTGAACAAGATCAACCTGGAGGTGCACACGGGAGAGCTGGTGGCCGTGATCGGTCCCAACGGGGCGGGAAAAACCAGCCTCCTCAACTGCATCACCGGCTACTACAAACCCCAGGAGGGAGAAATCCGCTTCAACGGAGAGAACATCACCCACCTTTCCACCCATCATCTGACCCGGATCGGAATCGGAAGGACCTATCAAAACATAGAGCTTTTTCCCGGCATGACGGTCCTGTCCAACATGCTGCTCGCCAGGCACATTCATTCCAGATACGACATGGCCCGCGCATCCGTTTTCTCCAGGGGTGTCCGCCGGGAGGAAATCCGGCACCGACGGATTCTGGAGGAACTGATCGACTTCCTGGAGATGCAGTCCATCCGCAAGGCCCCCGTGGGTTCCCTGCCCTACGGGCTGAGAAAACGTGTCGAGCTGGGCCGGGCCCTCGCTCTCGAGCCCAGGCTCTTGGTGCTGGACGAGCCCTTCGCCGGCATGACCCTGGAGGAAAAGGAGGACATGGTCCGTTTCCTCATGGAGTTGAACGAGGCCTGGAACCAGACCATGATCCTGGTGGAACATGACATGTCCGTGGTGATGAGCATCTCCCAGCGTGTGATGGTCCTGGATTTCGGAGTGAAACTGGCGGAAGGTTCTCCCGACTTCATTCAGAATCACCCCCAAGTCATCAAGGCCTACCTGGGAGACACGGCCACCATCGACTGACCCCCTCCTTTTGGGGGCAAGGCACCGATCCGGCACCCCGGCGCGGTGAAGAGAGTCATGAGGGCAACAGAGAAGAACATCAAGCGGATTGACGAAGACACCCTGAATTCCCTCGAACAGTACACCCTGCCCCAGATCCTTGGCCGGCAGGCCGAGGGCCTGGGCGAAGGCATCGCTGTAAGGGAGAAGGCCTATGGGATCTGGCAGACCTACAACTGGCGGGAGTATCTCCGTTACACGCGTCTCGTCGCCCTGGGGCTCATATCTCTGGGCCTTAAAAGGGAAGACAACGTGGGGCTCGTGCTGGACAATCACCCGGAGTGGCTCTTCGCCCAGTTGGGGACTCAGTCGGCAGGGGCTGTGACCATACCCCTGTTCACTTCCGCCGTGGCCGAGGAACTGGCGGGTGGGCTCAACCGGGTCAAGGCCTCCTACGTCTTCGCCCAGGATCAGGAGCAGGTGGACAAGCTCCTGAGCTGCCGGGAGCGACTTTCCCACGTAAAACGCCTCATATACCTGGACCCGACGGGAATGCGGTCCTACCGTGACAACCCGTGGCTCATCAGCTTCGCTCAGCTCCTGGAACTGGGCGAGGACCTGGACAAGGAGGAGCCGGATCGCTATACGCGGGAGGTATGGGAAGGGACGCCGAAGGAGGTCGCCCTGATGCTCATGACCTCGGGCACCACGGGCGAGCCCAAGATGGTCATGCTCAGTCACCAAAACTTCACGGAAATGGCCCGCAAGTGGATTGAAACGGCCCCCATAGGGGTGGGGGACAACTGGATCTCCATCACCCCCACCGCATGGATCGTGGACCAGATGTGGGGAGTGGGTGTCACTCTGTGCTGCGGCATGGCCATGAACTTCCCCGAGACTTTTGAAACCGCGGTCGAGGATTTCAGGGAAATCGGCCCTACGGTAATCGTCACATCCTCGAGGTTCTGGGAAGACCTGGCATCTAAGATCCGGGTCAAGATCAGCGACGCGGGGTTCATAAAGCGCGCCATGTACAATTACTCCCAGGAGATGGGCAAGAAGGTGGTTGACCTGGAGTCCGAGGGGAAACCCGTCCCTTCGGGTCTCAAGTTCCTCCGCTGGATCATGCACCGAACGGTCTCGCGCCCACTCCTGGATCGAGTGGGATGCCTCGGGTTCAGGGCCGCCTACACGGGCGGCCATCCCATAAGTCCGGATGTGATCCGGTTCTTCCGAGCCAACGGATTGAACCTGAAGCAGTGCTACGGGCTGACGGAGGCGGGAGGCATCTTTCAGGTGCAGCCCGACGGCGAGGTAAAGCCCGAGACGGTGGGCAAACCCTTGCCCCGTACCGAAATCAGGATCGCCGAAGACCAGGAGGTGCTTGTCAAGAGCAAGTCCTGTTTCGTGGGATATTACGAAAACGAGGAGGCCACGGAGGAAGCCCTTGCGGACGGCTGGTTCCACACCGGGGACGCGGGCTATCTGGACAAAGACGGCCACCTCCTGATCATAGGACGAAAACAGGACATCATGCGCACCAAGGAGGGGGAGGCCTTTTCGCCCGATTTCATCGAGACCCGTCTCAAGTTCAGTCCTTATATCAAGGAATCCGTGATATGGGGGGAAGGGCAGCCATATCTCACAGCGTTCATCAACATAGATTTCGGCAACGTGGGCAACTGGGCCGAGGACCGCAAGATCCCCTACACCACTTACACGGACCTGTCCCAGCAGCCCGCCGTGGAAGAACTTATCCGGCAGGAGGTGCGTGAGGTCAACACCCAGTTGCCCCAGCCCATGCAACTGGTCAGGATAATACTCCTTTACAAGCTACTGGACGCGGACGACCAGGAACTGACCCGTACCGGCAAGGTGAGGCGCAAATTCGTTTTCGAGCAGTACAAGGAACTCATCGACGCCATGTATGCCGGGAAAAAGGAACTTCCCGTCAGGGGCCGTGTCCGCTACCGTGACGGGCACGTGGGCACCATCGAGACCACCGTGAAGATCATCGATGTCTAGACTTTCGGAGAGGAGATCGAGCAGGCCATGGAATTTTTTCTGCAACTTCTGATCAACGGCGTGTCGCTGGGCTTTCTCTATGCGCTTTCCGCCCTGGGGTTCGTGATGATCTTCAAATCCAGCAGCGTGCTCAACCTAGCCCATGGTGAACTGCTGGCCATCGGGGCATTTCTCTTTCTCCTCCTGTCCGCCTGGGCGGGTCTGCCCATCGTGGTGGCCTTCGTGCTGACCCTGGTAGGGACATTCTCTCTGGGTTTCGTGGTGGAACGACTGTTCCTCCGGCCTCTCATAGGAGAAAACCTCATAGAGGTGATCATGATGACCCTGGGCCTGGGGATCATGTTCAAGGGACTCCTGCTCTTCATCTTTGGAGGTGACATCCACAGCTATCCCCGGTTTCTGCCCGAATCATTGACGTTGCAGCTGGGCAATGTCCAGATCCCGTCCGTAAACGTGGCGGCCTTTATCGTGGGCATCCTGTTCCTGATCGTCTTCGGCTTTTTCTTCAAGTATTCGAACCAGGGCATTTACATGAGGTCCGTGGCGGACAACCAACCGGCCGCCCTCTCCCTCGGCGTGCACGTGCGCCGGGTCTTTGCCTTGTCCTGGGCCATCGCCTTTCTGGTGGCCGCCATGAGCGGAATCGTCCTGGGCATCATCAACGGGATCAACGTGCACGAGTTGAGCGCCATCGGGCTCAAGGTGTTTCCCGTGGTGATTCTGGGTGGGCTGGACAGCATCGGCGGCGCCATCCTGGGAGGCGTGATCATCGGGCTTCTGGAGACTTTTACAGGGGGCTACATCTCTACCTCCCTGCGGGAAGTGGTCCCTTATATCGCCCTGGTCATCATTCTCATGGTCAAGCCTTACGGTTTGTTCGGTCTGGTGGAAATCGAACGCGTGTGAAACCCATGGTTGATTGAAAAGACAAGAGGTCCCAAACAGCATGCGAAGACTGCACTTTCATCCTTGCGGCAACTACCGCGAATCCTATGAGGAAGAGCTGGCCATCTTCGAGACCGACTTCGGGAGGCTCTGGGTGTTGATCGGCCTTGTATTGCTTTTCGGCGTGATCCCATGGGTGAGCAGCCAGTATATGCTGTACGTCCTGAATACCATAGGGATCTATGCCATCTCCGCGGTGGGACTCAACATACTGATCGGGTACACGGGACAGATCTCCCTGGGTCACGGCGCCTTTTTCGGCGTGGGGGCCTATGCCGGAGCCATTCTGGCCCAACGTGTGGGTCTGCCCTTCATCCTGGTGGTTCCGGCCGCCGGACTGGTGACGGCGGCGGTGGGAATCGTCTTCGGCCTGCCCTCGGCCCGGCTCAAACACCTCTACCTGCTCATCGCCACACTGGCGGGTCAGTTCATCATAGAGTACGTCCTGCTGGAGTGGGAAAGCCTCACCGGCGGGCCCAACGGGATCATCGTAGGGGGAGCGACTCTTTTCGGGATCGATCTGGGCAACGACCGCGCCTTTTATTTCGTGATCTTCATCCTTTTCGCCTTTCTCACCTGGACGGGCGTCAACCTGATCCGGACCCGCTACGGCCGCGCCTTCATCGCCATCCGGGACAACGACCGTGCGGCCGAGGGCATGGGGATCCCCGTATTCCCATACAAACTTCTCTCTTTCGGCATCAGTTCTTTCTATGCCGGGGTGGCCGGCAGCCTCTATGCGTATTACATGATGAGTATCACCCCGGAACCCTTCAACCTTTGGCTGTCCATTGAATTCATCGCCATGATCATCATCGGTGGGCTGGGCAACGTGCCCGGCTCGGTCTTCGGCACCGTCTTCATCGTGGCCCTCAACGAGGTACTGAGCCATGTCACCGAATACCTGATGAACGTGGGAGCGACAGGCATGGCCATCACCATGGCCCCTTTGCGTGAATTCGTCTTCGGTCTCGCCATCGTACTCTTCATCATTTTCGAGCCCAAGGGTATCGCCGAGGTTTGGCGGATCATCCGATCCAGTTTCAGGCTTTGGCCTTTCTCCTATTAGGGGTTTTTGATCATGGAAAACCACATTCGCCTCCTCATAAATAACATCAGCGTAGTTTACTCGGACGTCATTCAGGTCCTCAAGGGGGTCTCGCTATCCGTGAGGAAGGGGCAGATCGTCTCCCTTCTGGGGAGCAACGGGGCTGGAAAGACCACCACCCTGAAGGCGATATCGGGCCTTCTGAAACCGGAAAACGGAAAGGTCACCGAGGGCTCCATAGAATACGACGGCAAGCCGGTACAGAATTCATCTCCCGAGGAAATCACCCGCATGGGAATCATCCAGGTGCTCGAAGGCCGCCAGGAATTCAAGTACCTCACGGTGGAAGAAAACCTCAAAGTGGGCACAGCCACCCGCTGGGGCAAGCCTTACCAGCAGGACCTGAAAATGGTCTACGACTACTTTCCCGCCCTGCTGGCCCGCAGAAAATCCCTCGCAGGTTACTGTAGCGGGGGTGAACTGCAGATGATGGTGATCGGCAGAGGCCTCATGGCCCATCCCAAACTCCTGCTCCTGGACGAACCTTCCCTCGGCCTGGCCCCCTTGCTGGTTAAGGAGATCTTCCAGATCATCCGTCGCATCAACCAGGAACAGGGCACCACGCTCATGGTGGTGGAACAGAACGCCAACATGGCGCTCCAAATCGCTCATTACGGGTACGTGATGGAGAACGGGAAAATCGTCCTGGAGAGTCCGGCCGAGGAACTCCGGGACAACCCGGACGTCAAGGAATTCTATCTCGGAACAGCCGCCTCCGGGGCGCTCAAGTCATACAAGGACGTCAAGTCATACAAGAGAAGGAAGCGCTGGCTGTGAACCGCTCCCGGTCGAGTGGTACGCCCGCGGCAGCGCATCCGTCCGGCTAACGCATGGAACCCACCGCTTCCCCCACTCCCGAAACCGCATGGATAAAAAGCCCCTTCCGCCTTGTTAAGCCGGATGAGTTTCACTTCTACGGAATCGATCCGCAGGACGTGCCCCTGGGCACCTTTCCCGCCCTGAGACACCCGGCCCAGCTCATAAGCCGGTTCGGGGGCAATGCTTACGGGTTCGGCCTCTTTGAAGTCTATGATCGGCTCAACAAGGCGGACATGGACTTTCTCCAGTCCGTCAACCTGGAAGACCCCGACCAGGTCAGGCTCCATTATCGGGACCTCAACCGGATCTACAAGAACCTGGGGCTGCTGATCCGGTTTTCCTCCCGCGGCAAGCCCTACTACCTGATTCCGGCCCACCTGGTCTCCGCCACCTTGAGTCATGTCAAGTCCAAGGTGAATGAGATCTCCAAGATCGTCGGCTACCACCGGAGGAAATACCTCCAGGAACATCACGACATCGGACTGGTGACCCACCGGGACGATCTTATCTTCCGGGAACTCTCTTCAGGCTTCAAGGAGCACCACTTCGTCCTCATTGACTCCCTGGACCGGCTGAAGGCCCTCGACGCGACCCTCGACCTGATCGTGGTGACGCGCGACCTCTACGAGCTGATCACAATGGAAGGGTTCAGCCCTCTCGCCCTGAAACAACCGGACAAGGCCCGCCTGGAACAGTATGCGTTGTTCCTGCTCTGGGAGATCTTCAACCGGCTCAAGCCCGACGGTGAAATCTTTATCATCGCAAACCGTTATGTCCCCAGGAGCAACAAAACGGCCAAAGTGCGGTTCAAGAGCGAGGCGGAGGAGAAAAACTACGCCCTTTTCAGCCATATATTCAAGACCCGCCGGAGGTTTCACCGCAGCCCGGGGGGAGGAGGGATGCAGGTAAACCAGTTCGACTTCCAGCAATACCTCAGCGACCTTTACGTGGAACAGGAGACGGTGAACCGACTCCTGGGGGGCCGGACCCTGGAGGAGATGACCCTCGAGGAGATCGAAAATCTCCCCTACATGGATTTCCGACTGAGCGATCGACCCTATACCGTGGACCAGGAAAAAACGTGGTCCAGGCTGCTCTCCGTCTACTTCCAGCAAATCTTCCTCAAGCCCCTGATCCCGGACAATGTGCGGTCGAACTGGGACCGGCGCTTCTCGTGCCACGGATTCGCCCCGCACTACATGCTGATCTACCTGGGTCAGAAACGGCCTTTGAAGACGACCCTGTCCAAGCTGAAGGAAGAAGTGTCCGAATCCCAACTCGCGGGGTGCCCCTTGAGCCTCCTGGCCGACTATCGGGATTCCTTCGAGTACGTAATCGATACGCTTCAGGTCCTGGAAAGGCTGAAGCAGGGCCGGTACGAACACCTGCCCCGGGTATTCATCGATCGCCTGAAGCAGCCGCTGGACAACAAGAAGCGGCGATTCCCCAGGCTCAACGCAGTGGTCAAACTGGTATCCAAGGCCGGGCGCCTCGAGAGGATCAAGAAGTACATGAATCCCGACGGTATCCAGGGCTCCCGCACCCGAATCCTGGAGAATCTGGAAGCCCTCCCCTTCTTTGGATTCAGCCATGAGGAAGTGAGGGAGATCTTCCTAATCGTGACCGGACACACCGCCATGGGGCGCATCATTTCCGGAAAAATGAACGAAAAGGCGCTCAAGCCCCTCTCGGACCTGGCCCGACGATACGATGCCGAGCACGGATTGAATCTGCTGCGCTACTGCCGCCTGATGACCATGGCGGAGACGGTGGCCGCGCGGGGCAGGGAACTCAACCAGGGCCAACTGGCGGAACTCTTCGATCTGTACGAGGCCACTGTCCGCGTGGCCACGAACCGGGAACTGGACTGGGACGGCCTCCTCGATGAGCGTATCAGCTCATTGGGAGGAATACATAACAAGATCGTCCGGAAAATTCTGAAAATGGCCAACCACTTCGAGTTTCTGGACAATTGGGCGGAGTTGCGGGAAAAGGGTCCCATGGAAAAAGAGGCCCTGGCCGACTATGACGAAGCGCAGGTGTCCAGAATCGAAAGCATCATACATCTCCTTGAGACCATCGAACTGGTGGAGCAGCAACACTTGAAGCTGGATCCGGTGGAACTGCCCGCCTTTTACCGGAAATTCCTCGGGATGGAGTTTCACGGCACGGGACATCTCTTCCAGCGCATGGACAGCGGCCTGGTGTTCGTCCTCCTGTGGATCACGGTAAACGTGGTCCGGGGAGATGTAATCAACTTCAATCCCATCCTGGCCGATGTGCAAGAGGAACAGATAGAGGAGCGGATACGCCGGGTGGAGCAGGAGGCCGCCAGGATCCGCATTCAGTACCTGGACCTGGAGTCGCTCAGACAATTCAGCAAACAAGTCTACGAAAACCATTCCGCATTCATCGTGGGATCAGGTTTCCAACTACGCGTCAACCGTGACACCCAGGCCCTGGAGATCCTCTACGTGGACCTGGATCAAAACATCGAGGATCTTCGCGTCCTTTCCCGGAAATGGGCGGGACACACGTTGAACGACCTGCCGCTTGAGGACCTGGAAAGGATCGAGGCGCTTTTTTCGCACCTGGAGAGCTTCTACCAGGGGCATCTGAGGCTCACGCGGGATAAAGAGATGCGCTCCCGACTCCCGGCGCGCCAGCGGAAATGGTTCCAGCAGGCCGACACGCTGCGGGAATCCCTCAAGTCGGATCTCCTTCAAATCCTTTTTCGGCCCGAGGCCCTATATACGGATCTAAACCTGCTACACCGACACGCGCCCTCCATCCTGAATTTCATCCTTCCCGAGTTCACCGCACTGCGAAAGGCCGACCTTTCGGGCAGGCTGTATTTGAAGACCTCGGTCACTGAATACATCCTGAATTCCGCGAGGAAGCTCCAGGCCCTCATCCGGGGGCGGCGGGAGGATTTTCAAAACGTCCATTTCCTCCATCACCTCGCCCAGCGTGAATTCGGTCCAATGGCCACCGGTATCGTGGGGGTCAATGAATCCCAGATCCAGGCCCTGGAACACATCGTGGCGGGCCTGGCCGCATCGCCACCCTTGTTCGAAGCCCTGGCCAAGGCCGTGGTCCTCCAGGACCTTGCCAGGGTGCCCGAACTGCGGGACAGGTACCGTGACGTAATCAACCCCGCGGATCTGGGAAATGCGGGCGCAGTCATTCTCGAAAAAGAAGGCATCCCGGAAAGACTCCAGCTGGGCGAGGAGGCCCGGAACCACCTTCTCTTCCTGGTGAGGCACCACAGCGATTTTCACCACATGATCCGTGGCGAGATGGGATTCGCTGCGCTGGAGAACATCTTGCGTGCCGCAGACCCGGACTTGCTCGACGCCTTGTTCGTACTTTCCTTCATCATGCTCTCCGCCCTGGGTGAAGATCTGGTGCTGGAGGACCTCGCCGCACGGCTTTTCCGGATCCGGGGGCTCTGCCGGGACATCCTGGAAGGCAAGACCACCCTGGATCTCGCCCAAAAGGAACTCTTCAGGTACAGGGGAGGGCTCTTTTTCGCCCTGCAATATTATGATCGGGTCGGCCTGCCGGAAGGTGTGTCGGCAGGCCGTTATCTGGACTCGGGCCGCTGGCCCGGCAAATCGGACGAGGAGACCCTACGGGCGGGGGAGCGCATCTTCGCCATGGAGCGCCTCTTCCGCCTTCACGGAATTCGCTACGTGGAGTTCGTGGACTTGGTCAACCTCATGGTCAAGGTGCCTCTCAAATTCATTTACAAGAAGAGAAAGCTTTCCAGCATAGGGTACGCATCCTACGAAAGGGAGGTGTACGAGGCCTTCCGAATCTACCGAACGCTCCAGAACCTGGACGAATCCATTCGGCACTTCATGCTGGATCGCCTCCTGCGCGACCGGGTACGTGTTTTCGGCTACGAAAAGGTGAGTGATTTCTTGAGCTACCAAAACCAGTTGAAACTCATCCTGGCGGGACTTGTGGGCACCACGGCCATGGAGGAGACAGATGGATCCATCTGCATCAACTACACGGGCATGGCCGACGTCATCGAAAAGCGCTACGAGGCGGTCAACGACTTCCTCAACGGCATTCCCATGGAAAGGATCTGGGCGAACAAGGCCAGACCAAGCCGCCTCTTCAAGGCAAAGTCAGGGGTCCTTCTCAAGACCGGCCCTGGGGGCCGCGTCCTTTCCGTGGAATTCCAAGACAAAATCCACATGGAGCGCAAGGTCTCCTACATGCAGACCATCGACGACCTTGACCAACTCAAGAACTATTTCCATTACAGCCTGAGGTCTCTCCGAAAGCACCCGTTCCCCACCGAGGACTACGAACTGGCCCTGGAGCGGGCCTTTGAAGAACGGCTCGAAAGGATCATCGACAGCACCCTGGCCAAGGCCGCCAAACAAATGGAACTCATTCAGGACTTCGCCGAATTACATCACCTGGCCCAGGACCTCGGTATGCGCTCCCTGGACATGGGATTTTCCAGTGAACAGCGTCACCGCCTCCAGGATCTCTATGAGATAAGAAAGGACAACCTGAGGCGGAAAAAACTGAGGGAAATCGAAGTGATATTGGATTCCATCAACGACGCCGAAGAACTGAGGGACTACTGGAACAGCATAAAGTGGTACCTTCAGCAAAACCGGCCCTACCTGGGAAAGGAATTCGAAAACCTGATCGCCAGGAAGTTTGATCTGGCACTGGAAAGATTGAGCGCCCTGCCCGCTTCGCGATCCGGCCCATAGGGTGTGGGCCTGGAAGTGCATGGACCGGGAGGGGGGTGTGGGCTCAGATCCACCCCAGGGACCGTTCCACCGCCTTTTTCCATCCCCTGTAGCCCGCCCGTCGCTCCTCCTCCCCCATGGCAGGCCGCCAGGTCTTGTCCGCATACCAGTTGGATTGTAATTCTTCCAGGCCCTTCCAGAACCCCACGGCAAGACCCGCCATATAGGCGGCGCCGAGGGCCGTGGTCTCCGACACCCTCGGCCGGATCACCGGGACCCCCAGGATATTGCTTTGAAACTGCATGAGGAGTTCGTTGGCCACCATGCCGCCGTCCACCTTGAGCCTCTTGAGGGAAACCCCTGAATCCTTCTCCATGGCATCCACGATGTCCCTGGTCTGGTAGGCCACGGCTTCCAGAGCGGCGCGGGCCAGGTGTCCCTTATCAGCGTATCGGGTGAGCCCCGTGATTACGCCCCTGGCGTCCGGCCGCCAGTAGGGTGCGAAGAGTCCCGAGAAGGCGGGGACGATGTAAACGCCGCCGTTGTCCTTAACGGACCGCGCCAGATCCTCCACCTCGGAGGCTGTGGAGATGAGTCCCAGGTTGTCCCTGAGCCATTGTACCAGTGCCCCCGCCACTGCCACCGAGCCTTCCAGGCTGTACACGGGGGCTTGACCGCTTACCTGATAACCCACGGTGGTGATCAGGCCGTGAGCCGAGGGTCTGGGATCAGAGCCCGTGTTGAGTAATAGAAAACAGCCCGTACCGTAAGTGTTCTTGGCGTCTCCTTCCCGGAAACAGGTCTGCCCCACGAGCGCCGCCTGCTGGTCTCCCACTGCACCACAGACGGGAATCCGTGCGCCGAAGGGTCCCTCTTCCCTGGTATACCCCCAGGGTTCGCCATCACTGGAAGGGACAATCCGGGGCAGGATATCTTCGGGGATTTCCATAAGATCCAGGATCTCCCGGTCCCACTGCAAGGAACGCAGATCCATGAGCATGGTCCTGGAGGCATTTGTCACATCGGTGACATGGGTCCCTTTTCCCGGCCCGCCCGTAAGCCGCCAGATGAGCCAGGAGTCGATGGTCCCGAAGCAGGCGCGACCTTCCCGGGCGGCCCGCCGGGCCTCTGGGTGATGATCCAGGACCCATCGGATCTTGGGACCTGAAAAATAGGTGGCAACAGGCAGCCCGGTCTTTTCCCTGAACCGGTCCTCCATGCCCTCCGCCGCCAGCTTTCGGCAAATCTCCTCGGTCCGGGTGCACTGCCACACAATGGCATTGCTGAAGGGCTTCCCTGTCGCACGGTCCCAGACCACGGTGGTCTCGCGCTGGTTCGTGATCCCGACGGCCTCCAGATCGCCGCCCCTGATCCCCGAAGACGCCAGGGCCTCGGAGACGACCTCGACCGTGTTCCGCCAGATCTCCATGGGATCGTGTTCCACCCAACCCGGCCGGGGAAAAATCTGGCGGTGCTCTTTTTGGGCCATGCCCCCAACCCGGCCCCTGCGGTCAAAGATCATGAATCTCGTGCTCGTGGTCCCCTGGTCCACGGCCCCGACCCATCCACCCATATTCGTACCTCCCGGAATCCCCGCCCTCAACAGAACCGAATACCCATTTCCACGATTTTTTCGGTAAAGATGGCCGGCCCCTTCAGGGGGTGGGATTCCGACCTTTTCCCCTATCGAAAGGACTCCGGCCCCTTTCAAGGAAAAGTCGGGCCTAACCCACTCGCATCACTCGAAATAGCGCGCCAGGAGTTTCTTGGTCTTCACCACGTTCATGTTGAGGCCCAGTTCTTTCCGGCCGAACCCCATGGCCAGGCCCAGTATCTGCGTGAGGTAGAGGACGGGCAGGCCGTAACTCTCATCGAATTCCGATTCGATGCCCTTCTGGTTCCCGTCATACATCACGGAACAGAAGGGGCAGACCAGGCAGAGGGCCTCCGCACCCGCATCCCGGAGCTGGGTCAGCTTTTCGTGCGCAACGGCCAGGGCCAGCTTTTCGTCAACGGGAAGCACGGGGCCCCCGCAGCACATCTTCTTGGAAGGGTAATCCACCACGTCCACCCCTGCGAGCCGCAACAGGGCTTCCACCGAGTCGGGGGCCTCAACGTCATCGAACCCGTCGTAGATTTCGGACGGCTTCAAGTAATGGCATCCGTAATGGACCGCAACCCTGAGGTCCGTGAGATCCCTCTCACAACGGGAGGTGATGGTCTCTGGAGCCACATCCTCCAGGAGCAGACGGGCGAAATGCCTCACCCGCACGTCCCCGTCGTAACGAAGGCCGGCGGCGGCGATGCGTCCGTTGACACGATCGCGTGCCCTGGGATCGGAGGAGAGCCTGTGGGCCGTCTCGGTAAGGGCCGAGGCGCAGGAACTGCAAAGCACGCAGATATCCATTCCGCGCTGCTGCGCCAGGGCGAGGTTGTAGCCCCCGAGTGTCTCCGAAAACTCCCGGTCACTGTTCTTGGCCGGGAAACCGCAGCAAACGAACTCTTCCACGTCCACCAGGGAAAGGCCTACCTTTTCCGCCACTCTCCTGGCGGACATCTCATAGTTTCTAGACCGGGCGGGGATCGTACAGCCTAGGAAAAGGGCGTAATTCATATGATCTTCTCATGCGCCGTCTTACGGCGGGACGCCGCCTCAAGCCAGCTTAGCGACTACGTCGCAGGAGGTGGGCAGGGAAGGCAGTCCGGCCTTGTTTCGTTTCTTGTTGTCAAAATCGTCGATGGGATAGATCCGGCCATGCTCCCGGATGAGATCCAACTGGGCCCTTATCCCCCTGGGCACGTGGCCTTCCTTCACCGCGAGATTCTTGAGGAGCGTCATGAAATCGGAGATCTTCACGCCCTGGGGGCACCGCTCCTGGCAGGCATAGCAACTGGAGCAGAGCCAAATGAAATCGCTGGCCAGGACCTCTTGTTTCAGGCCGTAGAGGGCCAAGCGTATGATCCGCAAGGGGTGAAATCTGCGGTCCACAGCGGAAATGGGGCAACTGGCCACGCAGGTGCGGCACATGAAGCAGGCGGCGATACGCTCCCCACCGGGTTGGGAGGCCAGTGCCTCGGCAAAACCCGGGTCCGCAGCGTCCAGATCGATCCGTTCCATGGGCCTCTCCTTCTCTGTCCGCTGAGTCACGCGGGGCATTTTTTCACATAACGCCCAAATTGAGCGATTTCCGAGTTTCCCGGAAACCCGCCCGGGGCGCAGGCGGGCAACGCGGCGGATCCCGTAAAACCGGAAATCCTGTTGGGTTTCAAATCTTGATGTTCTGCCCAAGAAATGACTCACACGGTGTCCACCTTACGGGTGACAATACACCATGCGATAATAGGATTTATCTGGTTGAAATTTATAACAAAATTATTTCATCAAAATTTGAAACGCTCATTTTAGAAACTATATTGTAACTATATTGTAGCCACATGGCAACCTCAAAAACCGGAGAAGAAAGACAAAAGAAACGATTTCCCCATCCTTTCAACGGCGTGACGTAATAGCTCAATAAATAGGGGCAGGAAGGTTTTTCTGAAGAGACCAGCCCGGAGGCCCGGAGCGGAAGAAAAATCCTCCTGCCCCGGTGGTATGTTCGCTGTTATCCCCCTAATTATTGAGCTGATACGGCGTGACTAATTTTTGGTTGATCGTGATGCGGGTTTATGGTTATATTATAATTACATTGTAGCCATTTCTCGGCGTCCCCATCCACCTTTTTGACAAGGAGTGTTCCATGTCACGAGACGTGAGTGGATCCGTTCTGGTCTTGGGAGGCGGCATCGCGGGCATGCAGGCCGCCCTGGACCTCGCCGATTCGGGCTATCGCGTGTACCTGGTGGAGGAATCTTCCGCCATCGGCGGTGTGATGAGCGCGCTGGACAAGACCTTCCCCACCAACGACTGCGCCATGTGAATCATCTCGCCTAAACTGGTCGAGGTCGGCCGGCATCCGGACATTCACCTTATTACTTGCGCCCAGGTGGAAGGCATCAGCGGCGAGCCCGGGAACTTCACGATCAGGGTCCACAGGAATCCCCGTTACATCGACCCTTCCCGTTGCACGGGTTGCGGTGACTGCGAGGCGGTGTGTCCCGTCTCCCTGCCCGCGGAGCATGAGCAGGGCCTGAAGTCTCGAAAGGCCATCTTCAAGAAATACGCCCAGGCCATCCCCGGCGCCTACGCCATCTCCAAGCGGGGCACGGCCCCGTGCAAGGCCGCCTGCCCTGCCCATATAAGCGTCCAGGGATACGTGGCCCTGGTGGCCCGTGGAAAATACCGGGAGGCGCTGAAACTCATCAAGGAGCAAAATCCGCTCCCCGCCATCTGCGGCAGGGTATGTCACCATCCCTGCGAAGAGGCCTGCGCCAGGGGCCAGGTGGACGAACCCCTGGCCATCGATTTCATCAAGCGGTTCGTGGCGGACCTGGACCTTCATTCGGAGACCCGCTACGTGCCTGAACGAAAGGAACTCAAAGGGAAAAAGGTGGCCGTGATCGGGTCTGGCCCAGCCGGGCTCTCCTGTGCCTATTATCTTGCCGTGGAAGGGTATGCGGTCACCATATTCGAAAAATTGCCCGTACCCGGCGGCATGCTCACCGTAGGGATCCCCGCCTACCGGCTGCCCAGGGACATTATTGAGGCGGAAATCGACGTTATACGGCAATTGGGCGTGGAAATCCGCACCGGCGTGGAACTTGGCCGGGACGTTACGGTGGAACAGCTTCGGAAAGAGGGATATGGGGCCTTTTTCCTCGGCATCGGCGCCCAGGAATGCAAGCGCATGGGTATCGAGGGAGAGGATCTTCAGGGTGTCCTTTCCGGCGTGGATTTCCTGCGGGACGTGAACCTGGGCCGACATGTCACTCTCGGTGACCGGATCGCGGTGATCGGCGGCGGGAACGTAGCCATGGACGCGGTGCGCACGGCAAAGAGGCTCGGGGCCCGCGAGCCCTTCATTCTATATCGCAGGAGCCTGGAGGAGATGCCCGCCAACGCCGAAGAGGTGGAGGAATGCGAAGAAGAGGGGATCGAAATCCGCACCCTTGTCAACCCCACCCGCATCATAGGCGAGGGAGGCAGGGTCAAGGCCGTGGAATGCGTCCGTATGAAGTTGGGAGAACCGGATGAAAGTGGAAGGCGCAGGCCCGTCCCCGTGGCCGGCTCGGAATTCGTTCTGGAGGTAGACGGGGTGATTCAGGCCATAGGCCAGGAATCGGACTGGTCCTGCCTTACCCCCGAATGCGCCTGCTCCCTGACCGACTGGGGTACCATGCGTGTTGATCCTCTGACGCTTCAGACGGACGACCCGGACATCTTCGCAGGGGGAGACGCGGTTACCGGACCCAAGACCGTGATCGAGGCCATCGAGGCCGGTAAGCAGGCCGCTCTTTCCATAGATCGCTTATTCCGGGGCCGGGACCTTCGTGAAGGCCGTGAAGATACGACCGGACCCGTGGCCGAACCGCCCCTTGCGGGCAGAGAGCCGGTGGCCCGGAACCCCATGCCGCGCCTTGCCCCGGCCGAACGCATCTCCGGATTTCAGGAGGTGCAACTCGGTTTTTCCGAGGAACAAGCGGTAGCCGAGGCCGAGCGGTGTCTTTCCTGCGGAATCTGCTCGGAATGCTACTTGTGCGTGGAAGCCTGCGGTGCCGGGGCGGTGACCCGGGAAACGCATGCCGAGAAGGCCGAAACAGTGGACCTCCGGGTCGGAGCCGTGGTGCTGGCCCCGGGCTTTCGACCCTTCGACCCGGCCCGCATCACTGCGTACGGGTATTCGGCCCATCCCGACGTCCTTTCGGCCATGGAATTCGAAAGGATCCTTTCCGCCTCAGGTCCTACGGAGGGCCATCTCCTGCGGCCTTCGGACCACTCTGAACCCCGAAAAATCGCCTGGATCCAATGTGTGGGATCACGGGACCTCAACCGCTGCGACAACCCTTATTGTTCTTCCGTCTGCTGTATGTACGCGGTCAAACAGGCCGTTATCGCCAAGGAACACGCTACAGGACCCCTGGACTGCGCCATCTTTTACATGGACATGCGCACCCACGGGAAGGACTTCGAGCGGTATTTCATCGAAGCCCGGGACAAACACGGTGTCCGATTCATCCGCTCGCGTGTCCCCACGGTGGAGTCCGATCCCGGAAAAGGGAGGTTGATCATCCCTTACGTGAACCAACAAGAGGAGACCGTGCGGGAAGATTTCGACCTCGTGGTCCTGTCGGTGGGCATGGAAACGGAGGCAAGTTCACTGGCCCTCGCGGAAAAGCTGGGACTCCGTCTTACCCCCGGCAGGTTCTGTGACACGGAGACCTTTCAGCCCACGCGGACCAACCGGCCCGGGATCTTCGTATGCGGCGCCTTCCAGGGTCCCAAGGACATCCCGCAGTCGGTGATCGAGGCGGGGGCGGCCGCAGCCCAGGCCGGGGCCCTGCTCCAGGAAGCGCGACACGCGGAGACGGCAGCAGCCCAACCCGTCGAGTATAGGCCCGTAACGGGCGAAAGGCCCCGGATCGGCGTCTTCGTCTGCCGGTGTGGAATCAACATCAGCGGCGTCGTGGACGTACCGGCCGTCGTGGAGTACGCAAAGGGTCTTCCATACGTCTCCTTTGTCACCGACAACCTCTACACCTGCTCCCAGGACACCCAGGAGACCATGGCCGACATGATACGGGAACAGGGTCTCAACCGGATCGTCGTGGCCGCGTGCACGCCCAAGACCCATGAGTCTCTGTTCCAGGAGACCCTGGTCAACGCGGGGCTCAACAAGTACCTGTTCGAAATGACCAACATCCGCAACCAGGACTCCTGGGTGCACAAGGACGATCCGGCGGCCGCCACGGAAAAGGCCAAAGATCTCGTACGCATGGCCGTGGCCAAGGTGGCCCTGCTGGAACCTTTGGAGGAGTCGGAACTGGATCTCAACCAGCGGGCCCTGGTGCTGGGAGGAGGCATCTCGGGCATGGCGGCCGCCCTGAACCTGGCTGCGCAGGGATTCGAGGTCTGTCTCGTGGAGCGGGAGAAGACTCTCGGCGGGCAGGCGCGAAAGCTCTTCCGGACCTGGAAGGGGGACCCGGTCCAGCAACGCTTGGCCGAGATGGTGGAGGCCGTAAAGAACCACTCGCACATCGATCTGCGCCTGGAGACACGCGTGGCGGAAGTTGATGGGTTTGTCGGAAACTTCAAGACCACGCTCGACGGCAGGGATGGCCGTGAGGTGCTGGAACACGGCATCGTGGTAATCGCCACGGGGGCCCGGGAGGCCGAACCACGAGAGTACGCCTACGGGGAGGACCCCAGGATCGTCACCCACCTGGAATTGGACCAGAAGTTCATGAGGGAGGATGAGGACCTGCGTACCCTGGGATGTGCCGTTTTTATCCAGTGCGTTGGTTCCCGGGAACCCGAAAGACCTTACTGCTCCAGGGTCTGCTGCACCCACGCCGTGGAAAGCGCTCTTTACCTGAAAAAGATGAATCCCCATGCAAAGGTCTACATCCTCTACCGGGACATGCGCACCTACGGCGAACGGGAAATGCTCTACCGCGCCGCTCGGGAGGCGGGCGTACTGTTTATTCCATACGAAGCGGACCGAAAGCCCTCGGTCTCGCCCGCCCAAGATGGACTTAAAGTCCGATTCGAGGACCCGTTGTTGGGAAAGCAGATCTCCCTGACGGCGGACCTGGTGGCGCTCGCTTCGGCCATAGTACCGCGTGATTCGGAAGAGACGGCCCGGTTTTTCAAGCTCCCGACAAACGAGGACGGCTTCTTTGTGGAGTCCCATGCAAAGCTCGGGCCTGCCGAATTCGCCGTGGACGGGATATTTCTTTGCGGGATGGCCCATTACCCGAAGTCGATCGACGAGTCCATCGCCCAGGCCCAGGCGGCCGCCTCCCGGGCCGCCAGGCTCCTGTCCAGGGGCACAATTCAGGTAGGAGGCACGGTGGCCGGCGTAAATCCCGCCGCATGCAGCGGTTGCGGAGTATGCGTCAGTCTATGCCCCTATGGGGCCCCGGCCCTCGCCGCCGAAGGCCCTCCAGCGGGCACCGCCCGGATCAACGAGGCCCTGTGCAAAGGCTGCGGCCTGTGCGTCTCATCGTGCCGGTCCGGTGCCATCAACCTTAAGGGTTTCGGCGAAGACCAAATCCTGGCCATGATCCAGGAAATCTGACCATGGCGCACCTTGTTTTACGCCTTTCCATTCGACAGCAAGTCTCTCCTTTGGTAGTCCAAAGTCGTCTCTTGACCCTGTTTGAAGCCCTGAGACCGAACTGCGGGCCGCCAGGCCGATTTTTATGCGCTTTTTCACCCGAATAATCTGAATTCCTTCACGAAAAAGCAAAAAAATCATTGACGTCCCGTTAACCCCAGACTAGAGTACCCGGTAATTTTGTCCGCGGCTTGCTTCCGCCAGTTCGTATCGTTTAACCAACCCCAGCAAGGAGGTGCCGAATGACACTGGAAAGAGACTTTGATCAAAGGCTGTTGGAGAAGGGGATCTCGAGAAGGGACTTCATGAAGTACTGCGGATTTCTCACTGCGACCATGGGCCTGGCCTCATCCTTCGTTCCCAGGGTGGCCGAGGTGTTCGCAGCTCCCAAGCAGCGGCCGCCCGTGATCTGGCTTCACTTTGCGGAGTGCACGGGTTGCTCCGAGGCGGTTCTGAGAAGCATGTACCCCTGGATCGACGAGCTGGTCCTCGAAGTCCTGTCAATCGAATACCATGAGACCATCATGGCGGCGGCGGGCCATCAGGCGGAAGACAATCTCCGTATGGCAACGAAAAAATACGAGGGAGAATTCATCTGCGTCGTGGAAGGCGCAATCTCCACTAAAGACAACGGCGTGTACGGCAAGATCGGCGGCCGCACCTTCCTCGAGATCGCCGACGACGTATGCCGGAAGGCCAAGGCGGTCATCGCCCTAGGCACCTGCGCCGCCTACGGCGGGGTACAGGCCGCCAAGCCCAACCCGGGCGGGTACAAGGGCGTGGGTGACGCCCTCGGAATCTCCGTGGTAAACATCCCCGGCTGTCCCCCCAATCCGATCAACCTGGTGGGTACCATCGCAAACTATCTCCTCCTGGGCAAATTGCCTGCCGTGGATGATATAGGAAGACCACTTTTCGCCTACGGTACCTCCATTCATGACCAGTGCCCCAGAAGATCGCATTACGAGCACGACGAGTTCGTGGAGGAGTTCGGTTCCGAAGAAGCCAAGCAAGGCTTCTGCCTTTATAAAATGGGCTGCAAGGGACCGGATACCTACAACAATTGTCCCATCGCGAAATTTAATGACGGCACGAGCTGGCCGGTGGAGGCCGGACATCCATGCATCGGTTGCAGTGAACCGGATTTCTGGGACAAGATGAGCCCCTTCTTCGAGGCGAGCGAATAGCCGCCCCCCGGGATATTTCTCTTGAAAGAATGTGGACATGAACCTCTAGGGAACGGGAGGATAAAATATTGGGTAAAAGAATCACGATCGATCCGATTACCAGAATCGAAGGACATCTCCGCATCGAGGTGGAAGTCTCGGGGGGAAAAGTGGTCAACGCCTGGAGTTCCGGCCAGATGTTCCGGGGGCTCGAGATCATCCTGCAAGGAAGGGATCCACGGGACGCCCCTCTCTTTACCCAGCGCTCGTGCGGCGTGTGTACCTATACCCACTATCTTGCATCCATCAGAGCGGTGGAAAACGCCGTGGGCGTGCAGATCCCCGACAATGCCCGCATCATCAGGAACCTCCTTCATGGAGCACAGTTTCAGCACGACCATATCGTCCATTTCTACCACCTCCATGCCCTCGACTGGGTGGACGTGGTAAGCGCCCTGAAAGCGGACCCTAAGAAGACCTCCGCCCTGGCCGACCAGGTGAGTGAGGCACCCTGGGGCGGAACCGCTTACTTCACCCAGGTCCAGCAGCGAATCAAGACCTTCGTGGACAGCGGACAGCTCGGTCCCTTTGCCAACGCCTACTGGGGCCATCCGGCCTACAAACTGCCTCCAGAGGGCAACCTGATGGCCGCGGCCCATTATCTCGAGGCGCTGAGGCTTCAGGCCAAGACCGCACGGATGCACGCCGTCTTCGGAGCCAAGAATCCCCACCTTCAGACCCTGGTGGTGGGAGGCGTGACATGCGCAAAGGATCTGACCCCGGATCGAATCGGTGAATTCCTCTTCCTCTGGAAGGAAACACAGGATTTCGTCAGGAAGGTCTACCTACCCGATATCCTGGCCGTGGCCTCCTTTTACAAGGATTGGGGCGGTATCGGCGGAACCACCAATTTCCTTGCCTGGGGCGACCTTCCATTGTCGGCCAATGAGCCTGAGAGCCTCTTCCTGCCCCGTGGCATCATCATGAACAGGGACCTCAAGGGCGTCAAGATGGCCGAGGAATCCAAGGTGACCGAACATGTAGCCCATTCCTGGTACGAGGGCAAGGCCGACCTTCATCCCCACGAGGGCGAGACCAAGCCGCGTCACGGCGACTATGACACCGCCGGCAGGTACTCCTGGCTGAAAGCCCCGCGCTATGAAGGACAGTCTTGTGAGGTGGGCCCCCTTGCCCGTGTCCTTGTGGCATATGCCCGCGGCAAAAAGGAGATCCGGAAGGTCGTCAATGACACCATTTCCAAGCTCGGTATCCCGGTGACCGCCCTGTTCTCCACCCTTGGACGGACCGCTGCGCGCGCACTGGAGACGGTTGTCATCGGAGACGCCATGGAAGGGTGGATCATGGAACTGGTGGGCAACCTGAAAAAGGGCAAAGGCGACACCTACGCCCCGTGGACCGTGCCCAAGAGCGGCATGGGCGTGGGCCTGAACGACGTGGCCCGAGGATCCCTCGGTCACTGGATCCAGATCGAGGACAAGAAAATCAAGAACTACCAGTACGTGGTCCCCTCCACATGGAACCTTGGTCCCCGCTGTGCCAACGGCAAGCTGGGCCCGGTGGAGGAATCGCTCATCGGAACACCGGTAGCGGACCCCAAGCGCCCCCTGGAAATCCTCAGGACGGTGCACTCCTTCGATCCCTGCATCGCTTGCGCGGTGCATGTAATCGACCCCGATTCCAACCAGGTATACAAAGTGAAGGTTTTGTAAGAGTCCAAGAACAGTCCCTTCCCCCCTTTGCGGCCCGGCATCCCCGGGGCGCAAAGGGGGGGGCTTTTTCCCGCATCCCACCTCCCCTGAAGGGAGGAGCTTGCCGTGAGTCCCGGTGTCTATCTCCACTACTGGCTGCGCTACGCCGTGGATCATCCCTGGCGTGTGATAGTACCCGTCATTGTCCTGACCCTGTTCCTGGGCTCCCGTCTCCCGGAACTTCGTTTCCAGACATCCATCTATTATGACCTGGCCATCGAAGATTTGTCCGAGACCAAGCGGTACCGAGAATTCAAAAAGATGTTCGGCTGCGAGGAGATCATCCTCGTGGTGGCCCGAACGAGCGGCGTGTTCGAAGAGACGACTTTCCGCTCCCTGGAGAAACTCTCCGACGCCCTTTCATGCGCCAAGGCCATGGGAAAAAACCGCGTCAAGAGATTCACTCGAGTACCAAGGGATCCCCCTGACGCCTGAGAAAATCCTTTTCGCGGGGTGTTTACGGACCAAAAAGGCCTTGAAATACGAGCGGTTTTGAAGGTATAAGGGCACCCGGACCTCACGGCAACCCATGGAAAAAAATACAAAAAACATAACGATTCTGGGCGTTGGAAACATCCTCTTCGCGGACGAGGGGGTGGGAATCCGCGTGGCCGAAAAGCTCAGGGATTGCTATCGGTTTGACGAGGGCGTCACGGTCGTTGACGGGGGCACTCTTGGAGTCCAGTTGCTGGGTATTATTTCGGAGGCCGATCACCTCATCGTGGTGGACGCCGTGCGCAACGGGGGCACTCCCGGCGCCCTTTACCGCCTGGAAGGGGAACAGATTCCCAGGAGGATTCTGGCCAAAAACTCCCTGCACCAGGTGGATCTGCTGGAGGCCCTCACCCTATGCCAGGCCCTGGGAAAGGTCCCTGAAACGGTGATCCTGGGGGTGGAGCCACTCGATATCGAGACCCTCAGTATCGAACTCAGCCCCGTCATTGCGGAACGGGTGGATGATCTGATCGGCATGGTTCTGGCGGAGCTGGAACGTCTCGGATGCGGATACGAACAGACGGAGAATGAATCATGTGCCTGGCCATACCAGCCCGAATCGTAGAGATTCGAGGCGACATGGGCACCATCGACATGGAGGGTACGAGACGGCAGGTGAGTCTCCTGCTCCTGGAGGACGCTCGTGTGAACGACTACGTGATCGTCCATGCAGGGTTTGCCATCCACCGAATCGATGAGGCCGAAGCGATGGAATCTATTAGGATTTTAAGGGAGATGGCATCGCTTGTGGAGTAGGATTCCTCATGAGCGTGATGCGCTATTTTCTTGACAGTTCTCAGAAATTTTGAATATATTTCCGACAGGATTTCATAAAATACTGATCAGGCTTTTTCATATGAGGATGAGTTCTGATCTTTTGGTGAAAGGAGGTGAAATTGGGAATGAAAAGGAAACTGTTGACCATCTTGACGGTTGTTCTTTCAGGAATGCTCTTTCTCGCCGTGGGTGTATTGACGGCCACTGACGTGCCGGACAGCGTGAAGATCAGCAACACGGGGTATAAGAAAGACAAGAAGGGCCCCGTGATTCTTCACCACAAGAAGCATCACGCGGACTACAAGGTCGCCTGCGCCGAGTGCCATCATGACTATCAGAACGGCAAAAACGTCTGGAAGGAAGGAGACCCCGTCAAGAAATGCTCCGCCTGCCACAACCCGAAGAAAAAGCAGGGCAAGGTCCCCAAATTGCAGAATGCCTATCACAAGAACTGCAAGACCTGCCACAAGGCCCTGGTCAAGGCGGGCAAGTCCAAGAAGGCTCCTTACAAAAAGTGTAACAACTGCCACCAGAAGAAGAAGTAACGGGAAAAACCTGAATGATAATCCTCCAAGGCCGCCCCCTCCAAGGGGGAGCGGCCTTTCCTTGTGCGGCCCTGGAGGAGACCCCAAAAAAAGCCGCCGCCCCTTTTGCGGGACGACGGCCGGTTGTCGCTGGCGCGGTTATGCCTTCAAGGCGCTTACACCTCCGTGACCGTGATGGCCTCCTGGTCGCAGACTTCCACACAGCTTTCGCAACCCAGGCACTCCTCTGCGTTCACGGGAACGGACTTGTCGTCCTGCATTTCATAGACGTCCACGGGGCAGACTTCTATGCACTCTTCGCATCCTTCGCACTTGTCAGCGTCGACCACAACTTCATAAGGCATGTTCCCTTCCCTCCTCCATCTTGTTTGATTTGATCGTGTAAAAAAAGATCGGCCTCTCCAATTTCTCGTTCACCGACTTCCGCGAAATACATCATATTGAGATATGATCAGACCGCCGAAGCACACCTTCCGGCAAGTCTGCCGGGCTTTTTTAACAGAGTCCAAAGGGCCTGTCAAGCATTTTTGTGGACCCCCAAAACCATATGTAATACTTGGTCTTACAAAGGAAATGAGGCAGTTATCCATGGTCCTCGAAAGGGTGCGGCGCCCGGCGATTTCAAACATCTGTCAAATGCCGGCCTTGACCATGGAACCACCGGGGGGTGCCACCCGCGGCGCGCCGCCGATCCTGAACCGACGGTCTTGAACACCCAAAGGCATTTCCGCAGGCGCCAGGGCCCGTGGAGTAGACATTGATCCGCTTCAAGGGCATCCACCACCTTGGCCATGCTGACGGGCCACATGGACAGCACCATCCCGTGACCTCCCGGGTATGAGGCTCGTAGCAGGTCTGGGCAAGCCCGGTTATAGACACTACCTTTTCGAGACCCTGGGGACAGGGCCTTCCGGCCTTTTTGGAGTGGCCCGATGCTGACCAAAAAAAGGGGTCCTTGCCCCAGGAGCGGGACGAGGACCCCTTTTTTCCCTCTCTTCTTATTACCGTTTCCCTTGGTTCCCTGGGGGGGGGGGGGGGGGGGGGGGGGGGGCGGGGGAGACTACGCTCCCACTTCCTCCTTCACGCTCACGGCCATTTTGTAGAGTACCGTGAGCACGAAGAAACCCGTGGCCCAGACGCCCACGGTGATGAAAATCTCAGGCGTCGTCGGCCAGTAGGGCGTCACACGCTCGAAGGGGTTGGGGGTAAATCCGCCGATGATGAGCCCCAGACCCTTGTCGATCCAGGTGGCGATCACCACCGCAGCACAGGCCACGGCCAGGGTATCCAGGTTTCTCCTTGTGGCCGGCACGATCAGGAGAATCAGGGAGAGTATGGCGAAGCCCGTAGCGGTCCACATCCATGGTGCCAGTTTCCCGTATCCCTCAAGCCCTGCAAACAGGAATATAAAGTGGATCTTGTGCGAAGGAATTTGGCTGTAAAAAGCCGTAAAGAGTTCCAGCAGGAAGAAAAAGACGTTCAGAATCATGGCGTAGGCCACGATCCCCGAAAGGGTGCGGATCTGCTCTCTTCCCGGATCGAACCGGGAGACCTTTCGCACGATCAGGCAGAGCAGGATCAGCAGGGCGGGACCGGAACAGAAGGCCGAGGCCAGAAAACGTGCCGCCATGATTGCAGTGAGCCAAAAGTGCCTGCCCGGAAGCCCGGCGTACAGGAACGCGGTCACCGTATGGATGCTGAAGGCCCAAGGAATGGAGATGTAGGCCAGGACCTTGACCCATTTACGGTAAGGGATCCCTTTCCGTTCCGCGCTCAGGACGTTCCATCCTACAAACAGGTTCAAAAGCAGGTACACGTTGAGCACGATCATGTCCCAGAACAGGATGGAATTGGGCGTGGGGTACAGGATGACGTTCAGGATCCTGACTGGATTGCCGAGGTCCACGAAGATGAACAGCAGGCACATGGTGATGGCCGCGATGGCCAGGAACTCACCCAGGACGGTGATGCGGCCGAACGCCTTATAGTTGTGAAGGTAGTAAGGCAGCACCACCATCACGCCCGAGGCCGCCACCCCGACGAGATAGGTGAACTGGGCGATGTAAAAACCCCAGGACACATCCCGACTCATCCCGGTAATCCGAAGGCCTTCCTGGAACTGGTAGAGATAGCAGCCCAGCCCTACTCCCATCAAGGCCAACAGAAAAATAAGCCAGCTCCAATATCCTTGTCTTCCTTTCAATGCGGTATCAAGCATGACCACCTCACACGATGAAGTATAGATTCGGTTCGGTTCCCAGTTCGGGCTTTCTGCGAATCGAATAGTGTTTTCTCAGGGCCTCCCTGACACCCGATTCCGGGTCATTGAGGTCACCGAAGATCAAAGCGCCCTCCGTCACCTCGTTGGCCGCCTCCACGCAGGCGGGCACTTCTCCTCTGGCAAGCCTGGAGGCGCAGAACGTGCACTTTTCCACCACACCTTTGGAGCGGGTGGGGTAGGTCCGGTTCGTGGGAAAGTCCGGGTTCAACTTCTTCAGTTCCTCAACGCGGGTCACTCGCCACGGATCGCCCCAGTTGAAGCTCCGAGCCCCGAAAGGACAGGCCGCCATGCAAAACCGGCATCCGATGCACCGGTGCATATCCATCATAATGATGCCGTCCTCACGCTGAAACGTGGCCTGGGTGGGGCATACCCTGCAGCAGGGCGGATTGGAGCAGTGGTTGCACATGAGCAGGAACTCCTTGTGCTTCAGGTCCTCCTCTATGAATGCATGCTGCTGACCGGGAAAGGAGTGATGGTAGTCCTCCTTCCATACCCACTTGATCTCCTCTTTCGGGTTGCCGTAGTTCGGCACGTTGTGCTCCCGGTGGCAGGCCTCGATGCACTTGTCCATCAACGCCTCGTCCATCTTCCTGGAATCCACCACCATGGCCCAACGTTTCACCCCCGGCGGGGCTACGGGCTTCTCTGCTGCCTCAAGTTCGCCCGGGGCCAGGATATCCATAGCCGCTCTTCCGCTCAAGCCGAAGAGGCCGGCGATTCCGGCAATCTTTAGAAAGTCCCTTCTGTTCACGCCCATCACTTCTTCTCCTCCGGCTGGATGTGGCAGTCCCAACAGTACGGCGTCACGCCCATATAGTTGTGGCACTCGTCACAGAATTTCGACTTGTTTGAATGGCAGTCCAGGCAAGTCTCCTGCAGGCTCTTGTAATACACCTTGTCCTCTTTGGGGACATATCGTCTCGCCCCGTCGCTGACAAAATGGCGCCACTGGTCGAATAGGTTTTTGTCCAGCCGGGCCATCCGGGCCTCCCTTCTCGGGCTGTAATACCTTTCGTCATTCCGTACCACCGTGTGACGCCAGGTGTCCAGCAGGTGCATATGCCAGGCCTTCATGTACGGCGTGGAGTTTACACATTCCCCGGCCTCTTTCGCCTTCTCCGTGAGCACGGGCTTCGGGGCCTTCGCGGCCGTCCCCGCGTCGTAAATAAAAGGGGATAGAAAGAATGCCAGGCAGGCAATCAGTCCGACGATTATCTTACCACCATCATACATCCTCTTCTTCCTCCATTCCGGCGAGGGGTTCACCGCGAAGATCCGTCGTCCTCTCCTTTTCACCCTCGAAAACCAAAGCATTGGCCACCATCTCGTGAAGCCCCGTGACTCCGACTCCCGGGACCCAGTAATCCATCAATGTCGGAAACACCGCCCGGTCGATGGCGCAGATGCAACCCAGCATGTTCACCCCGTATTTTTCATGAACATGCTTGACCGCGTTGGCCCTGGGCAGGCCTCCTCGCATTCTCAGTTCCATGTTTTCGCCTGCATTGAGCCCGGCCCCGCTCCCGCAGCAGAAGGTCTGCTCACGGATCGTGTTGGGCGGCATCTCATAAAAATTATTGCACACGTTTTTCAGGACGTAGCGTGGTTCGTCGAGGAAACCCCATCCGCGGGCCGGGTTACATGAATCATGCCAGGTCACGGTGAGGTGGTCATTCCTGCTGGGGTCCAGTTTCAGCTTGTTGTGCCTGATCAGATCAGCCGTGAATTCCACCAGGTGGACCATCTTGGTGGTCTTGGCATTCTCGAACTTGGTCCCCGTGATGGGGCTCACGGGCTCTTCCAGGAAATCGGGCGGCCCGTTGAAGGTGTCCATGTACTGGTTCAAGACCCGCCACATGTGACCGCACTCACCGCCCATGATCCACTTGACGCCCAGGCGTTTGGCCTCTGCGTACATCTTGGCATTGAGGCGCTTGGCCATCTCATGCGAGGTGAAGTATCCGAAATTGCCCCCTTCCGACGCATAGGTGCTCCACGTGATGTCCAGGCCCTGTTCCTGGAGGTAGTGGAAGAGCATTAGATACCCCATGCAGGTGTAGGTGCCGGGGTCCGCGAAGACATCGCCCGAAGGAGTGATAAAGAGGATTTCGGCGCCTTTGCGGTTGAAGCTGGGCTCCACCCGAATGCCCGTGACTTCCTCGATTTCGTCCACGAAGAAGTCGATCATGTCCTTGTAGGCGTGGGGCTGGATCCCGAGGTGGTTGCCCGTACGGTTGCAGTTGGCCACGGGCGCTGCGATCCAGTCCGTGTTGAGTCCCAACAGATTGGTCATCTCCCGGCCCAGGATGGTGATCTCCGCCGTGTCGATTCCGTAAGGGCAAAAAAGGGAGCAGCGCCTGCATTCCGTGCACTGGTACAGGTAATACCACCACTCCTTCAGGACATCGTAGGTCATGTCCCTGGCGCCCGCGAATTTGCCCAGGAGCTTTCCGCCGGTGGTAAATTTTTTCCTATACACGGACCGAAGCAGCTCCGCCCGCAGTACCGGCATGTTCTTGGGATCCCCGGAGCCGATGAAGAAATGGCATTTGTCCGCGCAGGCCCCGCACCGTACGCAGATGTCCATGAACAGCTTGAGGGAACGGAACTTGTCCAGGCGGTCCTTGAAACCTTCCTCGATGATCTCCTTCCAGTCCTCGGGCAGTTTCCAGTCTTCCTCGGCCGGATTCCAGTCCCTGGCGTTGGGCATCTCCACCGCCGCCAGATTCTTGGCCTTGGCGCCGTAGCAGTAAATCCCCTCCTTCAACTCGACGGGCGTCTCCATCCAGCCCTTCATCAGAGGAGGTTTATGTTCAATCTGAACGAGTTCTTCTGGTTTCGGATTTTTTGCCATGACGACTCCTTTTTATTATTCCTCGGCAGAGGGTTGAGGCTGCTTTTCCACCGGGAGTCCCGCTTCCACCATCAGTTCCCTGAATTCGTCCTCGTACTCCTCGTAGGTGTGGTATTTGACGGGATAGTTCCAGGGATTGATATGGCGGACGAAACGGCTGTTGTTGGAAAGGTTTCTCGTGGGGCTGAGGAAGACCCCCATGAAGTGCATGAGCTTGCTGAAAGGAAAATATGCGATGAGCACGCTGATCAGGAAGAGGTGTATATAAAAGATGACACCGATTCCCTGAAGCGATTCCGTGCTTGGACCGAACTTGATAAGGCCCAGGACCAGTTCCTTGACCGCAGTTATGTCCACCCGGATGAAATAGCGCATCAGGATGCCGCTGGTGCCCAGGGCCAGGATCAGGAACAGGGGAAAATAGTCCTGGGGCAAAGAGATGTATCGGGTCTGGGGGACGTATATTCTACGGACGAAGAGGTATGTGACGGCCAGCATGAGCAGCATGTCCGTGAGGTACACACCGGGAACTCCCAGCCCCGTTAGGGGCAACACCCCCGTCTGCATGAATCCGTCGAGGCTTTCCAGCAGGTGGACGAAACCCGGAATCGGCTCCATGAAAAAGCGGAAGTGGCGCAGGAAAATCACCAGGAAGGAGTAATGGAAGACAAGGGCCGCCAGCCAGAGCCACTTTTCCCATTCGTAGTCCAGTTTGGGCCCTCCTTCGGTCCTGCGGTATTCAAGACGCGTGTTGCGAAACAGCGACCGGAAAAGGAGCACCTCGAAGATCATCCGGACCACCACGCCCACCGTCCCCTTGGGGTTGTCGATGCGGCTGTGCTTGACCCAGGGGAAAGACCACTGCTGCCCCGCGGTAGTGGGGATGCGGAAGGGGACCGGGGAGCGTGCCCAGTCCAGTACGCGCACCACGATGCCCGCGATGAAGGTCAACAGGGCGGCATAAGGCACGACGACCCCGAAGATGATACGCAAATCCAAGGCCCCCACCCCGATCCAGGGGATCAGGACCAGGATACTGACCGCGATCAAAGAAATGAGGATGCTTACGATGAAATTCATAAACTACTACCTCGCTTCGAATAACGCTGAACGATTTGCACACTTAGAGATCCGGTCCCATCTCCGGAATCTCGTACACCAGATTGGCCCTCTTCAGCAATCTGGTCACCTGTCGCTTCACTTCGTCGACACGAATATTGTAGATTTTCTGTTTGTGCCTGGTATAGACGTCAAAGGCCAGCAGCGCCGTCTCATCGACCCGGTTTTCGAACTCCCGGAGCGCCGCAGAAGGCACCGCGCCATCGACCCCTTTCTGAAGGACCTGGCGAACGACCTGTTTGAGTTGGAGTACGAAACCCACCGCCTGGGAGGGCTTCAAGTCTTGAACGGCGCGGATTCGGAGGATGTCTTCGAGGCAGGGGACGATTACCTGCTCGTCGCCCCCGCTGATCAGTCCGTCATAGAGGGCCTCGGTTCGCTCGGCGATTACCTGACCCACAGGATTGGAAAATCGGTCTTTTTCTTTCGTCAGGAAACGCCTGGACTCACGGGGATAAGATCCTATAATGAATTCCAGCCATTTCTTGAGAATGGAGGACTTTTTCTCCTCCAACTGACGTTGAAGATCCATCGGCACCTAATCCTTTCGGCCCCTCACCCGCATCTTGAAGCGCCCACGCCCCCTCCCCCGGTCCCCTCATCCCCGGGGCGTTTCGGTCCCGCCCTTGGCGGGCCAAACCCAGACCCGGCCGTCCGCCCGGAACCGCCGGTTGATGCTGGTCTATAGACAAAATGAGGGTGGGTGTCAAGAAAAAAATATCATTTCAACGCCATGCTCATTTCAGAATATTACTTTAATTTTAATGAGTTCCGGACCGCCTCTCAACTGGGTGAAGGATCATTCGGAGATGTTCTCCCAGACTGCTACCGGCAGTCACGACGCGGTCCCGGACGCACCCTGCGGATTCTGCAGGCCCCGTACACTGGGGGTATTTAGTCTTGACAGGTCCAATGGCCGGGGTTATTTATGGCAGCCTGAAAGGGTTTATTTACGGGAGTCCTGAATTCCTGGCGGCCTCTCCCCGGCCGGGACGGCCACCTTTCGGACGCAGCGACGGGAGGCAAGAAGAAATGCAGACGGCGGCAATGACCCGTGAGAGGTCTTTCCCCACACGGACGTCGGCCTATTTGGACTGGCTCCAGATGTTGACGGGTGCGGGGTTGATTCTCTTCATGTGGAGCCACATGGTCCTGGTGGCCAGCGTGAACCTGGGCGCCGGTGCGATGAACACAATCGCCCGGTTTTTCGAGGACACATACATGGCACAGGTGGGCGGCCCGCTTATCGGGGCGGCCTTTCTCCTCCATTTCGTACTGGCCGCGCGCAAGGTACCTTTCAGGACCGAACAGCAACGGGCGATCTGGAAGCATGCACGGCTTATCAAACACACGGATACCTGGCTGTGGCTCGTGCAGGCCTTCACGGCCATGGTGATACTGATCATGGGGTCCATTCACATGTGGACCGTGCTGACGGATCTTCCCATCACGGCGGCCAAAAGCGCCGCCAGGATCCAGGGAGGATTCTGGGGAGTATTTTACCTGATCCTCTTGCCGATGGTGGAACTCCACGTGGGAGTGGGCTTTTATCGCATCGCGGTGAAGTGGGGGCTCGCCGGACGCTCTCAGCGCAAGGGTCTAAAACGTTTCGAAAACGGGCTTACCGCGATGTTCATCCTGATCGGCCTCATCACCATCGTGCGGTTCTGGACACTGCCCATTTAGAGGAGAAGCGGTTTTGGATACTGTGGTTTCGGATCTTTTGTGTATCGGTGCGGGGCTTGCAGGAGAGCGGGTGGCGGTGGAGGCGGCCGCCGCCGGTTTTTCCACCATCTGTTTGAGTATTGTACCGCCGAGGCGCTCTCATTCTTCTGCCGCCCAAGGGGGCATGCAGGCCTCCCTGGGCAACTCCTGTATGGGGGAAGGAGACTGCCCCGATGTGCATTTCGAAGACACGGTCAAGGGCTCCGATTGGGGCTGCGACCAGGAAGTTGCACGCCTCTTTGTGGAACGGGCCCCCGAAGCCGTTCGTGAAATGGCCTTTTGGGGCATTCCCTGGAACCGGGTGGTGGCCGGAAAGAGCACCTATTTCAAGGGCGGGAAGCAGTACGAAAAGGTGGAAGCTCCTGAAAAAGAGGGACTGATAACTGCTCGGGATTTCGGGGGCACGGCCAAGTGGAGGACCTGCTATACCTCGGACGGCACCGGCCACACGTTGCTTTATACCATGGACAACAAGGTGGTGGAACTGGGTGTGACGGTGCACGACCGCATGGAGGCGATTTCCCTGATCCACGACGGGGAAAACTGCATGGGCGCGGTGGCGCGCTGTCTCAAGACCGGCAAACTCAGGGTGTATCTGGCCCGTGCGACCCTGATCGCCACCGGCGGCTACGGCAGGATCTACCGGGAGACCACCAACGCCGTGATCAACGACGGTGGGGGGGCCATCATTGCCCTGGACACGGGGATCGTTCCTCTGGGCAACCCGGAGGCGATCCAATTCCACCCCACGGGAATCGTTCCCACCAATATCCTGGTGACCGAGGGCTGCCGGGGCGACGGCGGCACCCTGCTGGATGTGAACGAAGAGCGGTTCATGCCCGAGTATGAACCCGCCAAGGCCGAATTGGCCTCCCGCGACGTGGTTTCGCGCTGGATGACCCACCACATTCGCCGGGGCCTGGGCGTGCCGAGCCATTACGGGGATCACCTGTGGCTGGACATCCGACACCTGGGGGCCGCCCACATCAAGACCAAACTTCGCGAGGTGGAAGAGATCTGCAACAACTTCCTGGGCATCGACCCCGTCACACAGTTGATTCCCGTGCGTCCCGCGCAGCACTATACCATGGCGGGTATCCGGACCAACAAGGACGGCGCCGCTTACGGCCTGAAAGGATTATTCGCCGCAGGAGAAGCCGCCTGCTGGGACCTTCACGGATTCAACCGCCTGGGAGGAAACTCACTGGCCGAGACCGTGGTGGCGGGCAAGATCGTGGGCGAGAAGGTGGTGGAGTACCTCAAGGGCCATGAAGCCCGCTTTGACACCGGCGTCGTTCGCGACCGCGTGCGTCGCGACCAGGAGCGGATCGATCGGCTCATCGGCTGCAAAGACGGCAAGGAGGATACATTCAAAGTACGCTCGGCCATGCAGGACGAACTGATGGAGCGGGTGGGCATTTTCCGCAACGGTAAGGACCTGCAGCAGGCCGTGGACAACCTTCAGGAAATTCTGCAGCGGGCCCGCCGTGTGGGGCTGCGCTCCTCCGGCCTGGGCGCCAACCCGGAACTCACTCTGGCCCTCAAGATCGAGGGCATGGTGAAGCTGGCTCTCTGCACGGCCTACGGGGCTCTTCAGCGTACGGAGAGCCGGGGATGCCACGCGAGGGAGGATTTTCAGGCCAGAAACGACCGGGATTGGCTCAACCGCACGCTGGCTACCTGGAAGGAGGGGGCGAACCTTCCCGCGCTGGAATACGAGCCCGCCTCCCCGTCCATGCCGCTCCCGCCGGGAGACCGCGGCTACGGCGCATCCAAAATCATTACGTGCGACGGGGAGATCATCGACAGAGGGTAGCACGCGCATATTCGGGGCCGACCAGTTCTTTGGAGGGATAGATCAGGATGGGCAGACATCTGACTTTCGAGATATTCCGATTCAACCCGGAGGACAAGGACTCCGTACCGCATATGGAGACCTTTCATCTGGAAGAAACCGAACGTATGACCCTGTTCATCGCGCTCACCCGGATCCGTGAAGAGCAGGATCCCTCGCTTCAATTCGACTTTTGCTGCAGGGCCGGCATCTGCGGATCGTGCGCCATGATGATCAACGGCAGGCCCGGGCTTGCCTGCAAGACCCTTACCCGCGAGCTACCTTCCGAGATCACCCTCCTGCCGCTTCCTGTCTTCAAATTGATCGGGGATCTTTCCGTGGATACGGGCACATGGTACCGGGCCATGAACGAAAAAGTGGAATCGTGGATCCACACGCACAGGAGCTTCGACCCCCGGGCCGAGGAACAGCGCATGGACAACGCACTGGCCGAGGAAATCTATGAGCTGGAGCGTTGCGTGGAGTGCGGGTGCTGCGTGGCGTCCTGCGGCACGGCCAACATGCGGGAAGACTTTCTTGGGGCGTCGGCCCTCAACCGGATCGCCCGCTTCATGATGGATCCCCGCGACGAACGATCCTCCAAGGAATACTTCGAGGTGGTGGGCACGGACGAGGGCATATTCGGCTGCATGGGTCTGCTGGCCTGCGAGGACGTCTGCCCCAAGAATCTGCCGCTGCAGGACCAGCTGGGCATCCTCCGGCGCAAGATGGGCTGGCAGGCCGTCAAGCACCTCTTCCGGATGGGTTAGGAGGCTCCGGGAAAACGCCCATCTACTGCGTTACCCTCACCCTGCCTCATTGCGGCATGCTTTCATAAGCGCCTCATTCCCGGCGTTTCTTCCCCATAGCTTCGCTCAGGCTCAGTCCCCACCCCCGGGGGGCCGGGTCCCCCGTTTCTCCAGGATCCTACCCTGTGCGTCCAAGAGGAAGACCGCCATGCCCTCCTTTGCCGCGCGCTTCAACAGATGGGACAGCACAATGGCCTGGACCTCATATTTCCGCCCTTGCTCCCTGGCCAGGAGACGGAGGCCATCACGGGCCTCATCCTTTTCAAAAAACGCCGGAATGAATTGCTCTCCGCTCTCTTCGTAACGCTGACCCAGGAAGCGTTCCTCGCCCCCCGGGTCCTGTACGATAACCCACACCCATTTTTCTTCATTTTCGACCTGACTCATCCTTCAATCTCCTCATTCGTTTCACCGGAGGTTTTCTTCAGATAGGGTTTGAGCTCTTGTATCCCGAAGGCCTCCTCGATCTCCCGCAGGGTGTCCGCTTTCCGACGCCGCCTGTGGCGGATAAGATACCGCATGTCCTCCAGGATCGCGTAATAGGCGGGCACCATGGACAGTATCAGGGCGGTCCCGAACCCCAGGCCCCACATGATGGCCGTGGCCAGCGGTGCCCAGAATATGGACTTTCCCCCGATGCCGAAGGCCATGGGCGCCAGTCCGAATATGGTGGTAAGCGATGTCAGGATGATGGGTCGCATGCGCACATGACAGCCCCTCACGATGGCGCGGTAGAGCTGCTTCGGATGCTCTTTCCGGTAGCGGTTGATGAAGTCGATGAGCACCAGGGAGTCGTTCACCACGATACCGCTCAGGGTAAGGAGCCCGATGAGGGTCACGAATGTGAGGGGATTATTGCTCACCAGTAGGCCCACCATTACCCCAAGAGTCACGAAGGGGATGGTGATCATGATGATCAGCGGCTGCGTGAAGGAGTTGAATTGCAGGGCCAGGATGAAGAAGATGAGAAAAAGGGCCAGGATCGCCGCGTTGCCCAGCTCCCGGAGGGACTTGTTCGTCTCGTCCTGAAGGCCTCCGGCAATAAGAGTGGTTCCCGGGTATTCAGTCTTGATCCGGTCGAAAAACCGACGGGCGATGGCATTGGCCTTCACCGAGGTCATGCGATCGCCGCGGATGTTGGACAGAAAGCCGCCCAGGCCCTTCTTCACGGCCGCCTCGTCCCGGATGTTGGCGGTCAGGCGCACGGTCTGACGGCCGTTGTAGTGGTAGATGTCATGGAACCCCGGTACCAAACGGACGTGCGCCAACTCCTGCATGGCCTGGTCCACACCGTACTCGGAAAGCTCCGTATTGAAATAGATGTGGATCTTGGACGTGCTTTCAAATGAATGGGATTCGTACTTTCGGATCTCGGAAATCCC
>JAFDIS010000169.1 GCA_019307945.1 Deltaproteobacteria bacterium | reverse complement strand
CAAGGCTGAAAAGGAGCGGCTGATCATCGAGGCAAAGACAGAGCGCAAGTGGCCTTATCAATCCAGTATCGGGTTTCGGGAATACGTGCAGTTCGGTGGTCCGCTTACATTGGCGCTATCCGGCATAACGCACGCCGAACTGACGCCGCTCCTCTTGCAGCTCAATTATATCGGCAAGCGGGGCGGATTCATCCAATTGGTGCGGCGACCTGTGGAGGTGGGAGAACTCCCGGAGGGGTTCACGGTATTGACCGAAAGCGTGGGCAGTACTTTTCCTCTGGGCACGCTGCAAATGGTGGACGACTGCGGCCCCCGGCTGACTCTCCAGCAGGTAAACGTGTACTTTCCAAACAAAAAGATCAAGGCCGGCAAGGACCGTGTCTTTCATCATGTGGTCTTGCCCCTTCGACCGGTGCGTTCAAGTCGGGGATTTACTTTGTACGAGGGAATAGCGGACTCACGATGAATCGTTGTTTTCAACGGGAAGGCCCTAACGCTTCCCTACGGGAGGGGCATGAGCGCAGCAATGGAGAACGTTTCTATTCTCACGCACAATTCACTCTGTAAACAGTTCCCATCAATGGGACGCCTGCTCCAACTTTAAAGTGAAGGAAGTCCAATGGCAAGCCATGTCACCATCTGTCCCCTCTGGCACCTGAGGTTCACCCTGGAGCCTGAGGAGCCGATCCGGCTTCCCAGGATGAACAAGGGGATCACCCTGCGGGGGGCGTTCGGGACATCCCTGCGGCGGCTCGTGTGCTCGGAAAGGGAGACCTCGTGCGACTCGTGCAGGGCCAGGCCTGCTTGCCCTTACGGGGTGGTCTTCGCTCCCCGGCCGCCCGAAGAGGCCTCACGGCTGCGGCTCAACCGGGATGTGCCCAGGCCCTTCGTGATCAAGCCACCCCTGGACGGCAAGGAGGTCTACGAGCCGGGGGAGCCCTTGTGCTTCGAGATGGTGCTGGTGGGTAAGTGCCGGGAACTCTTCCCCTACGTGATGGTCTCCATCAATGAGCTGGGCCGGACAGGGATCGGGGTGGGGCGCGGTCGGTTCACCATCGGGCACGTGGAGTCTCTGAGCGGCTCGGGCGCTCCCCAGGAGGTCATGAACAGGGGGGACAACCTGGTCCGCACCCCCCGGGGTGAGATCCATCTCGGGCAGGCACCGGATTTGAAGCCAGGGGCTCTCAGGCTGCGCTTCTTGACGCCGGTACTGCTCAAGGAGAGGGGCCAATGGGTCCGGCCTTCCTTCGGCGCGGTGGCCAAGAGGCTGAGGGACAGGATCAATGCCCTTTCCTACTTCTACTGCGGAAAGGCCATTGAGATGGATTTCCGCGAGTTCGGGTTCAAGGCCGACAAGGTACGCCTGCTCCACGAAGAACTCCGCTGGGTGGAGGAGAGGCGCTTTTCCAAACACCGCAACCTGTCGCACACGCTCAAGGGCTGGGTCGGAGACGTGGTCTACGAAGGGGACCTGGAAACCTTCTGGCCTTTTCTGTGGCTCGGCCAGTACCTGCATGTGGGCAAGGCTTCGGCCTTTGGGCAAGGCTGGTATGAAATTGATACGAAAGATGTGTAAATGATCAAAATCGCCTAAAGTTTCTCCCGCCTTCTGCCGTTCTATCAAACAATAAGAAAAGTTGTGCGTGGTTCATCGTTGTTTCCCCTTTTCATCTGGAGGGAGAAACCCATGGCGAAGCTATTCCAACTTGGGGAGGAATCCCCCCATGCCGAAACCCCACCGGCCCAATACGACCTTTTCACAGGCGAGGCCAAACCCCTGCCGGTCCTGGTGGACCGGCCCTTTGACGAGGATATTCGCGTCAGCGACGAGATCATGCTGGTGCGCTCGGGCGATGCAGCGCAGATCGTGCTCAGCGGCTTCGGTCTTTTCCTGAGCAAGAAGAGCGACCGCCTGATCGTGAGGAAGGGAAAGGACCTCATATACGAATTTCCCTTCTTCAGGTTGAGCGAGGTCACCATTGCGTCCAGGGGCATTTCCTTGTCCTCTGATCTCATCATGGAACTCTGCGCTCAGGGGATACATGTCAATTTTCTCCAGGGAAGCGGAAGGCCTTTTGCAAAGCTCACCTCCCCCATACTCTCGGCCACGGTTCAGGCCAGGCGAGAGCAGTTCCGGGCCCTGGAGGATGTGAGGGGAGCGGAATTTTCAAAGGCCGTGGTCAGCGGAAAACTGAAAAATCAGAGGCGTCTTCTGCTCTACTTCGGAAAATACGTGAAAAAGGCCAGCCCTGGACGGTATCCGGCCCTCGAGGAGAAGATCAGGTTTCTGGAGGCCAGCGAGAAGAAGGTAAAGAAGCTGAAGGGAGCCGGGGTTGCAGAGATTCGCAACGAATTGCTCGGCCTGGAGGGGAGCAGCAGCCGCGTCTACTGGGAGGGTGTCAAGGAACTCATCGGAGGAAGGACGGAATTTATGGGCAGGGTGCATCGCGGGGCAGCAGACGCAGTCAACGCCATGCTCAACTACGGATACGGGATCCTGTACAGCCATGTCTGGGGAGCCGTGGTGTGCGCCGGCCTTGAACCCTTTGCGGGCTTTCTCCACGTGGACCGACCGGGCAAGCCGTCCCTCGTGCTGGACCTCGTGGAGGAGTTCCGCCAGCCGGTGGTGGACAGGACGGTCATCTCCTACGTAAACCTGGGCGAATTGATGAATATGGAAGGGGGGCTCCTGGATGGCCCCACCCGGAAGAACCTGAGCCAGAAGGTGATCAACAGGCTGGAGTCAAAGGAAACGTACCAGGGAAAGAAGTACCAGATTCGATCCATTATCCAGATCCAGGCGCGGAACCTGGCCTCCTTTCTGCGGGGGGAGAGGAACTACAAACCCTTCTCCTTCAAGTGGTAGGTGGGGCCGGAGGGCACCTGAGGCTGGCGGCGGAAGGGGCAACGGACCATGGGCCGGATTGTGAAAAGAAAGGAAGTGGTAAAGACGGGCATTGATGCCCTGGATCTCGTGGGAAGGCCGGGGGAGGTGGCCGTCTACGTGTTTTACGACATTGAAAACGATCGCGTGAGGAGCCGCGCGGCGAGGATCTGCAAGGACTTCGGCCTCGAGAGGACCCAGTTCAGCGGGTTCGTGGGGTACCTCTCCCGCAACAAGAGAGAGGAGCTGGGAATCAAGCTGAGGGACAACCTTGATGGGTCCACCGGGAAAGTGCTCATACAGCCGGTTTGCGACAAGGACTTCAAGCAATACAGGGAATATATTGAGCTGAATGATGAGGCGGACGCCGGAACTGAGGGTGAGTGATCTACGGCAGTACCACTATTGCCCGAGGGTGGTGTACTATCAGTACGTCATGCCGGTGGACAAGAAGACCACGTACAAAATGGAAAAGGGCAAGGCCGCCCAGGAAGAGCTGGAGGAACTGGAAAAGAGACGCAAGCTGAAGGCCTACGGCCTTGAAAACGGGCGGCGGAGGTTCAACTGGTGGCTGCATTCGCAATCCTTGGGCCTTTCGGGCAGACCGGACATGATCATCGAGACAGAGGACGCCCTTTACCCGGTGGACTTCAAATACACAAGGGGTAGGCCGCAGAAGAACCACATGTTTCAACTGGCCGGGTATGCGCTGATCCTGGAGGAAAGCGAAGGCAGACCGGTGGAAAAGGGGTTCATCTACTTGATCCCCCAGAAGGATGCTGTGGTGAGCGAGATCACCCGGGAGAAAAAGCAGGAATGCCTGCAAATCCTGGATCAGATACGGGATATGGTCGAAAATGAGAAGTTCCCGGACCCACCCTCCACAAGGGCGAAGTGCGTGGACTGCGAGTACCAGAACTACTGCCGGGATGTGTGGTGACGTCGCGGGGTAGATCTCGGTGGTGGCGCCCCTGCCCTCGGCCAGATGCCCTTCATTTCGCAAACCTCACCGGTTTTTGATCAGAAGAACACTTTGCGAAAAATACTGGCCTGATCAGAAGAACACTTTGCGAAAAATACTGGCCTGATCCGCGAAAATCGTGCTAATATTTCGGCCGGTTGCCTATCTGTTTCACAGGAAGTCCCTACGAAGAGGGAACTGAAAGCTAAAACATAAGTATGATCAATTGTGATAGGGGTTTGTTTCACAGGAAGTCCCTACGAAGAGGGAACTGAAAGTAATGCGTGCATTTTTCGCATGCGCAGCAGATCAGATGTTTCACAGGAAGTCCCTACGAAGAGGGAACTGAAAGTTGGTGAAAAAGATCCCCACGCGGGCGCCCTTCTCAAGTTTCACAGGAAGTCCCTACGAAGAGGGAACTGAAAGTCGATGTCGATGCCGGCGGCGTCCGCGAGCTCCCTCGTTTCACAGGAAG
>JAFDIS010000072.1 GCA_019307945.1 Deltaproteobacteria bacterium | reverse complement strand
GGCCCCGGCCGCCGCTCCTACTGCCACCCGGGCGATTGCAATGGCGATGGGTACGGCCTGGCCGCTGGGGTCCGTCAGATTCACCGGATCATTGAACGCATACGCAAACATGTTTACCCCTCCTTTCAGCCCGATGGGATCCGGCGTCAAATACCGTCCTGTCCCCGGGGACGTACGCATAGGTTTGCACCTGGTCGTTGACCCTGCTGCTCAACCTGTTTCCCACCAGATCGTAGGAGTATTCATACTGGTCTCTGGTCACGCCTTGGGGCTGGAAGCGGGGAACGTCTGCGCGGATCAACCGATCCAGGTCATCATACATGAAGCTTTTGTTTCTGGAGGCGTGTTTCGGCATGAGGATGTTCGTGATGTTTCCGTTGGCATCATAGGTATACCGCCGCTCATGGCTTCTCCCCACATTGGCCACGGTTACGCGATACAGCTCATCATAGCGGAGGCCCCCCTGGGAAACTCCGCGGGTCAAACCCTCAGCCGCTTCCATTTCAGGGCGTAGGCCACCGCGATGCCTGCCAGGAACCCGACGGCGAGGTTGGAGGCGAGGGTGATGCCAAGGATCAGGAGGGCCACAAAGAAATCCTTTCGGTGACCCACCTCCATTATGGTGAGAGCGAGCTGGCTTCCCGCGAAGAGGAGCAGCACGCCCAGGACCGAGAGCGGGATCAGGTACACGAGACTCAGGGCGTGGGCACCTAAAAAGACGGCCAGGAGAAGGAATATGGCCCCGATCATGAGGTTGGAACCGGCCGTTCTGGCACCGAACCGATAGTGGGCGGCCAGCCCGCCTGCCCCGTGGCAAAGCGGCATGCCGCCCAGGAGGGCAGCCGTGAAGTTGGCCAGAGCCATGGTGATGCAGGATGCCCGGTAGGTGACCTTTTGGCTGTCCTCCCCGAAATACTCCCCCGATAGATCTGCATAGGCGATCACGGCATTTCCCAGGGTCATGGGCACCTGGGGAAGCGCGAGGGCCAGCAGGGCGAAGGTGAAATCCTGAACACCCGGAACCCCGAAGGGGAAAATGGCAGGCAGGTTCAGGCCCAGGGTTATTTGTTCGAACCCCTCGTGGGTGCCGAAAAAAAGGCCTACCATGAAACCGGACACCACCACAAGGAGGCCGGCCGGGAAGCGCCGGTTTTCCAGGAAAAGGAGCGTGAGGAGACCTCCCGCAACACCGATTAGTACGCCCACGGGGAGGGGCCCCAGGTTCTGGATTGTCAGGTAGGGCTCTGCGGCTCCTTGAAGGGCCTGAAAGCCGGAGGTCCCCGCGATGAACCGCACCCCCTGGGCCATGAGGAGCGTTCCGGTGGAAAGTTGCACACCACGCACCACGGGCCCGGGAATCAGTCTCCCGATGAGAGTGATGGCCCCGCTGGCCCCGATTACCAGGAGGAAAAGGCCCATGAGAAATCCGGATGCCTGGATCTGGGGGGCGCTCATTGCGGTGGCCACGGCGTAAGCGCCGATTACCTTCATGGGCTGGATGGGCACCGTGACCCCGTAGTAGATGCCGGAAAGTATATAGAAAAGCCCCACAGTGAAGAAAAGACCCGAGGGGCTAAGGCCGTTGACCAGGATCATTCCCACGGCCAGGGGAAGCAGGGTCCCGATGTCCCCCAGGGAGCCAGCCAATTCGAGTCTATTGAGTCTATTGAACCGGTACCGCGTGCTCATGGTAACTCCGTGTCCGGGTGGCGGTGGATTCGTCCACGAGACGGGAGCACTATAGCAGACAACGGTCGGATCGTCCTGACTTTTCTTCAAGAACGGAGACCGCACAGGTGATCCCGCAGGCTGACGCCGCCTGTCCCGGCGTAACCCTGGCGGAGCCGGAAGATTGTGAACCCGGGGACCCATCCGAAGGATGGGGAGTCCGAAGCCGAAGGGGAGGACAAACCGGGGACCCATCCGAAGGATGGGGAGTCCGAGCCGAGAGGTGAGGACAAACCGGGGACCCATCTGAAGGATGGGGAGTCCGAAGCCGAAGGGGAGGACAAACCGGGGACCCATCCGAAGGATGGGGAGTCCGAAGCCGAAGGGGAGGACAAACCGGCGACCCGCTGCGAAGCAGTGGGACTTGGCGACCGAAGGAAGCCAAGAATTGGAAACTCCTCCGTGCCCTGAATTTATTTGTGGATGGGCACTCGGAAATCGCTCAATTTAGGTGTGTCCCATCGTTACTTTCCACTTGAAAGAGGCAGATGTCTCTGCGATGGATCACTCCCAGGAACTGCTTCTGTTCTCCTTTTTCCACCACCGGAAGGTAAGGTAGCTGACGGATCTCCAACTGGCGCAAGGCATGGGCCAATGCATCATCAGGGTTTATGGTTTCAACATTTTCGGCTACATCACGGGCAATGATCAAACGCGCCAGGTCCCGGTCAAAAGAAAGATCCCGAATGGAACGAAGCGATAACATCCCTATCCATTCGTTGTCTTTTCCGATAACGGGCAACGCGGTATATCTGCTGTTCTGCATAATTTTTATGACCTTATCCAACGTTGCATCCTGGGGGATGGTATCAATATGATATCTCATGAGATGTTTGACAAGGATCGGTCCTTCGTGTCGGTCGATGTTGCAGCCCGGACCCCTTCCAATGGCCTCCATCAAGCGGTCGCGCAATAACAACAGATCGGCCTTCAAGTGTCCGACGGTAGCAAATGATACTATCTTTACTATCTTGACCTCTCCTCCCCTCACCAGGCTGATCTTGGTCAATATGGGGCCGGCCACTTCAAAGACTATCGTGGTGGCAAGGATTAGGGAGAGGAGGGAGCCGCCGCTATTCGGGATTTCCCTCGCCGCCCAGGTGGAAAGGCCGATCGCCAGACCGGCCTGGGGCAGAAGACCCATGCCCAAGTAGATGCCATTCGGGATATTTACCCCGGCCATTCTCCTTCCCAGTACCGCTCCCCCGATTTTCCCTGTGGCCCTTCCGAGAATATATATCCCGCCCGCCAGTCCCATTGTCTCCAGCATATCAATATGAAAACTCGCGCCGGCTAATGCAAAAAAAAGGGCATAAAGTGGGTAATCAATCTCACTCAATCTCTTAACGGCTACTTTTGCTCTATCACACGTATTGGCGAGAAAACCACCCATCGTCAGATTAGTCAGAAGTGCGGAAACGGAAAAGGTGAGCGATAATCCCACTCCAAGCAATATTCCTCCCAGAGAGACGAGAAGAAGTTCATTCTGATCAAGTCCCCTCCGTAAATAATAATGTAGAAATAATGCAATCCCCAGGCCGAGAATAAGGGGAACAAGTATCCCGTAAGCAATCAGCGAGATTGAAGTGAAAAACAGGGAGCCCCCGGCAGCACATTGGGATGCAAAAGAAATCATACTCATGGCAATTACAAAAGCGATAATGCAAACCAAATTATTGAGACCTACCAAGGCCAAAATATGGTCTGTGAGGGGACCCTCGGAATCAAATTCTCTTATGACCAGGAGAGTGGCGGCGGGGGCTGTCGCTATGGAGAGAATTCCCAGCAAGGCCGCCATGGCGAATGAGCCCTTTAAAATGACAAGTAAGGCAAGAAAAACGACTAAAGACGTGACTATTATATCACAGAGAGAAAAGAAGGGGAGTGTTTTCTTGATTCGCCTGAATTTCCGGCTTTCAAATTCTGTTCCTATGTAAAAGGCAATGATTCCCAGCGCAATCTCATTGATGAAACTGAAATGGGCGACTTCCTGTCTCGTTAAGAAGCCTGTTATGGATGGGCCGATGAGGAGCCCTGCCAGCAGATATCCGCTCACGCGCGGCAGGCGGAAAAGAGACGCGATTCTGCCCCCTACAAGAGCCAGCACCAAAACGACGGCCAGTAGTAAAATGTAATTCATGAAAACCTGCCGATGCCCGCCTCATTAATGTTCTCGTTTAGGGCACAATCAAGTCTGCACAGCCTCAAAAAATGTTTGCCGACACTTACTGGATTGGGCAGGCGCCCCGATGATGCGCCCCTTCTCACGCCACTGGGCATAACTCATCCCGTTCCTGTAGATCTGAAGACGTTTTTGAAAATTTTCGTTTGGCGGGTTTGATTCTTCGTAGGCTTCCTTCTCAACCTGGATGGCCTCTTCGAAGGACCCGCATTCGGCATAAGCGGCGGCAAGGGTATCCAGCCATGCCCCATTTTTCCCGATTTCAAGTGCCTTTCGGGCCAAAAAAATTGCCTTCTTGCAATCGCGATATCTCGGATCCTCGGCTGTTGCCAGTAACCATGCTAGATTGTTGTAAGAGCCCCCGCTCATGGGATCAAGTTCGATTACCCGAAAATAATCTCTGATGGCATCGCCATAGCGCTTAAGACCTGTCATGATAACCGCACGGTTATGTAAGTAATCAGGCCTTTCAAGGCTGATTGACAGAGCAGTGTTTATATCATCCAACGCCTCCCGAAGGCGCCCTCTTCTGGCATGAATTCCCGCCCGGAGGGGGTATGCGGGCGCAAATCGCTTATCCAGGCTCAGACAAGCCGCAACGTCCTCCAGCGCATCATCAAAATGACCGGCAAACATTTTGACGTTTGCCCTTTCGAAAAAGCATTCCGCACACTCGGGATTCCTTTCGAGCGCCTTGTCAAAATCGGAAATGGCAGCGCCGTGATTTCCAATCCTGGCATGGGATATGCCCCGATATCGAAATGCCTTGCATTTTCCTTCATCCAACTCGATGGCCCTTGTAAAGGCTCGAAGAGCATCTTTCAACTTACCTTTGTGCGCAAAATCAAGACCGACTTCAATAATCTTTTCCGCCTCGGCACTCCCATAATCTCTTGCCTTCTGCGACACTGCGGACCCTCCTCGACCGTGTTTAACAGCCGGCCGAACCTTCCCTTCGGTCAAGAGCTCATATGCGAGTTGTCTTTGTTCATATTATTTCGAATTTCTTCAGCAAGGCGAATGTGCCTAAGTTGGGGTATAATCGGCCGCCAAGGGCCATTGATATCCATCCTTTCTCTTCAGATACCACAATGACCAGGGCATCACTCACCTGGCTGAGACCGAGGGCCGCACGATGACGAGTCCCCAGGGCGAGTCTTTCCAGTTCCAGAGCGTGTGAGGCCAGAGGAAGCAGACACCGGGCCTTTCGGATACGAGCATTTCTGATAAGTGTCGCTCCATCATGAAGTGGACTTCCCGGATAAAATATGCTTTCCAGGATTGCCGTGCTTACCGGGGCCTCAACAATGACACCCTGGCGAAGGTACTCATCCAAACGTTAAAGATTGTAACCGGAATATCGCTTCGCTCAACTCCGTTTACAATCTTTAACGTTAAGATCACCCGGGCCGGCGGTTAATGTGGAATATCCCGGTGCTCTTTCACCTTTTTGATTAACGCACCAGGATATTCCCCGAGAATGTACCTCCATTCCATCCGGACCCCCGGATGGCGTCGATTACCTTCCTCCTGCTGGAAAGGCCATTTCGTCGCATCTCCAGCAACCCTGTTCTCTCAGGTCACCGTCGAAATCGATGTCCTTGTCACAGAGCCAGCCGTTGCCGTCTTTGTCCTGAAAATACTTCAGGGGACGTGCGGGCCTGTGGGTGTCAGTGGTAGCCTTGAGTCTTTTGTCTTCCGCCATTTTCTTTTCTCCTTTCTTCTGATGAAATGATTTTTGACTTCTGTTACTTTCTATAGATAGCATCAAACGTGCCAATAAGGGGAAGATTGGTAGTCAAAAAAAATAGATAGCTTTATTGGCCGGTTAAAAACGGGTACCGGGAAATCGGCATGATAAGGGGAACAAAAGAGTTGCGGAAATGCTACTTTGCAGGAGGGTGTATAGTTGCAATAATGCTACGCTTCATGGAGCTTTATGGCGTCCATCCTTATCCGGCAAGCGGATACCGAGCTTCTTTACTTTTCGAAAAAGGGTTGTCTTGTGGATCCCCATTTCACGGGCCGTGGCGAGGCGATTCCATTTGTTTTTCTTCAACATAAAAATTATGAATTGTCTCTCGATTTCTTCAAAGGTGTCTGCACTTACGAAGGAATTCAGCGTAGGACGCAACGAATCCGGCAGATGTTTTATGTGAATCAGGCCGCCGGGGCAGAGCACGCAGCCATGTTCGATAATGTTTTCAAGTTCCCGAATATTTCCTGGATAGTCATAGCTCATCAGGATGTCCAGCGCCTCATGGGAAATGGCTTGTATGTCCTTGTTGTGTAAGGCGGAGAAGCGAGTGATGAAATGCTCCACAAGCAACGGCACGTCTTCCAGCCGTTCCCGCAAAGGTGGAATCTCCAGATTGATCACATTGATCCTGTAAAAAAGGTCCTGTCTGAAGGTCCCATCCGCCACCATATTATGCAGTTCACGGTTTGTTGCAGTGATGATCCTCACATCGGCCTTCAAACTCCGGGTTCCCCCGAGCGGCTCATAAGTCTTGTCCTGCAACACCCGGAGCAACTTCACCTGGAGTGGAAGAGGAAGGTCTCCAATTTCGTCAAGAAACAGGGTTCCTCCTTCGGCTCTCGCAAAACGTCCCTGCCGTGCCCTGGTAGCACCGGTGAAAGCGCCTGTTTCGTGACCAAAAAGCTCCGACTCGATAAGAGTCTCCGGGAATCCCCCGCAATTGACGGGGACAAACGGTTTTTTATTTCTATGGCTCAATCCGTGAATGGCCCGGGCAAAAATCTCTTTACCGGTGCCGCTTTCACCGGTTATCAGCACGGTGCTGTCGCTTTCCGCTATGGTGGGAAGGATTTCTAGAATCTTTTTCACCTTCTTGCTTTTGCTGATAATATCTCCGTAGGAATAGCTTTTTTTTATCTCTTTCCGAAATTCTTCAACCTGTCTGAGGTCGCGGAAAGTCACGACGCCGCCTTTCAGATTACCGTGCTTATCTCTGAAAACCGCGGTCGAAATGCTCACGGGGACTTCGAATCCTTGTTTGTTCATTAGATAGATTGCGAGATTGACCACTGGTTTCCTTGTCTCAATGGTATACTGGATGGCGCAGGTGCCCCTGCAGATGTTTGATTTCAAGACTTCATAGCAAGGGCAGCCCATGGCTTCTTCCCGTGGAACACCTGAAATTCGTTCCGCAGACTTGTTGAAACAAGTAATCCGCCACTGAGAATCAACTGTCATCACGCCGTCACTGATACTCTGGATCACTGCTTCGAAGCGCTCCGGAGATGGTTCGTCCAGGAAATATGGAGTCGTCATATGATGAATTCCTTTCCGTTCCCTACGGATATTTCTATCAATTTTGCCGGGTTATCCAGCAGAATGCCAAGACTCCAAAGCCGAAATGGCTTCTCACGAGAATCTGAGGGTGCTATAAAGTGTTGGAAGCTTGAGAGCATGAATCAAAGCCGATACTTTCTGTTGATGACCAAATCTATGGGAAGAAGGATGATATCCATGCTCGTTGAAAGCATAATGCGAAATAGCCCCGGACTCAAGGGGCATTGAGCGAAGAAGGTCGAAGAGGAAAAAGGGCGGTTACCGGAAATTTGGAAAGGGACAACCCCAAAACCCTAATGGATGAAGATCCGTGAAAGCTCATAGTTGAGGCCCTCGATGTTGATCGATCAAGCCTCCAGGTTCCGGTGATCAGCGAATGTCGTGATTTCCATCGCATCCCTCATGCAGGTGAGTCCACCTGTGAAATGGAAGGGGCGGAATGATATAGGGTAGTCGGCCCGGAGGCCCCCCCCCGAGAATTTCGATGTTCAGGGCTCTTGAGAGAACTTGATGCGCACGCCGAATACATGATACAGGAGAAAACCGGTCGTGTGAGGTACCGCGCTTCAGGTGTCCTTAAGGGAGGGCTCTACGCTGTCGTGTAGGACCAATGGCGGCATTCTTGGGGGGAAGCCCCCGGCGGCACCTGGTCCCGGAAAGCGCACGAGGAAAGGAGTGATCCGATGCACAGTCAAGGCCCCAATTACCGCGCTATCGTCTCATCGGACTGGAACGAGTGCCTGGCCCCCACCGGGCCCTTTGACGTGATCATGTTCCATCACCCGGAACTGGCCTCTGACCTGATGCGGATCTTTCAGGCGTATACGGGCAACAGGATCTCCCTGGGAAAGGCAGTGGCCCAACTTCGGAAACTCTTGCCGGGCCTGGTCTCCCGACAGGAGATGGATCAATACCTCGAAGCCTCCTTCAAGACCTACCGTGGGGTTACGGATCTGATCCGTTGGTGCCGGGAAAACGAGGTCCTTTTTATGATCAACACCACCGCCTTTCAGGGCTTCTGCGAACGGGCCATGGCCAAGGGGCTGATCCCTGAAGTGCCGGTGGTCTCCGCCCACCCCTTGATCCGCTACGGGGAGCGGGGAGAGGGAAGGACACGCTGGATGGACCTATGGGAGACGTCGGACAAGGCCCTCAACACGGAGCTGGTCATGAAGGAGGTGGGCCTGGGGCCGGAAAAGGTCCTGATCATGGGGGACAGCGGTGGCGACGGTCCACACTTTCAGTGGGGGGCCTCGGTGGGGGCAAGGCTTGTGGGCAGCATGACCAAGGCCTCCCTGGCAGGCTTTTGCGCGGAGAGGGGCGTAAAGATCCACACCTTTTTCGGTCCGGTTTACAAGGAGGGCGAAGCCCGGGATTTCGACCGGGAAATGGCGGTGGATTTCATGGACCTGGTCCCGGTGATCGAGGAGATCCTGTAGGGGGCCGGCAGGACCGGCGTCAGAAGAGTTCCGTGCTCAGGTAACGCTCCCCCGTGTCGGGGAGAAGCACCACTATCACCTTTCCTCTGTTTTCAGGGCGTCTCGCCACATCGAGGGTCGCCCGTGCGGCGGCGCCCGATGAAATGCCGCACAGGATGCCCTCCTGGGAGGCCAGTCTGCGGGCGGTCTCCATCGCAGCCTCTCCTGTCACGGTTACCACCTCGTCGATGATGTCCCGGTTGAGGACCTCCGGGACGAAGCCCGCACCGATTCCCTGGATTTTATGGGGGCCCGGGGCCCCGCCCGAGAGCACCGGGGATTCTGCGGGCTCGACGGCCACGGCCCGCAATGAGGGCTTTCTCTTCTTGATCACCTCGGCCACGCCCGTGATGGTCCCGCCCGTGCCAACGCCCGCCACGAACACGTCCACCGCGCCTCCGGTGTCCCTCCAGATCTCCTCCGCGGTGGTCCGGCGGTGGATCTCAGGGTTGGCCGGGTTGGCGAACTGGTTCGGCATGAAGGCCGGGCCCTCTTCCGTGCAGATTTCCACTGCCTTGGCGATGGCCCCTTTCATGCCTTCCGCGCCCGGCGTGAGCACGACCCGGGCCCCCATGTGTCTCAGGAGTCTTCGCCGCTCAACGCTCATGGTCTCGGGCATGGTGAGGCAAAGGCGATAGCCTTTGGCCGCGCACACGAATGCAAGGGCGATGCCCGTGTTCCCGCTGGTGGGTTCCACTATCAGTGTTTCAGGCGTCATCAGACCCCGGGCTTCCGCGTCAAGGACCATGGAAACGGCGATCCTGTCCTTGACGCTCCCCAGGGGGTTTCGCGATTCCACCTTGGCCAATACCTGAGCCTCAATATCCCGCGTCACATGGTTGAGTCGAACAAGGGGAGTTCCTCCAGTGGTGGTACTCAGATCCTGATGCCATGGGTTCATGGCCGTACCTCCTCTCGTGACCCGCGAGAGACCCTTCGCGCGATCCTGATGGATTCGGGTTGCTTCAGGAGCACCTTGGTGTCCGGCGGCACCGGCTCCGTGATCCACACGCTGGCCCCTATCACGGAACGGTCCCCAACCACGGCGTTTTTTCCCAGCAAGGTGGCATTGGCGTAGATCACCACGTCGTTTCCAATGGTGGGATGCCTCCTGCGGTCCCGGAACCGGTCGATCTGGTGGGAGGGAAGGGAAAGAGCTCCCAGGGTCACTCCCTGGTAAATGCGGACACGGTCACCGATCCGGGTGGTCTCCCCGATGACCACACCCGTTCCATGGTCGATGAAAAAACTCTCCCCAATGCGGGCGCCGGGGTGTATGTCGATCCCGGTGAGCGAATGGGCGTACTCGGTCATCATTCGGGGGATGAGCCTGATTCCCATCAGGTGAAGGGCGTGGGCCGCACGATACACGGTGATCGCCAGGAACCCGGGATAGCAGGCAACGATCTCCTGTCGGCTCTTGGCTGCCGGGTCGCCGTAAAGGGCGGCGTCCAGGTCTTGGACCAGCGCCTCCCTGAGGTCGGGAAGCAGGCGCAGAAAGGCGACGGCCTTTTCTCTTGCCTGCTCACGGCAGGAGGGGCAGGGCCCCGGAGTCGCCTCGCACCGGTGGGAGATCGTCAGGGCGATCTGCCGTGCCAGGTCCTCCCTGATCTCGGAGAGCCGCCTTGAGACGGCCTTCCTTGCCTCCTCGGCAAGCTCCTTGGGGCCCCGGGGTCCAGCGGGGAAAAGCAGAGCGCGGATCGCCTCGGTAAGCCGGGCAATGGCTCCGTGGGACGGGATCCAGGAGCGGTCTTCCTCCCGGTCGCCCTGGTCCGCAGGGACGGGAGCCAGGAGGGCCTCGGCGATGTCCCCGTCGCTCGGTTGCGCGTTGTCCAGGGGATAGGTCTTCTTTCCTGCAGCGGTTTTCATGATGATTTGTCCTTTCCAATCAAATAGATCCCATACGTGGCCCGAAGGTCGGGCATGAAACGAACGGTCCGGCCCCCAATGCTGCGCCCGTTGGCCTGAACCGCCTCCTCCCGAAAAATCTCGAAACCGAGACGTCCGGAAAATCTCCGGAAATCCTTCAAGGTGATCACCCGGATGTTTGGCGTATCATACCACTGGTAGGGCAGTTGCGGCGTGACCGGCGCGTTTCCCGTGAACAGAAGTTGCAGTCTGATGCGCCAATAACTGAAGTTGGGGAAACTCACCACCGCTTTTTTTCCAATCCGCAGGATCTCCCGGAGCAAGCCCGGGGGATCGTAAACCTGCTGGAGGGTCCGACTCACGATCACGTAGTCGAACGCGTTGTCCGGATAATCGACGATCTCCCGGTTGATGTCGCCCTGGATCACCGGGAGCCCTTTTTCGACACACCGGGCCACGAGGTCTTCCCTTTGCTCGATCCCCGTCCCCTTCACCTCCTTTCGGGTCATCAGGAATTCCAGTAGCCGGCCGTCTCCGCAGCCCAGATCCAGGACACAGGCCCCCGGCTCCACCCAGGAGGCGATGGTCTCCAGATCGAATCGGATCTTTTTGTCATTCGATTTTTTGGCGTACACGACTCAGAAACCCCTTTAGCAGTTCCGTCAGACGCGGGCTGGGTAGCAGGAATGCGTCGTGCCCCCAGCGGGCCTCGATTTCGCAGAAACTCACATCCAGGCCGCATCGTTTCAAGGCCCGGACCATCTCCTTGGATTGGTATGTAGGGTAGAGCCAGTCAGAGGTGAAGGAAACCACTAGAAACCGCGCCCCGGCCTTGGAAAAGGCCCGTGTAATGGATCCACCGCCGTGGGATCGGCCCAGGTCGAAGTAATCGGCGGCCTTGGTTATGTAGAGAAAGGAATTGGCGTCGAAGCGGTCAACGAATTTCCTCCCCTGGTAACGGATGTAGCTTTCCACCTGGAAATCCGCGTCGAAGTTGTAGGAAAAATCCTCCCGGTCCTGCAGTCTACGGCCGAACTTGTGGCGCATGGAATCATCGGAGAGGTAGGTCACATGCCCGATCATCCGTGCCACGGCCAGCCCGTGGTCCGGGCGGGGACCTCCGTAATATCGCCCCCCCTGCCAGGCAGGGTCCGCCATGATGGCCTGTCGGGCCACCTCGTTGAAGGCGATGGCCAGTGCCGAGTGCCTCGTTGTGGTGGCAAGGGGCACGGCCGAGGCCACCATTTCGGGGTAACGCACCGACCATTCCAGGACCTGCATCCCGCCGATGGACCCGCCGATCACGGAAAGAAGACGACGGATGCCCAGATGCTCAACCAGGGCCTTCTGGGCGCGAACCATGTCCCCGATGGTGACCACCGGAAAATCGGGACCAAAGGGCTTCCCTGTGGCCGGGTTCGGGGACGAAGGGCCCGTCGAGCCCATGCAACTTCCAAGGATGTTGGAGCAGATGACGAAGTATCGGTCCGTATCGATGCCTTTGCCCGGGCCCACCATGATGTCCCACCACCCGGGCTTTTCATCGTCCTCTTGGTGATATCCCGCCACGTGTGCGTCACCGGACAGGGCGTGGCACACCAGGACGGCATTGGTGCCGTCGGTGTTGAGTTCCCCATAGGTCTCGTAGGCCAGGGTCACAGGCCCAAGCCTCCCTCCCCCCTCCAGGAGCATCCCGTCCGGGGGGGCGGCAAAGGTGAAGGATCGCTCTTCCACCAGGCCCACGGAGACCCCCTGCCTGTCATGTTCGATATACTCGCTCAACGGCTCTTCTCCAGCGCCCGTCCCAGGTCGTCGCACAGATCCTCAACCGCCTCGATTCCCACGGAGAGCCGCACGAGCCCGGGCGTGATCCCGAGCCTGACCCTCGTGGCCTCTTCAAAGGAGACATACTGACTCGAGTAAGGGTGGATGACGAGGGTCTTGCAGTCGCCCAGGTTGGCGAGGTGGCAGACTAGTTCCAGGCTGTCGATGAAACGAAAGCAGGTGCCCTGGTCCTTCAGTCCGAAGGTGATCATGGCACCGAAGCCTTTACCCTGGAATTGCCTTTCGGCCATCTCGCGGTCCGGATGATCTTCTAGCCCCGGGTAGTTCACCCACAGCACCTCGGGGCGCTTGCGCAGATATCTGGCGAGGGCCGTGGCGTTGGAAAGGTGACGTTCCATGCGCACGACCAGGGTGTCCAGTCCCAACACCGTGAGGTAGGATTGAAAGGGCGACTGGGTGGTGCCGAAATTGATGTGGTGTTCCCGCCAGACCCTGTCCAGGTAGGCAAGGGATCCTTTTCGGTCCACGAAGGGCGCGAAGTCGGCGAATCTCTCCGAACGCCAATCAAATGTCCCCCCGTCCACCACCACGCCCCCCACGGCGGCGCCGTGCCCGCCCAGGTACTTGGTGGTGGAGTGGATCACCACGTCCGCCCCCAGTTCCAGGGGCCTGCAGAGGTAAGGCGTGGCCAGAGTATTGTCAACCAGGAGTGGGACCCCATGGGCATGAGCCACAGCGCCCGCCGCCACCAAATCCGGTATGTCCATCCTGGGGTTCCCGATGGTCTCCAGGTACACGAAACGCGTCTTGTGGTTGATGGCCTCCTCGATTGCTCCCGTGTCCGTGGGTTCCACGAGTCTGGCGGTGATTCCGTACTTCCTGAAGACCTGGGTGAAGAGAAGGTATGTGGACATGAAAAGTGAAGTCCCCGCCACGAATTCGTCCCCCGAGCGTAGAAGGGCCATGCACGCGTTGGCCACGGCGGCCATGCCGGAAGCCATGACCACGGCGCCTTTGCCCCCTTCCAGGTCACAGATTTTTTCTTCCAGGACCCGGTTCGTGGGATTCGATAACCTCAAATAGATGTGATCGGTGCTCTTTCCCGCGAATGTGTCGCTGAGACCCTCTGCCGTGGGGTGCAGGTGTGAGGCGGTCTGGTGGATCGGGACCTGCGTCGAACCTTCCCAGCGTTCGGGGCGCTGGGCAGAATGAATGACACGGGTTTCGAAGCGGTAACGCGGTTTATCGGGCATGGGTCTTCCTCCTGTCGTCTTGGTTCAAACATACAAAAAGCCCGAAAAACGCGATGCCTATAGCATCTCACGCACCAGTTTCCGTCGGGGCCCGCACCCTCGGGGGGATCGGGCCGGCCCCTACATGCACATGCAACAGAACTGGGTCACGTAAAATGCGGTCATCGCGCTTTTCGAGCCTTTTGTCCTTGATAATCCAGCGTTACGTTATGTTTACCTGTCTTTTCCCGGCCGGCGTTTTCGTTCTCTCCGCCGCACCTCTCCTCAGTCCCCGGGAGATTTTCACACAAACTACTACATTGTGGTATTAAATGTCAACAAAAAAATGACCCTTGAACTCCATAAGAAGAGTAAAGCTGGTTATTACTCCGTTGTGCCGCTGGTACAACCACGAAATCAGGCGGATCGTTCGGCTCCGCCAAGGCGCGGTGATCGGCCGGGTTGCAAGCTGGACGAAATAGGGTCCTCCTCCACTGTTTTGGGGCAGGCGGCCGGCGCTCCGGCAGAAAAACAGGGGGCCTTTTTGAAAGGGCATCCGCCGGTGTGGGCCCGTGAGATTGCCTGGAGGAGAGGTAACGCTATGCGGGGACTTGATTTTTTACCGCCGCACGGCTCGATTCCCTGTGGCCTTTATGGAAAAAGAGGCAGGGATCTTGCTTGGTGCGGAACACTATCGCGGCGCAGGCCTATGTTCAACGCCCCGGGCCGTTACATCGGCCCTGAGCGTCAGATCCCCTGCGACCTGCCATAACGGTAGGGCAGATTGGATTGGCTTTCAGGATACATTGAGCAGTTTTTCCGCCTGCTCCACCAGCAAGGACTTGAAACGGTCAAGGGTTACCGGGTAGGGCTGGATCGGGATGCCCATCCAGTCTGAGTATTCAAGGAACTCCTCGGGGTGTTCGGTCATATATCGCTCGACATATCCCAGGGAGTCCAGCACGATTGCTCCCCCTGTGTGTCTTGGAAAATTTTCATTGGCCAGGCCCTGGTCCCAACCGTCAAAGACATCGTGGCGGAACTTGATCCACCCGGGGACCATCCACCAGACCTTCTCTCCGCCGGCCATTTCCAGGGCGATCTTTTCCCGTTCCTCCTCGCCCGCCAGCATATCCATGCAGTGGGTAGCCTCGATTCTGGCCACCCCGGGCCCTTGCTCCGCGATGATCTTACTCATGGTGCGCGTGGGTTCTTCGGCGTTCACGTAGCAAAACTTTCCGCCGTAAACCACCAGGACCTTGTCGGTTTTTTCCTTTGCTTTCCGAATTCGTTCGATCAGTTGGCGTTCCAGTTCACGGACGTGTTCATGAAGACCGGGCCTTGTGTAGAAGATGTGCTTGGCATCCAGGAAACCCGTTTCCTTCAAATGGTTCAGCTCCAGACTAAGGGTGCCACAAGAGACAACTGCGATTTCAGAAAAGGATGTCCGCGCCACAATCAGCCCTCCTTTCATGCAGATCCGGAGATGCTGCATCGCTCACTACGGTATTTTTTTCCATTGCTTCCGATTTCTTCTCTTCTTAGTACCTTCGGGCCAACTCGTATCCGGATCGGACGGCGCTGAAGATGTCCATGACCTGGGCTGCGTCCCCGATGGTTTCCACGCGGTCCACCAGATCCGGAATTTCCTCCCCGGGACCCACGGCGGGAAGCATGCCCGAAGCCAGTATCACCGAATTGAAAGGTTCCAGGGACATGGCGACGCCGTCCTGTTCGATCTCCACGCGATCTTTCAGAAAGGCCTTGACGGTCGTGTGGGGCATGAGGGCCACCTTCTCCATGTTGCCGATTCGTTTCAGAGTCAATTTCTTCGTCACCATTTCCATCATGCTTCCGATAGGATCGGTTCGTTTCGTTGCCACCACTTCATAGCCAAGGCCCCCCAGTTTTTCAGCGATTTCGAGGCCGACTCTTCCGGCACCGATTACCAGCACCCTCGGACCTCGAATTTCCTTGGTTTCAGAGAACAATTCGATGGAGGTCAACGTGTACTGATTCTCAAGGCCCGGTATTTGCGGAATATTTTGGCGTGCGCCGATGGCCCAAACCAGGAGATCCGGTCTTATTCGTTTGACAAGGGCTTCATCGACGCTTTCCCCCATGATCAGAGAGACATTTTCCGCCTTGACCGCTTGTACGAGGGAATCAAGGGAATCCTTCATCTTCTCCTTGCCGGGTGCCTGCCATGCAAGCCTGAATTGTCCGCCGAGCAGGTCTTCCTTTTCTACGAGCGTGACCTTGTGCCCCCGCCGGTTCAAATACATGGCCGCACTCATGCCTGCGGGTCCTCCCCCGGCCACAAGCACTTTAAGAGGATTTGCGGTTTTCCCAAGAGAAGGTTGCCCCACTTCCGGGTTGATATTGCACCCCAGGCCTTCACCGCTCTTGACTCGGTGAAGGCATCCCTGGAGACAGTAGCCGCATGCCAGTAAGGGTTTGCTGGATTCTCCTGTCCGCCACTTTTCCAGTAGATCGGGGTCCGCGATAAGTGGCCTTCCCAGGGCGAACAAATCAGCAAGGCCTTGGTTCAGTATCTCCCGGATCTTTTCTTTTCGCCCCATTCTCCCCGCCGCAATGAGTGGTAGGCTGGTGTGTTCACGCACCCACCCTAGTGCTTCGAACTGCGGTTTTTCCGGTAGGCTGGCGTGATGAAAATACCAGGGAGGGCTGAAACATGCATTTCCCATCCCCACGTGAACGGCACAAATTCCTGCCTTTTCAGCGGCTTTCAGGATCGGGACCAGCAACTCCCTGTCCAGGCCGAAATCCGGAGACATTTCATTACCGGAGATCCTCAGGATGACGGGCGTAGGACCGGCAACCCCGGTGACAAGAGAAATGACTTCAGATGGGAAAAGCTCGCGATTCTTGCCGTAGCGATCATCTCTCACGTTGATCTTTGGATTGAGAAATTGTGACAATAGGTAACCATGGCCCGCCTGGATCTCAATGCAGTCGAAGCCCGCCGTCAGGGCCTTTTCCGCAGCCGACTTGTACCCTTGAAGAATGGCCTGGATTTCGTCTTCGTTCAGGGCTTGGGCTTCCTGTTCACTGGCCGGACAGGTGATTGGTGATGGAGCCCTGGGTTTGGTTTTGGTAGCCATGGGATTGGCGGCTGCCCCCGCATGGTTGAGATGCACGCAGACTGCGCGTCCCTGTTCATGGATCACGTCGACTATCTTTTTGAGCTGGTTTTCGGATCCCGGTAAGTGCACGCAGAGTTGTTTTGGGTGTTCTTTGCCGTCGGCCGTGACCGCCACCGGTTCCAGGATAATGAGACCCGGACCATTCCGGGCCACTCGCTCGTAGAAAAGCAGTTGACGATCCGACACGGTGCCGTCGGGATTTCCGTATGCCAACTTGATGGGCGGGAAGACGAACCGGTTGTCAAGTGTCAGGCTCCCCAAGGTATATGCGCGATACATGTTTTCCATTGGCCCTGCACTCCTTTCCAGAGAACGATTATGAGATCTGTGTTCAGGGGCACAAGGCGTTGCATCGCTCGGCAAGCCGCCCTGCCTCCACTGTGGTTTGCGGTATGCGGCGATCCCCGTATGCTACATCACACGTCTGCGCCCCGGCTCCATGCCTATTATGTATGGATTATTGTCGCCCCTTACCCACTTGACGAGGCAATATTCATGCCAGGACTCAAGCGAAAGATGGTCGGAGATAACCATATGATATTCCAAGAACTATGGGTTTACGGCCGAAGAGGAATAAAAAGGCGTGCAGAGAGCATTGCACAATGGCAACGCAAGGGTGCATGAGTGGGGGGCATTATTGCAACCCTGTCAAGGTTTTGCAAAGCACTTGTGCCGGTTCGCAAGTCGTATGCCGGATCTCTTAATTTAGCGAATGAAGTGGTCTTGTGAATCTTCAATCATCCGACGGGGGCCCTGGTGGTGCCGATTGTTCTTCGCCGGAACATCAGGAATGTCATCTCGTTCCCCCTTCCCGGCCATGCTCTCTTGTGTCGCACCCAGTCCCGTGGCAGCGAGCGGATAATGCCGTGATATTCGCTGAGGTAATCAAATGCTCACCTTCGCAGGAGGCGAGTCGGGCCCCTTCAGATTCACTTCCGGAGTGGTATTTTCAGGAACCGTCGCTATATTATTTACGAGAAGCACGTAAAAAAGCGAAAATCCGGTTCTTGAGGAACAAGGGCCTCACCCCGTCAGGGCAGAAGGATGGAGGTTCATGTTGGAACAGCACAGAGAAGACGAAGGCGGGATCGCGAATCGGTTCATGACCATCCTGGTGCCGGTGGACTTTTCTCCCTGCTCCCGACTTGCGTTTCAGAAAGCAGCGGAACTGGTTCAAGATGGTCGGGGACGGATCGTGGCTTTGCATGTGGTGGATCATGATTTTGTTAATGAGTGTGTTCGCCATCGGCTGGGAAATCCGGGGGAGATAAAGAAAACCCTCTTCCTGGAAGCCAAGAAAAAACTTGAAAATTTCTTGCGCCATGAAGAGAAGGACGGTTTCCAGGTGGAGTTCATGGTGGCTGAGGGGACGCCTTTCATTGAAATCAACAAGAAGGCCGTGCAGACGAAAGCGGAGATGATCGTTATGGGTAGCTGTGGCAATGCCGCGGACATGAACACCATTTTTTTTGGGAGTACGGCCGAAAAAGTTCTTCGTTTTCTCTCAAGACCTGTGCTGTGTGTCCCTCCGTCATTGGATTACAAAGGGGTGTAAGAGTCGGATGAGGGGTCTTGAACCGGAACACCTATCCAACCCGATGTCCCCCTCATTCCAGGCCCTCTGACGGCGGTTGATGGAATCGATGTGACACACGCCGGGATACGGGACCATGGAAATCATCGTTACTCATAAAAATTCAGACTTTGATGCGGTGGCTTCACTGGTGGCGGCCACCATTCTTTTCCCGGGGGCCAAACCCGTGCTGCCAAGGGCACTGAATCCCAACGTCAAGGCATTTGTTTCCATTCACAAGGATCTTTTTCCATTCGTGGATCTCGGAACGGTTGATTTGTCCGAGGTGACGCGACTCATCGTGGTGGACACGGCCCAGGGCCATCGGGTGGAGGGGATCGGCGAACTGCTGGGAAGGAAAGGGGTGGCGATTTGCGTCTGGGACCACCATGAAGCCCGGGATGACGACATAGCGGCCGATTCAAAGATACAAGAGCAGGTGGGAGCGGCAACCACCCTGTTTGTGGAACGCATGGAAAAAGAAGGGGTCACCGTTACCCCGATGCAGGCCACCTTGTTTTTGGCCGGGATTTACGAGGATACGGGGAGCCTGATGTTTCCGACTACCACCCCGAGGGATGCCAGGGCCGCAGGGTATCTCCTGGAACAGCAAGGGGATCTCAATATACTAAAAAATTTCCTTAGACCTGCGTACGGCCCGAAACAAAAGCAGATTCTCTTTGAGATGCTTCAGAACGCGGAAAGAACCAAGGTCAACGGGTACCGGCTGAGTATCAACAAGATATCCATCTCGGGCCATACCCCGGGTCTCGCCGTGGTGGTGGACATGTACCAGGACATCGTGAACGTGGACGCGGCCTTCGGAATCTTCACGGACGAGCACAAGGGCCGTACGATGGTCATCGGCCGAAGCGAGCACGATGGGCTCGATGTCGGCAAGATAATGCGGAGCATGGGAGGTGGTGGTCATCCCGGCGCCGGCTCCGCCCTTCTCAAGAATGCCCATCCGGACGCGGTGGAGGCGTGGCTGGTGGAGCTGATCCAAGGCAATCAGCAGACGTCTGTACAGATCGGGGCCCTTATGTCTTTTCCGGTTACGACGGTGTCACCTGGAACATCCATGAAAGATGCTGCGAGCCTCCTGAGGAGGACCGGATGTACCGGTCTTCCGGTGGTGGAGGGAAAGAAAATCGCAGGAATCATTTCACGGCGGGATTTCCGAAAGATCAAGAACGAAAAACAGCTCAAGGCCCCGGTCAAGGCCTTTATGTCCCAAAAGGTTGTGACCATTGAGCCCGGAAAGAGCGCAATGGAAGCCGCGCGCAAGATGATCAAGCAGCAAGGGGGAGAACTGATCGGAATCGTCACCCGGTCGGACACCATGCGCTATTTCTACGATATGCTTCCAGGTTAGAGCTCATGGTTATTTTTGTTCTGCTAGGCCGAGAAGGAACTGAGAGAGAAAAGTCTCCAATTGAGGAATCAAACGGTCCCTTCTGGAGGGTCACGATTGCGTTCAGCGTTGGATTGAATTCAGCAATCCGGTTCAGGTGGGCACCCAGGACTTCTTCGGCAGAGACTTCCCGGTCACGAATGAGTTCCGCCAGTTCGTAGGCCGTGCGGTAGGTCAAATCAGGCATGTTCCACCTCCTCGGATCGCGAAGAAGCTTAAACCATTTCAGTCTTTAGCCGGCCCTGAAAGCAGGCCCCAGAATTCGTCAGATGACGGATCAATCTCTTTCTTTGTAATGGCGAGTGGAGATCTTCATTTCAGTTGAATGGTGTCTTGCCCTGTTTATTCCGCAACAGGGAATCGGATTGA
>JAFDIS010000071.1 GCA_019307945.1 Deltaproteobacteria bacterium | reverse complement strand
TCGCGCCTACGACATCATCGACATCCTTTCATCTCTGAACCTGGAGCGGGCCGACGATCCGTCCAGTACCCTCGAGGAAGAAGCCATCTTCCAGGCCCTGGCCGCCCACTGGGGTTTTCCTTACAAAAAGATCGATCCCCTCAAGCTCGACCTCAACCTGGTGACCACCACCGTGCCCTACACCTTTGCGCGGAAGCACATGGCCCTGCCCGTGGCCGTGGAGGACGGCTACCTCGTGGTGGCCACCCCCAATCCCTTCAACCGGGAGGTGATGGAAGACATCTCCCGGGTGAGCCAGATGCGAGTGAGGCCTGTGGTGAGCAGCCGAACGGACGTGCTCCGGTTGATAAACGAGTTTTTCGGGTTCAAGCGCTCCATCGCAGCGGCCGAGACCCAATTTGCGGGCCCGTCCGTGGACCTGGGAAACCTGGAACAGTATGTGCGCCTGTCTTCCACCGAAGAGCTGCCCTCCAATGACCAGCATATCGTCAACGCCGTGAATCACCTGCTGGGTTACGCCTTTGATCAGAGGGCCAGTGATGTCCACATCGAGCCCAAGCGGGATGCCAGCGTGATCCGGATGCGGATCGACGGCGTGCTTCACACGGTCTACCGGCTGCCCAAGAACGTGCACCAGGCCATGGTGAGCAGGATCAAGAACCTGTCCCGGATGGACATGGCGGAAAAACGGCGGCCTCAGGACGGCCGAATCAAGATGGACCGGGGCGGCGTGGAGGCGGAGATTCGGGTATCCAGCGTGCCCGTGGCCTTCGGGGAAAAGGTGGTCATGCGTATTATGGACCCGGATATCCTGTTTCAGTCGCTGGAAAACCTGGGGTTGACACACGAAGATCTCATGCGCTACGAGCAGTGTATCCACAACCCGCACGGCATCGTCCTGGTCACGGGGCCCACCGGAAGCGGCAAGTCCACCACGCTTTACTCCACATTGCAGCACCTCTCAAGCCCCGAGGTGAACATAACCACCGTGGAAGACCCCATCGAGATGATCCACGAGGATTTCAACCAGATCGCTGTCCAGCCCGCAACCGGGATCACATTCGGTTCGATCCTGCGGAATATCCTGAGACAGGACCCCGACATCATCATGATCGGGGAGATGCGCGACCTGGAAACAGCGGAAAACGCCGTCCAGGCCGCGTTGACCGGACACCTGGTCCTGTCCACCCTGCACACCAACGACGCGCCTTCCACCCTGACCCGGCTCCTGGATCTAGGGGTGCCGCCGTTTTTCGTCCAGGCAACCCTGGTGGGGGTGGCGGCCCAGCGTCTGGTGCGCAAGATCTGCCCCCACTGCAAGGAGCCCCTGGAAATCGAGGCAGAGGAACTCCGCGCCCTGGGCTTGCGCGTGGAAACACACGGCAGGGTCGCCCTCCAGCGGGGCAAAGGTTGCATTCGATGCCGGGGGACGGGCTATCTCGGCCGGACCGGGATTTTCGAGATCATGCCGTACACGGATGCCATGAAGCGAATGACGCGCACCGAGACGCCCCTCGAAGACCTTCGTGAGCAGGCGAGACAGGACGGCATGGTGACCCTTCGGGAAAACGCCCTGAAAAAACTCCTGGCGGGGGAGACCACCTACCAAGAAGTCCTGCGCGTCACGTGGGAACGGGTGTAAGTCGGCATGCTGGTCCACTTGAGTATTTCAAACTTTGCCATCATCAAGCGGCTGGACATCGAACTGGAGCCCGGACTCAATATCCTGTCCGGCGAGACCGGGGCCGGGAAATCCATCATCATAAATGCGGTGAACCTTATCCTGGGGGGGCGGGCCGCTTCGGACCTGATCCGGACCGGGTGCAACGAGGCCCGGGTTGAGGCCATGTTCCGGTTTTCACCCCGGAGCGGGGTGGACGATCTCCTGGAAGCTCTGGGGTTGCCCCGGGCGGGAGGGGAGGTGCTCATCTCAAGAAGCCTTTTTAAAGAGGGCCGCAACCGGGTCACGGTCAACGGCGCCATGGCCACCCTCCAGATGCTGAATCGCCTGGGAGAGTCCTTGATCAGCATATCTGGACAGCATGAGCACCAGCGGCTCCTGAGGCCGGAAAACCACCTCCACCTCCTGGACGATTTCGGGGGGCTTACCCCGCAAAGGCTCCAGCTCGCCGCCGATTACGAGCAATACCGGGAGGCGTGCGACAGGATCGAGCGGTTGCGTGAGACGCTCCGGCTCGAAGAAGAGGCCCGGGAGCTTCGAGAGTTTCAGGCGCGGGAGATAGATGCGGCCCGGCCCGTCCCCGGAGAAGACGAGGAACTGGAGCAGGAAAAACGCAGGCTCCTGCACGCCGAAGACCTCCTGAGCATGGTGACGGCGGCATACGAAGAACTTTATGAGCAGGGAGACTCGGCTCTTTCCATCGTTTCCCGTCACGCCAAACAACTGGAAAAGGGTGCAGCGCTCGATTCCCGCCTGGGAGAGGTCCGTGAATCCCTTTTGGAACTCCAGGCCGGGTTGGAGGACGCGGCCCTGTCGCTTCGGGAACTGCGGCCGGAGATCCGGGCCGATCCGGCCCGGCTCGAGAGCGTGGAGGAAAGGCTTCAGGTCCTCAATCGCCTCAAGCGCAAGTACGGCCCCACCCTGTCGGATGTCCTGGAGTTCAGGGGCAAACTGGCCGAATCCCGCGATCTTCTGGAAGGGCTGAGAGAGGAGATGAAGGGCCTGGAAGCCAGGGCCGCCGCTCTGCTGGAGGACCTCATGGTCCGGGCCGAGGCCCTTTCCGAAAAAAGAAAGGAGGCTGCCGCGGGGCTCTGCACAGCGGTGGAGCGGGAGCTGGCGCATCTGCACATGGCGGGGACCCGTTTTCTCGTGCAATTTGAGGAGGAAGAAAAGGGGGAGGCCCGCGCCGCGGCCCTCCGGCCGGATGGGTTTGACCGGGTGGAATTCCTCCTCGCTCCCAACGTGGGGGAAGAACCGAGGGCCCTGGCGCGCATTGCCTCCGGGGGGGAACTTTCCCGAATCACCCTCGCCCTCAAGACGATCCTGGCCCGCACGGCCTCGGTGGAAACCGTGGTCTTCGACGAGGTGGACGCGGGCATCGGGGGGGCCGCCGCAGCGGTGGTAGGCGAAAAGCTCCAGGCCCTGTCGGACTACCACCAGGTCTTGTGCATCACCCACCTGCCCCAGATCGCGTGCAAGGGTCCAAACCATTATCTGGTGAAAAAGGTGGTCCTGGAGGGACGGACGGAAGCTGGTATCGAGCGGCTTGACAGGGAGGGACGGGTACGCGAAATCGCCCGCCTGCTAGGGGGCAAACAGATCACGCCCAGCGCGGTGGCGCACGCCCAAGAGATGCTGGATTAGGCGCCCCCTAGCTCTTTCGACATGCCGAGGGAGAGGGGACGGAAGTGCGGCCTCAGGATTTGTACCGGACCCACTGGCCTTTCTCAAAGGGGCCTCCCTCCAGGGGCCGGGCGAGACACCGGTTTTTCCGGACCTCGAACACGGTGATCACACCTTTTTTTTCACCCATGATGTGGAGCGTCCTGCCGCCGTAGGCTCGAACCTGCTCGGCCCATGAAAAGACCTCGAAGCGGTCCCCTTCACGCACCCCGTTTTCCCTTCCGCACCCAAGGGTCACCTCCTCGGGGCCGGCCTGCAGGATAAGCCCGGACCAGGGGTTTTTTCGCAGCCCACGGGAGATGGCCCGGGCGAGGCGATCCAAGAGCTCCGGCAGGGCCCGGGCCGAAGCCTTCCGAAAGGCCTCCTGGGCGGAGAGGCCGGAAATCGCTCCCGGGTCCATCACCGCCTCAACCGTTTCAACGCGGGAGTCCAGGACGATGCCCAGGGTTACGTCCACCAGGTTCATGGCCACAGAGAACCGGTAGGTGCGCCTCGGCGTGCGAAGGGGCCAAACGCCGGCTTTGGTGTCACGTATGTCGGGAGGAGGCAGAAACCAGCTCACCAGTGTGTCGACCCCCCTGCGGCGCGCCTCCTCGATCCAACGGGGGTCCGTCACGATGCCGCACTTGCCCGAGCGGGGATCGTCCCGGAGTTCCAGGTCCTCGGGGGTCCGGCGGATAACGGCGTGTGCCGATCTTTGGAGCCGGTCCAGGAGTCCCTGGAGCGTCCGAGAGGCCGCTTGCGGGTCCGCCCGTGCCTGGTCCACCAGGGGCAGGACCCACAGGATCCTTCGTGGACCGTCATCGGTGGGTTGAGGACTTCGGACCGCTGTTTTGGTCCCGCCGCAGGCAGCAAAGGTCACCAATAGGGCCGCCGTCAGTCCCAGGGCCAGGACAGGTCGGGTGAAATGCCTTCTTTTTTCCATGGGGCTCTGTTCTCCTTGCTAGAAGACGATACGGAAGGATTGCAAGTCCCCCCCAAAGGGCTGATCTTCTCTCCGAATGGCGGTGACCCGTGCCGCGGGCGGTCCTTTCCGGCACCAGGACACCAGGGCCTCCACGTCCTCTTCGGGGCCTTCCACCAGGGCTTCCACCGTTCCGTCCGTGCGGTTTTTCACCCAACCCGAAAGCCCCAGGCGGAGGGCCTCGCGCCTGGCCGAATCCCGGTACCAGACCCCCTGCACCCTGCCTTCGATGATGAGATGAACACGCTTATTCGCCATGGCTTTCTCCCTCCAGCATGGCCGAGAATTCCTCCTCCGATAAGATCGTGACCCCCCGGGCCCTGGCCTTTTGCAGCTTGGAGCCTGGGTCCTGCCCCACCACCAGGTAGTCGGTCTTGCCTCCCACGCTGGAAGAGACCCGGCCGCCCAGTGCCGTGATTCGTTCCTTGGCCTCGGTCCTGCTCATGCCCTGAAGGGTCCCGGTGAACACGAAGGTCTTGTCCCGAAGGGCCGTCCGTTCAGGGGGGGCGGGACGTTCCCAGGAAATCCCGGCATCCAGGAGCCGTTGGAGGTGCCTGCGGTTGTCCTCGTCCGAGAAAAAGGAGACAACGCTTTCCGCAATCTGGGGCCCGACTTCGGGGATGTCCATGAGTTCTTCTTCCGTGGCCGCGGAAAGGGCCTCCAGGTCCCCGAATCGTTCGGCAAGGAGCGAGGCCACATGTTCCCCCACGTGCCGGATCCCCAGGGCGTAAAGAAAACGGGCCAGGGTGGTCTTTTTGCTTTCCTCGATGGCGCGAAGCAGCTTGGCGGCGGATTTTTCCGCCATGCGCTCCAGTTTCAGCAAGTCTTCCATGCGAAGGTGGTAGAGGTCCGCGGCCTCCCTCACTAGGCCCGTTTCGATCAATTGGGCCACCAGTTTTTCTCCCAGCCCGTCTATGTCCATGGCACCTTTTCCCGCAAAGTGCCTCAGGGATGCGTGAAGCTGGGCAGGGCAGTCCCGGTTCCGGCACCGGAGCACCACCTCCCCTTCCTTCCTGGACACCGCAGCACCGCAGGCGGGACACCGGTCGGGCATGCGGAAGCGTTTCTCCCGGCCGGTCCTCCTGGAGGTGATCACCTTGACCACCTCCGGGATTACGTCGCCCGCCCGCTGCACCAGGACCGTGTCCCCCTCCCGGACGTCCTTTCGTTCCATCTCTTCCTGGTTGTGCAGGGTGGCGCGTTTGACCAGGACCCCGCCCACCTCCACCGGCTCAAGGTGGGCGACGGGGGTCAGGGCGCCGGTGCGACCCACCTGGACGTCGATCTTTCGAATAACCGAAGATGCCTGGACCGGCTGAAACTTGAAGGCCAGCGCCCACCGGGGGCTCCGAGACTTGTTTCCTAAACGTGCCTGGAGTGCCAGCCGGTTCACCTTGATGACCGCGCCGTCGATCTCGTAGGGAAAGCCGGACCGCCGTTCTTCCAGCTCCTTGCAATAGCGCACCACCTCCTCCGGTGAGGGGCATACCCGGATATGCGGGCGGTTGACGCGAAGGCCCCAGGCCTGAAGCGTGTGAATCAATTGCACGTAAGTCTCGAAACCATCTCCACTCATGCGACCGATTCCGTAACAAAAAATGTTGAGGGGACGTTTGGCGGTTACCCGGGCGTCCAACTGCCGGAGAGATCCGGCCGCGGCGTTGCGTGGGTTGGCAAAAGCCGGGAGCCCCCGCTCTTCCCTAATCCGGTTGAGGCGGTGAAAATCATCGATCTCCATGTAGACCTCCCCCCGTACCTCCAGGAGATCGGGCACCGGCGGCCCCCCTGATAGAGGTGTCAGCCTGAGCGGCACAGTGAGGATGGTCTTGATGTTGGGCGTAATATTCTCTCCCACCCGGCCGTCGCCGCGGGTGGATGCCACGCTCAACGCCCCACCCTCGTACACCAGTTCCACGGCCAGCCCGTCTATCTTGGGTTCCACCGCATATTCTATGGGGCTTTCATCGCCCAGGAACCGTTTGAGCCGTGCATCGAAGTCCAAGACCGCCCCTTCGTTGAATCCGTTTTCAAGGCTGAGCATGGGCAGGTGGTGCACCACCTCGGAAAAGGTCTCCTGGGGCTCGGCACCCACCCTCTGGGTGGGAGAATCCGGGGTTATCAGGTGAGGGTGGGCCTTTTCCAGCGCCGCCAGTTCCTGGAAAAGCCGGTCGTATTCGGCGTCCGAGATCTCAGGGTCGTCCAGCACGTAATAGCGGTGGTTGTGATACCGGATGAGTTCCCTGAGGGTCTCTATTTTTTCTCTGACTTCTTCCATGGTTCCTTTTCAGACCCGGTCTGCGGGTTTCGGGCAAGCGGAAATCGTTCGTTGTAAGGCCTCCACCAGGCCGAAACACCCTGTGAGCATCATATCCCCGAAGGGGGCGGCCATGTGGCCGCCCAGGCCGGGGAACCGGCCCCGCTTGGGACCCGTGATCCCCAGGTGAGGGAAGGGACCCGCCTCTGCCGTCCCTTCCACGACTCGGCAGCCGTGCCCCATGTCCTGGAAGACTTCTTCGCCGGAAAGGCGCCCCCTCCGAAATCGCTCCAGGTGGTCTTCCAGCTTTTCCTCGCTCAGAAGGGATGTGTGGTGTTCGTAAATTCCCCAGAGCTTAGAGCCTTTGATCAGGGCGGCCACGGTGTGCTCATTGCCGATGTTGATCACGGTCACCCCTTGTTCCAGCCGTTGCGAGATCCAGGGGTCCAGCAAGGCGCCCAGCATGGCTGCTGCCCCGGTGTCCATGACCCAGGCCCGGGGCACCTGTTCCTTGACCGCCAGCATCCTCGTCAGATGGGGAGGAGGGTCGGCATAGAGCATGCCCTCCAGGCCGGTTCCCGCCGCCAACAGATCAGACCACAGGGAAAACCGGAAACGGCGGTTGCTGGCGTTGGGCGAAAAGCCGTGATCCTGGACCGCCACTGCAATCATAGGGGGCAGAGACACGCCGAATCGCTCCAATACGGCGCCCACGGCCTCAAGATCCATGTCCCGCATGACCAACTCGGACAAAGGCGAGACGGAGGGCCGATTCCGTACCACTTCCACTCCCATTTCCCGTACCTTATCCAGGTTGTCATGAAAGGTCAGGGCGGCCTTGGGCAGGGCAAATACGCGCAACCCCGCGCGCAGGTGCCGGCGGACCGCAGCGGCGCAGGGCCCACCTCCCATGGTGGTCCCCGTCAGGAAAATGTGCCGTCCTTCGAGAGTCTCTTTTTCGATCCGCCGGGCCAGGATCCGGGTTGCCGAAGGTACCACCATCTTCGTACAATTTTCAATGGTGGTTTCGGGGTCCCAGACCAGGATGTCCTGTGTGCCGCTGCCCACGTCCACGGCCAGGATGCCGGCGTCTTTCTTCTGTGTCATGTCGGTTCCTTCGAAACCGCCGCCCTTGCCCGATCCGGGGTTTCACTGCCCGGCGCGTCGCACGGCCGGGAAGAAACCGAAGGCTCCTCGCAACCTTCGCCCCCTGCGGCCAGGCGCAAGAGGATTTCTCCGGCGGTTTCGAGGCCCCGGGTCAGGGAGGGGTCCCGGAACCCGGGCTTCCATTTCAGCTCAAAAAGCTCGTCTGAGACCACCAGTAGGCCCGCGAGGGCGGCGCCCCGGTACGAGGCCACCGCGATGAGGGCGGACCACTCCATCTCGACGGCCAGTATCCCACGGGACCCGTAAGCAGCGACTTTGGAGCGCGTCTCCCGAAAAGGGGCGTCCGTGGTCCAGACCTCTCCTTCGTGGTACGGAACCCCCGCGTCAAGGAGGGCCTCCCGCAGCCGCTGGATCATAAACGGGTCTGAGCGGGGCGGTGAGCCCCCCCCCGGATAATGGCGGGATGTCCCCTCTTCCGACAGGGCGTGGGTGGGAATCACCGCATCCCCGATCCGCACTGCGGGAGACAATGATCCGCAGGTGCCGAGGACCCAGATTTTTTCAGCCCCCAGGGCGATCAGTTTTTCAAGGCCCAGCACGGCGTGGGGCGCCCCCAGGTAAGGCCCTGCCAGGGCGATGGCGCGGCCCGCGGCTGGACTCCACACGTAGAGACGGTGGAATGCGTGCTCGCGGCTCCCCGGAGCTTCCCGTGCCCCCGTCTTTCGAACGATCAGGCGGAGGGTTTCGGGCCCCATGACCATCAACGCATCTGCGTCAATGCGCGGCTCGTTTCGGCCCCTGGTGGGGCGGATGACGGCTGAGTCCTCTTCCCGCATGACCCCTTGGAAATCCAGGGTGGATTCCCCCTTCCGGCCCGGGTCTCCCGGGCGGCCAAGTCCCTGTCCTCTTTCGGTTTCCGACAGGGCACAATACTAGAGCCTCACCTGGCCGTTGGCAACAGGAAAATCCCTTTTTTGAATCGGTCGCAGGTTCGGTGGGCGGGGTCGGCAAACCCCGCGCCCGATAAACGAAGTCTTTGCTACGCCTCAATGGTTCCTCCTGCAAGCGTCTCATCGGGGTCGAAGCAAGCCGGTCTTTTCCGGCACTGGAGGTCGGCGGGACATTTTCTATGGAAAAATAATTTCAATCTGTTAGAATTTATAGCATTCGCGAACGCAGGAACCGATGAAATCCGATTTGGATTGACAAGAGATCGAATAGAGGCTAATCATATACGTTTACGGTCGAAAAGCCCTGGAATGTTATGTTCGACAGCCTGACCGAAAAATTGAACGGCGTTTTCAAGAAGGTCACGGGAAGAGGGAAGCTGACCGAAGCAAATGTAACCGACGCCCTGAAAGAGGTGCGTCTGGCCCTGTTGGAAGCGGATGTCAACTACCGTGTAGTCAAAAAGCTCCTGGAGGAGATCCGCGGGAGGGCCCTGGGCCAGGAGGTGATGGAAAGCCTCACCCCGGGCCAGCAGCTCATCAAGATCGTCAACGAGGAATTGACGGAGCTGATGGGAGGCAAGCACGAGGGGCTGCGGCTGACGGGAAGGACTCCCCACGTGCTAATGCTCGTGGGATTGCAGGGTTCTGGCAAGACCACGACGGCGGCAAAACTGGCGCGCCTCCTGAGGGGGCAGGGACGACATCCCTACCTGGTACCGGCGGATGTATACAGGCCCGCGGCCATTGACCAGCTCGCGAAACTGGGGGCCCGGATCGGGGTCCCTGTCCATGATACGGATCCGAAACAACGCCCGGAGAACATCTGCCTCGAGGCCCTGGCCCGGGCAGGGACCGAGGGTGCGGATCTGCTGATCATCGACACGGCGGGTCGGCTTCATATCGACGACGAGCTCATGGCCGAGCTGGAGCGGATCAAGGGCAAGGTTTCTCCCGGCGAGATCCTCCTCGTGGCCGATGCCATGACGGGCCAGGATGCGGTGAACGTGGCCGCGCAATTCGACGCGCGCCTGGACTTGGGAGGCGTCATCCTCACCAAGATGGAGGGGGATGCCAGGGGCGGGGCGGCCCTCTCGATCCGGGCGGTGATCCACAAGCCCATCAAGTATATTGGGGTGGGTGAAAAGCTCGACGCCCTGGAACCCTTTTATCCGGATCGCATGGCCTCCCGGATTCTGGGGATGGGCGATGTGCTCTCCCTCATCGAAAAGGCACAGACCCAATTCGACGAGAAAGAGGCCCTGGAACTCGAAAAAAAGATCCGGAAGCAGGAGTTCGATCTGGAGGATTTCAGGGACCAGCTAAGGCAAATCAAGAAGCTGGGGTCTCTCGATCAGATCCTGGGCATGCTGCCGGGGCTCGGGCAGATGAAGAAATTGAAACAGTTCAAACCGGACGACGGGGAACTGGTGAAGGTGGAAGCCATCATCAATTCCATGACCCGGGAAGAGCGAAGGAATTACAAGATCCTCAACGGCAGCAGAAAGAAGCGGATCGCAAAGGGAAGCGGAACCACGATCCAGGACGTGAATCGTCTGGTGAAGAATTTCGCTCAGACGAAGAAAATGATGGAGCGCATGACCCGGAAGGGGCTCCGCGGAATGCCCTCGCTTTTCGGTTGAGTCCATGCGAGGCAGTCTGTGGCGGATGCGCCGGGATCGCGCCCCGGGGTCCTTTCCTCGGCCGGGAGGAAACGCAACAACCCAACACCATTCGCGCTAGGGGGTAGGAACAGGACATGGCAGTGAGAATCAGACTCGCAAGGATGGGTGCGAAGAAGAAACCCTTTTATCGAATCGTCGCGGCGGATTCCGAGGCGCCGCGGGACGGTAGATTCCTGGAGATCCTGGGATACTATGATCCCATGAAGGATCCGGCGCAGGTCAAGGTGCACGGCGACAAGCTCCAGTACTGGTTGTCCAAGGGAGCCGGCGTCACCGAATCGGCCCGTGCCATCCTCAGAAAAGAGGGGTTCCTGAAGTCTCCGTCCACGGCAAACTGAATTGAGGTGGCGGTGAAACCCAACGCGGAGGGCACGAGAGATGAAGGACTTGATTGCATACATCGCTAAGGCGCTTGTGGACAAGCCGGAGGAAGTCATCGTCACGGAAATCGAAGGAGAGCAGACTTCCGTCATCGAGCTGAAAGTTGCCAAAGAAGACCTGGGAAAGGTGATCGGCAAACAAGGGCGCACGGCGCGGGCCATGAGAACCATCCTCAGCGCAGCCTCCACCAAGATAAACAAGCGATCCGTCTTGGAAATCATTGAGTGAATCGAGCAAAGGTTTCATCGCCGACGCGCTTCTTCTGGGCAAGGTGATCAAACCCCACGGGCTGAGGGGCCTGCTCAGAGTCTGGTCCTATGCCCGGTCGGAAGCCTCTTTTCTTGCCGCCGGAAGCGTATTTCTCCGATCCGCGGGGGGAGAGGTAGACGAGTACACCGTCGTTTCGGTCAAACCTCACAAAAAGTTTTTTTTGATGGCCCTGGAAGGTCTGGACTCCGTGGAAAAGGCCGAAGCCTACCGGGGCGCCGAAATTTTTGTGAAGCGGGAGGTCTTGCGCACGGAAGGAGAAGACGAGTTCTTCTGGCACGAAATCGTGGGGTTGCAGGTGGAAACGGAGCAGGGTGAACCCCTGGGTACACTCAGGCGCATCATCCCCACGGCCGGCCACGACATATGGGTTGCGGAGGGCCCGCGAGGGGAAATCCTGATCCCGGCCGTCTTCGAGGTGGTCCGCCGGGTGGACCTCGAAGGGGGCCGGGTATTGATTCGTCCGGTGGAGGGGTTGATCGATTTGAACGCGCATGAGGTTTGACTTCCTGACCATATTTCCGGGCATGGTCTCCGCTTTCCTGGCTGAAGGCGTGGTGGCCAGGGCCATCGAAAAGGGCCTTATCTCGGTGCACGTCGTCAATATCCGGGATTTCGCGGGGGATCCGCACCGCACCACGGACGATCGACCCTACGGGGGGGGCGACGGCATGGTCATGAAGCCCGAGCCCATATACGGCGCGCTCCGGAGTGTCGGGCGTGAAGGAGGGCGGAGCCAGGTGATTCTCCTGAGCCCTCAGGGGGAACGATTCGACCAGGCCATGGCCTGGGACCTGGCGCGATACGATCAACTGATCTTTCTCTGCGGTAGATACGAGGGGATCGACGAACGGGTTCGGCTGTTGTGCGCGGACCGTGAGGTGTCGATCGGCGATTATGTCCTGAGCGGCGGAGAACTGGCCGCAGCCGTGGTAACGGACGCCGTGGCCCGGCTGATCCCGGGAGTCCTAGGCGGGACGAGGTCCAACCTGGAAGACACCTTTGAGGGGGGCCTCCTGGAGTATCCCCATTATACGCGGCCGGAGGTCTTCATGGGACACAGGGTGCCCGCCGTGCTGCTTTCGGGAAACCACGAAAAAATTCGGCGCTGGCGGCGCACGGAATCCCTTCGGAGGACGATGAAGAGGCGACCCGATCTTCTGGAAAGAGCGCATCTGACCCGGGAGGATGAAGAAATCCTGGCCGCCCTGCGGGGGCGGGGGGAGGTCCGGGCGGAATAAAGACCTGGGCAAGGGGGCGGTGCGCGCCCCGGGAACCGTCACATGGGTTTTTATATCGGGCTGGTTCATTACCCCGTATACAACAAGCACGGGGAGACCATCGCCTCGGCCGTCACCACCCTGGATTTGCACGACCTGGCCAGGCTGGCAAGGACCTATGAGGTGGATCGCTGTTTCGTGGTGACGCCCCTCGAGGATCAGCAGCGCCTGGCAGAGCGCGTCAAAGCGCACTGGACCGATGGCTACGGGGCCCTGTACAATCCGAACCGGAAGGAGGCCCTGGAACTCCTGACGATTTGCGGGACCCTGAAGGAGGCAAAGGACACGATCACCCTGCAGGAGGGCCGGAGCCCCCTGGTCCTGGCCACGGACGCCTCCCCCGAGGGTGTAAAGACCCTGGGCTACCAGGAGGCCCGCGGGATGCTGGAGCGTGCAGGCGGTGTTTTCCTGCTGTTCGGGACGGCCTGGGGGCTTGAGGCGCGTTCCATGGCGGAAGCCGATTTCGTGCTGGAGCCCGTGCGGGGCCGGGGTGAATACAATCACCTTTCAGTTCGGGCCGCCGCGGCTATCATCCTGGACCGCCTCCTGGGTCGGGACGGATGAATGACATGGCCCGGGGGGAGGGCACGTTGACCGTGCGGTGTATAGGAAAGAGACGTGTGAGGAGGACATATGAATATCATCGACACGCTTGAAAAGGAACAGATGCGTCTGGATATCCCCGATTTCAGGCCCGGCGACACGGTGAAGGTCCACGCCAAGATCCGGGAAGGCGAGAAGGAGCGAATCCAGGTCTTCCAGGGTGTGGTGATTCGTAAGCGGAAAGGGCGACTGGGCGCCACCTTTACCGTGAGAAAGGTCTCTTACGGGATCGGCGTTGAGCGGATCTTCCCGCTTCATTCGCCTTCAATCGACAAGATCGAAGTGGTCACAAGGGGAAAGGTCCGGAGGGCCAGGCTCTACTACCTGAGGAATTTGCGGGGCAAGGCCGCACGGATAAAGGAAAAGCGCTACTAACGCCGGCGTTCACCCAGCTTCATTGTCGAATCCACCCGAAAATCTGTTGCTTTTTCCAGGCACGGGTTCGTTTCCGGACGCCGATCCCTGGTACTACGAACGGCGGGCCAGGGGATGGGGGTACCGCTTGGTGGCGGGCGTGGATGAGGCGGGCCGCGGCCCCTTGGCAGGACCGGTTGTGGCCGCTGCCGTGATCCTGCCCGAGAACGCTCGAATCCCCGGGGTCCGGGATTCCAAACAGATGACGGAAAAGGCCCGGGGGGAGGCCTTCGATCTGATCGGGCGCGAGGCGGTTGCCGTTGGAATCGGTGTGGTCTCCCACCGGACCATCGACCGGGAGAACATCCTCAAGGCCTCGCTGGAGGCCATGCGTCGGGCCGTTGGGGCGCTGGAGCCCTGTCCCGATTTCTTGTTCGTGGACGGGATTCACCCGGTGGCCGTAGCCCTGCCGCAACGGTGCCTGAAAAAGGGGGATCGGATCTGCCGGAGCATCTCTGCCGCCTCAGTGATGGCAAAGGAGTACAGGGACCGCATCATGCGGTCATACCATCGGATGTACCCCGCCTACGGCTTTGCCGGGAACAAGGGGTACGGGACCCGGGATCACCTGGCGGCCCTCAGGCGGCTGGGGCCGTGTCCGGTGCACCGGCTCACGTTCAGGGGGACCCTTACCAAGTGACCAGGGAGCGGCTTGCGCTGGGCCGACTGGGAGAGCGCCTGGCCCGGGAGGAGATCCGTAAATTGGGGTACAAGGAAGTGGCGCGGAATTACCGGTGTCCCCTGGGCGAGGTGGACCTCATCGCCAGGGACCGCGACACCCTGGTGTTCATTGAGATCAAGACGCGGAGCGGGGGCCCCCGGGGTTATGCAAAGGAGGCCGTGGACCGGAGGAAACAGCGCCAGTTGAGCAAGGCGGCCCTGTATTATATGAAGGAACACGGGGTTGCGGACGAACGGGCCCGTTTCGACGTGGTGGCGGTGAGTTTCAGGGGAGGTGAGCCTGAGATCGAGCTGATCCGCAACGCCTTCGACCTGGCCTGCTGATTTCTCTAAAGCCCCATGCGGGGGAGGACCATGGAAGGGCCAGCCACGAACCGGCGTGGAGATACGGGAACGCTCTGGGTGGTTTCGACTCCCATAGGAAATCTGGAAGACATCACGGTGCGTGCCCTCAAGGTCCTGGAGAGTGCGGACCTGATCGCGGCGGAGAACACGGCCCATACCCGGGCCCTTTGTGCACACTACGGGATCAAAGGGCGCATCACACCATACCACCAGCACAATCAGGCCCGGAAGACATCGCAACTGATCGCCCGGCTCAAGGGCGGGGACCATGTGGCCCTGGTGACCGATGCGGGTACGCCGGGGATCTCGGATCCGGGCGGGATCCTGGTGAGCAGGGCTGCGGCTGAAGGGCTCAGGGTTTCCCCCGTTCCCGGTCCCTCGGCGGCAACGGCGGCCCTGTCCGTTTCGGGCCTTCCTTCGGACCAGTTCGTTTTTGTGGGGTTTTTGTCCAACAAGGCGGGTCGGCGCAAGAGACAGTTACAGGAATTGGCCGGCGAATCCAGGACCCTGGTCCTTTTCGAGGCCCCGCACCGAATTCGCTCAATGCTGGCCGATCTGCACGAAGTGATGGGAGAGCGGACCGTGGTGCTGGTCAGGGAGATGACCAAGCTCTACGAGGAGGTGATTCGCGGCACGGCACACACCATCCTGGATCGGCTTCCCGAAGGCCGTGTCCGGGGGGAGATTACCCTGGTGGTGGAAGGTAAGCCCGCAGTGACCCGCCGTGATGCTTTGGCCGAGGATCTGTTGGAGAAAATCGACGTCCTTCTGAACCTGGGAGAGGAGAGCGTCAAGGGTATTGCCGAGCGACTGGCCCTGGAGGAGGGTCTCGCCTATCGGAAGGTATACAAGGCCGTGCTTTCACGGTTGAGGAACGGTCGGGGGTCATCGGAGGCATGAGTTCGAAAGACACAAAGGCGCAAGAGCTGACGCGGATTCGGTCGTTTCAGATCACAAACGAATTAGGGCTTCACGCGCGTGCGGCCGCCCGAATCGTGGAGCTGGCAGACCAGCACAGGGCCAGGCTATACCTGGGAAAAGACGGTCGCGAAGTGGATGGTTCCAGCATCCTTTCCATTTTGACCCTTTCATGCCCCCGGGGCACGCAAATCGAGGCCCGAATCGTTGGTGAGGACGCAGACCGATTCATGGAACGGCTTGGTGAGCTTTTTGAGAACCGTTTTGGAGAGCGGAAATGACGGAGCCACAACCCGCGGCTGAAAAGAGATTCAAGGGGATTGCCGTATCGCCGGGGATCATCATCGGCAAGGCCCGGGTGGTGGACCGCTCCAAGGTCAAGATTTTTTATCGCTACCTCGTGGACGATGTCCACGTGGCCCGGGAGCAAGAGCGGTTCGCCCTGGCGCTTCGGGCCACTGAGGAGCAGCTCGTCCGCCTCAAGAACGGTATGCCGGAGCACGTGAAGGAGCATTCCTTCATCCTGGACAGCTACCTGATGATCCTCAAGGACAACATGCTGTGCGATGCAACGGCCCGTCGCATCGTGGAAGAGAAGATCAATGCCGAGTGGGCCATCAAGAAGTCCCTCCAGGAAATCCGGGACATCTTCAGCCAGATCGACGACGAGTACATAAGCAACCGGATCCATGACGTGGAAAACGTCACGGAGCGGGTTCTCCGCAATCTCTCGGGTCAGCCCCAGGAGAGCCTTTCCGAGGTCCGGGAGCGGGTCATCATCGTGGCACATGATCTTTCTCCGGCAGACACGACCGAACTGAACGTCAGCAAGGTGATGGGGTTCGTCACGGATCTGGGAGGCCGCACTTCCCATACGGCCATCATGGCGCAGGCCCTGGAAATTCCGGGCGTGGTGGGCCTGGCACAAGCCACCAAGGAGATCCGGGACGGAGACCTCCTCATCGTGGACGGCAACGCTGGAGAGGTCCTGGTCAACCCCGACGACGGCCTGATCATCGAGTACCAGGAAAAACAGGTCCAGGTCGCAAAATACAAGTCCGCCATTGCGCGCACTTCCCATCTACCCGCAGAGACCCTGGACGGACACCGGGTCCGCATCATGGCGAACATCGAATTCCTCGAGGAGGTGACGGCGGTCCGGGAATACGGCGGCGAGGGAATTGGTCTGTACCGCACGGAGTTCCTCTATCTGAAAAATCCGCAACTGCCTGACGAGGAGGAACTTTTTGAAGATTACCGGGACGTGGCGGAACTCGTGGCCCCCGATGTGCTCATCCTCCGCACGCTGGACCTCGGGGGAGACAAGTTCATGGCGGACCTGGAGATCACCCGCGAGATGAACCCGGCCCTGGGCCTTCGGGCTATCCGGTTCTGCCTCAAAGAGCCCGAAATCTTCGAGACCCAGTTGCGTGCCATCCTCAGGGCGGGTGCCTACGGCAACGTTCAAGTGATGTTCCCCATGATCTCGGGGCTGCAGGAGGTGCTGGAAGCAAAGGCGATCCTGGAGAAGGTCAAGGGGGAGCTGGAAGCCCAGGGGCTGCCCCACGACCCTGATATGAAGGTGGGGGCCATGATTGAAATTCCGTCCGCGGTGACCGTTGCGGACATCCTGGCGCAACACGTGGATTTTTTCAGCATCGGGACGAACGATCTGATCCAGTATGCCCTGGCCATCGACCGAATCAACGGCGATGTCTCCTACCTGTATGAGCCTTTTCATCCGGCCATCCTGCGCATGATCCGTCAGGTCCTGGAGGCGGCCGGCGCCGCAGGTATCGACGTTTCCCTGTGCGGTGAGATGGCGGGCGACCCCCTTTGCGTTCCGGTGCTGTTGGGCCTGGGACTGGAGACCCTGAGCATGAACGCGCGTTCCATACCCCTGATCAAGACGATAATTCGCTCCCTCTCCATGGAAGATGCCCGCAAGGACGCCGAAGAGGTGGGCCGCCTGACCACGGCCGATGAGGTGCGGGGATATATGGTGGACCGTGTTCGGGGGCTTTTTCCGGATATGGACGAGGGCGGGGCCCTTCCTTTCTGGGGGGTGGGCTAGGCATGGGAATCCGCATCGTCTGTCAAAACCGGAAGGCCTCCCACGACTACCAGATCGACGAGAAAATCGAGGCGGGCATGGTATTGCTGGGCCCGGAGGTGAAGTCGCTCAGGGAAGGCCGGGCCAACCTGACGGACAGCTACGCGCGGGTCAAGAAGGGCGAGGTGTTCCTGTACAATATGCACATCACCCCTTACCCCTACGCGCACCACGTGGATCTGGATCCCACCCGGACCCGGAAGCTGTTGTTGAACCGCAGGGAGATCAAGCGGCTCATCGGCAAGACCGAAGAAAAAGGATATACCCTGGTGCCGTTGAAGGTCTATTTCAACGATAGGGGACGGGCCAAGGTGGAACTGGCCCTGGCCAAGGGAAAGCGCAAATATGACAAACGCAGGTCCCTGAAGGAAAAGCAGCTCAAGCGTGAGATGGAGCAGGCCCGCAAGAAATGGCCTTATTGACAGGGGACCCAAAAATGATTAAAATAAGGTTGTTCATTGGGGGCGAACTTGGGTTCGACGGAGGTAAAGAAGCTTAGGTTGCATACCGAGGTTCCATCTGCTCGTAAAACAGGTGGGAGTAAACACAGACGCAGACGATTATGCGTATGCTCTAGCCGCATAAAGGCTAGCGCCCTCCCCGTCTTGCCTGCGTGACGGGAAAGGGTGCCGACTAGCAGGCTGGCCGACCCACTTCACCTGTAGGTAGGGAAGGCGAGACCGATTACAGGTTAGCTTCGAAACTCCTTTGCCCGCTGAGGACTTCGGAGCGAACATCTTGCAACGGGCTAAGTATGTAGAAGCCTAAGTGGAATATTTTCGGACGGGGGTTCGACTCCCCCCGCCTCCACCATTT
>JAFDIS010000168.1 GCA_019307945.1 Deltaproteobacteria bacterium | reverse complement strand
TCCTTGTAAGTTGCCGGACGGCGTCCCGGCAGGGCGGCTGACCGTTTCCGGGGGGCGTAGCCGGCGGTGGGTGAGGCTACACACTATTTCCTTTTTTACACACGAATGGAAATAAAATACATACCCAAGTCGGCAATAATTTACATCCTCTCCTCTTAAACCGGTGGCGCTAGGTTTTCCATGGCCGCAACACCCTGAAATATCGTATTAAAATTACTCATACCTCTCCCTCCTGTCATGCGGGAATTGGCATACAAGTTGCGAGAATGTCACAGTAGGATGTCTCAATAGAGTGGGGTTGAACCAGGAGTGACCGATGAGCGGAATTGCCCGGGCCCAGGAAAAGAAGGAGAGAGAAGAAAAGGCCATCGCCGAGCATGAAAGGCTTTCGAGACTTTTTCGGGAAAACCGTTTCGCCTTTGAACGGGAAAGAAGGCAACGGATCGAGGAAGCCATCAACAGCGCCAAGGATGAATCAAGGAGGGCGCGCCTGAGAGAACTGCAGGATGCCTGGGATCGGAGACTAAGGAAGGCCGGCTCCAACCACAACCGTTTTGTACTGGCCCAGACCTTTTTTTGGGAACATATATTCGAGGTCTGGCAGCCCGCCCTGGAAAGGCTCGCATCCCTGAAATAACCGTGGCCCGGACGGGATCACTGTTTCTTGCGCAGTATGGGGCGTGAGGACCAGGGGGGCGTGTGCCCCATGGCCAAGACGGCAAAGGGGTCTTCGGCCTGATGGTTCAGGGGACTTTGATCCCCCCCCGGGTCTCCATGGACACATGGTAAGAGCTATTGCTCCCGGACCACTTTCACGCCGCGGGGGACCTCAAGGTGGAAGAAGTCTGCCGGAAAGGAGCCGGTTTCTCTTGCTTCAGAGAGAAGGAAGCGGGTGATGCCGCCGATGGTGTTGCGAATCTCCACTGATCGGATCTCGAAATGGGAGGAGGTTTTCACGATTACACGGTCCACCTGCTCCCAGGGCGGATCAGGGATCAGTTCCAGGCAGATGAGACCGTCCTTGTCAGTCCCCTTGAAGCTGGGTCTGAACGCCTTTTTCGCCTCCTTGAGTCCTCCGAACAGGTCGGTGAGAAATTTCATTTCCTGCCCGAATCGCGCTGCAGGGTACTCGTGAATTTCCTTTTTCACCGGAATGTACCACCGGAGGGTCCGGCCGTCCGTGACGATAATTTCATGGGTGGGCGATTCCTGCTCCAGTCTCAGGAAGCAGGGCGGTTTGATGAACATGCGCCCGGAGGCGAGATCTCCCCTCACTTCGCCTCCGAGCATGGACAGGGTTCGGCTGATTACTTCCCTTTCATACCTGACTACCAGTCCCTGGAGGGGCGCGTAACGGTCGGCAATGCCGTCGAGGACTTTGGAAAGGTCTTCATCCGCCCAGACGGGTCCATGGAAAAACAGGAGACACAGCACCCACGAAAAAAGAGAGGCGGGGCCGGGGCGGTTATGTGGCCGTGGCCGAGAATGGCGTGTCTTCATCCTTTCAGTCCCCCTTCCTCCCGTAGACCTCCCGGGGTTTGACTCCGTCCGAGGGGCCCACGATTCCTTCCTGCTCCATCATCTCGATCATGCGGGCCGCACGGTTGTAGCCCACGCGGAGTTTGCGCTGCAGCATGGAGATGGAGGCCTGGCCCGTCCGGAGCACCACGGCCACGGCGTCCTCGTATTTTTCGTCCGCTTCCTCGTCTCCGGCGAAAGTCTCATCCTCTTTATTCACCTCCATCACGATGGAGGGATCGTAGTCGGGCTTGCGCTGACTTCGGAGGAAATCGGTGATCGCCTTGATCTCTTCCTCCGACACAAAGGGCCCGTGAATCCTTGTGATCCGCCCCACGCCCGGGGGCATGAAAAGCATGTCCCCGTCCCCCAACAGGTGCTCGGCACCGACCGTGTCCAGGATAGTCCTGGAATCCACGCGGGATGAGACTTGAAACGAGATCCTTGTGGGAAAGTTGGCCTTTATGATTCCTGTCAGGACATCCACGGACGGGCGCTGGGTGGCGATGATGAGGTGGATGCCTGCGGCACGGGCCATCTGGGCCAGGCGGGTGATGGATTCTTCCACCTCCTTGGAGGAGACCATCATGAGATCCGCCAGTTCGTCGATGACAAGGATGATATAGGGCAGAGGCCGGTCGCGGCCCTCTTCCGCTTCTTGTTGGGCCGATTTTCGAATCTTGGCGACCTTACGATTATAGCTCTCCACGTTGCGGACGCCGCGGTCCGATAGGAGCATGTAACGTCTCTCCATCTCTTCCACGGCCCAGTGCAAGGCGCGGTTGGCTTCCTTGGGATTGGTCACCACAGGGTGGAGCAGGTGAGGAATGTCGTTGTAAATGGATAGCTCGATCCGCTTGGGATCCACCATGACAAAACGCACTTTGTCGGGGGCTGAGCTGAACAGCAGGCTCGTTATCATGGTGTTGATGGATACGCTCTTGCCGGTACCGGTGGCGCCCGCCACCAGCAGGTGTGGCATGCGGGTCAGATCGGTCACCACCGGCGCCCCCGTGATATCCTTGCCCAGGGCGATTGGGAGTTTGAAATTGGACTCCGTGAAGGCCTCGCTGGACAGGACCTCTTTCAGGGTGACCATCTCCCGTTGGTTGTTGGGGATTTCGATTCCGATGGCGGCCTTGCCGGGAATGGGCGCCACGATCCGGATGCTGGGCGCGCGCAGCGCCAGCGCCAGGTCGTCGGCCAGAGAGGCCACCTTGCTGATCTTGACCCCGGGCGCGGGCTTGAACTCATACATGGTGATCACCGGCCCGGGGAGGATTTCCATGACCTCACCGTTGACTCCGAAATCACTGAGTTTCTTTTCGAGCCGCCGCGCGTTCATCTCCAGGCTTTCGCGCTGGATGTTGCGGTCCTCCCGATCCGGGGGATCCTCCAGCAGATCCAGGGAGGGGAAAACGAATTCGCCCGCGTTCTTCATGAAGGCGAAATTCTGCTGCCTGGGCTTCTTGGGGGGTTGCCTGGCGGGCTCCACGATGTTGACCTTCCGCCTGGGTCTGGGTCTCTTGCGGGCCTGAGCCGTTTTCTGGATACGCTTTCGCCGCTCGCGCCGCTTGCGTAAGGTCTCACGGACCCTCCGGGCGATCGCGGTCACCCAGGAGGTCACCCTGGACGCAATGGATCCCAGGGACAACCGCGTAACTACCAGGAGAGTGATTGCGAATATGGAACCGAAAAGCGCCAGTGCGCCGAACTCATTCAGGATGACCTTGGTCCATTCCGCCAGGTGCAGTCCCACCAGGCCCCCGGTCATGATTTTCCCGCCACGGTAGGAAACCTCGTCCGGCCACTGGAGGCTCAGGATCGCGGAAAAGGAGCAGACCAGAAGCAATACGGCAATGGAGGTCCTGATGGGGGAGGTCACCGCCTTTCCCCTGAAGGAGAGGATCCCCAGCGCGAGGAACACCACCACAAGCCAGAGGGAGGAAAAGCCCAGCAGAAGCACTCCGCAGCCCGCCAGATGTGCCCCAACAACGCCGAAAAGGTTTTGGGGCTTGACGGATCCCGCAGCCTCGTTCCACAACAGCGGATCATTCGGGTGATAGGACAGCAGAATGATGCCCAGCACCGTTGCGGCGAAAAGATGGAGTAATCCACGGATTTCCCTGCCGAGAGCTTTCTCTTGAGGCTTTGCCGTGTTTTTTGATGCGGGTTTTTGCGCCAATGCCTTGTCCTTTCCCCGATCAGAGGGCCGCGATGATGGGCAGAATCAGGGGTCTCCTTTCAATCGACTTGTAGAAAAACCGCTTGAGCCGTCTCTCGATCTCCGCCTCGGCCGAGCGCCAGTCCGGGGCGGGCAGCGCCTTCATCTCGTTCGCCACTTCAAGGACGATCCCTTTGACGTCCTCGAGCAGAGAGCCTCTTTCGTCTTCAAACACAAACCCCCGCGAGAGGATCCTGGGACCGTCGATTACACCGCCCCGCCTTTCGTCCACGGACAAATGCACCACCACCACCCCGTCCTCGCTCAGGCGCATACGCTCCCTCAGGACCGCCTCGCC
>JAFDIS010000167.1 GCA_019307945.1 Deltaproteobacteria bacterium | reverse complement strand
AAGCGCCTGTCTGCGTGCGGAGACGCACAGGCAGGCAACACCGAAGATGCTGCAAAATCGGAAATCCCGGAGGGTTTCAAATTTTGATGATCGAACGAAGACCCACGCTCCGCTGAGGCCAACCCCGTTGGGTGGTGATTCAGACAGCCTCATTGCAAGCAATCTCCCCAAAAACAATGAGGAATAGTTCCTCATCAAAATTTGAAACGCTCAATTTGGGGGACAACACCTCAAGAGTAAAGGAGAATCCGCATGCAACGAAAAATCCTGAAGACCGTCATGTCTTGGGTCTTACCGGCGCTGATGATCATCTTTTGCACCGGTCTGAACGCCCTTGGGGGGGAGGCCAGGGCCCTGGCGGGTGCGGGCGGGGACAGGGACCTGTCATTGAAGATGGAGGTCCAGCACGCCATTGAGCGGGGATTGCGATGGCTCAGGTCCAGGCAGGACATGAAAGGCTTCTGGTCCCAGCCCGACCACCCCGCGCTGTCAGGCCTCGTTCTCACCGCCTACATGGGTGATCCGGTCGGAAATTACAAGGCCAACCCTCCGGAATTCATCAAGAAAGGGTACGAGTACGTAGCCCGGTGCGCAAAGCCCGACGGTGGCATCTACGTGCGCGACCTGGCCAACTACAATACCTCGGTTTCAATGATGGCCCTCCAGGTCTCCGGCGATTCGGTCTATCGTCCGCTTCTCAAGAGGGCGAGGAATTTCCTGATGGGGCTCCAGGGAGATTTCAATGAAAAGGGCAAGATAGACAGCCCCTACGACGGCGGGATCGGTTACGGCGGAAGGTATTCCCACTCGGATATGTCAAACACCATGTTCGCGCTGGAGGCCCTCTATTACACCCGGTACTTGAAGGGCGATAGCGAGGCAGGGCGGATAGGTGCTCGTGAGCTCAACTGGGCCGCGGCCGTCCGGTTTATTGAGCGGTGCCAGAACCTGCCCGGCTATAATGATCAGCCCTGGGCCAGCGATGACCCCCAAAACAAAGGAGGGTTTGTATATTTCCCGGGGAACAGCAAGGCGGGCAAGATGACGTTGCCTTCAGGAAGGATCGCCCTGCGCTCATACGGCAGCATCAGCTACGCGGGTCTCTTGAGCTATATCTACGCGGACATGGACCGGAATGATCCAAGGGTGCGCGCTGTTTTCGATTGGCTTCAGCGCAATTATACCCTGGACGAAAACCCGGGGATGGGACCCCAGGGCCTCTTTTACTACTATCACACCATGGCCAAGGCCCTGTCGCTGTACGGGTGCCGAACGCTGACGCTTCAGGACGGACGCCGGGTGGACTGGAGGCGGGGTCTGGTGATGAAGCTTCTGAACCTCCAGGCCCCGGAGGGCTTCTGGGTCAACGAAAACGGCCGGTGGTGGGAACGGGACCCGGTCCTCGTGACCTCATACGCCGTTATCGCCCTGGAGATTATATCGCGGGGTCTGTGATAAGGGTAAGGCACAAAGGGAAGGGAGCAACGCGGAAGACCGACCCACCGAAGCCAAGCAACCCAACGAACCCAAGTAACCCAAGCAACCCAACAAACCCAATAAACCCAACAAACCCAATAAACCCAAGCAACCCAACAAACCCAACAAACCCAATGAACCCAAGCAACCCAACAAACCCAATAAACCCAAGCAACCCAACAAACCCAAGCAACCCAATGAACCCAAAAGGTATCAAACTCTCTTTCAGCACGAACGCGTTTACGTCCTTCTCCGTGGAAGAGGCCGTGGAAAAGATTGCTTCCCTGGGTTATGAGGGGGTAGAGATCCTGGCAGATCTCCCCCACGCCTTTCCCCCTGAAATGTCCACAGGAGATTTGAAAAGGCTGCGGGCCGTGGTGGAAAAGACCGGTATCCTGGTGGCCAACGTCAATGCCAACACGGCCTGCGGGTACTATGGGAGGACCTTCTGGGATCCGGTATTCGAGCCCTCCATGGCCAACCCTGACCCCGAGGCCAGGGCATGGCGGGTTCGCTACACCCGGCAGTGCATCGACCTGGCGCGGGAGCTGGGATCACGGTCGGTGAGCGTCACATCGGGCCGCATGGTGCCTGGGATTATGCCGCAAGACTCCATGAAACTTCTGAGATCCTCCCTTTCAGAAGTGCTGGAGTACGCGGAAGAAAAGGGCGTGAATATAGGGGTGGAATATGAGCCCGGGCTCCTTGTGGAGCATTGCGACGAACTCGTGGGGCTCCTGGACGGGCTGGGGTCTTCGCGACTCGGTGCGAACCTGGACGTGGGGCACAGCTTTGTACAGGGCGAAGACGTGCCGCGGGTGATCCGGATTCTCTCCGAACGCATCTTTCATGTGCACCTCGAGGACATCAAGGGACGGAAGCACTACCACCTTCCGCCCGGGCAGGGGGACATGGATTTCGGAGCCGTATTCGAGACCCTTCGTGCGGTGGGGTACCAGGGGCTCGTCACCGTGGAGCTTTACACCCTTTCAGACCGGCCGCACGATGCCGCTAGGGAAGCACGGGTTTTCCTCGAAGAGTTCTTGCGGGGTTGAGCGTGACTCGATTCGCCTTCAGTACGAACGCCTTCCGAAGATATAGCCTGCTGGACGCCGTTGAGGCCCTGGCGGGTCTGGGATACGAGGGCATTGAGATCATGGCGGACACCCCGCACGCATACCCGCCACACCTGGCGGAAGAGGACCTGGGTGAGATCCGTGACGCCCTGCTGCGGCACGGTCTGGAAGTCTCCAACATCAACGCCTTCATGCTCCACGCCGAGGGTGACACCTGGCATCCGTCTTGGATAGAACAGGATGCGGAGCTCAGGGCCCGGCGCATCGTACATACGCTGCGGTGCATCGACCTGGCGGCCGAGCTCGGGGCGCCCAGCATTTCCACGGAGCCCGGAGGGCCCCTGGGAGGACTTACGCGCGCCCGGGGGCTGGCGCTATTCAGGGATGGCCTGCTCCAGGTCCGGGACCACGCCCGGGACAAGGGGGTTCGGGTCCTGATCGAACCGGAACCTGATCTCCTCATAGAGAACAGTTCCCAGTTCCGGGAATTCTTCGAGTCCCTGGATCCTGATGCGTTCGGCCTCAATTTCGATATAGGACACTTCTTCTGCGTGGGGGAGGACCCCGTGCAGTTGGTTAGGGATCTACGGGAGGTGACCTATCATTATCACCTGGAGGATATCGCCGGCGACCGCCGGCATCACCACCTGATGCCGGGGGAAGGGGCCGTGGATCTCAAGGGAGTGCTGGACGCCATCCACGAAATCGGGTATAGGGGCTTCGTGACCGTGGAGCTTTATCCGTACGAGGATCGCCCGGTGCAGGCGGCGGAAACGGCACTGGGCCGGCTGAAGGAGCTGAAACCGGGATGAAACCAGGAACCACCCTGGTTTTCCGCGGAGAAGGGATCCCTTTTGAAACAAAGAATCCTGGCCTATCTCCAACTGGTTCGCATGCCCAACGGCTTCACCGCCATGGCCGACGTGCTCGCAGGATACCTGCTGGTGAGCGGAGAAGGTCTTTCGGCAGGGATTCTTGCGGCGCTCCTGGCGGCCGCGTGGGCGGTTTATTCGGGCGGATGTGCGCTCAACGATTTCTGCGATCGGAAAGTCGACGCCCGGGAGCGACCCGAGCGGCCCATCCCATCAGGGAGGGTGTCGCCGACCGAGGCGCTGGCGGCCGCATGTCTCTGCTTTGCGGTGGGGCTGGCAGCGGCCTGGACCGCGGGGCCTCCGGCCTTCGGAGTCGCGCTCTTTCTTGTCTGTTCAGTGGTCCTGTACGATGGGGCCACCAAGACCAGGGGCTTTCTGGGCCCTATCAACATGGGGGCCTGCCGGGCCGTGAACCTGCTCCTGGGCATGGCGCCCGGGTTCGCGTTCAGGCCCCTGGAGATGGTTTTTCCGCTGCTCACCCTGGCCTATGTCTTCTCCCTGACCAGGCTGAGCCGGTACGAAGTCACGGGGGCTCACGGGAAATGGGCCTGGGGTATCCTGGGAGGATGGGGCCTGACCATGGCGGGCCTTGCATCCCTGTTCGCCGGGGGGGGCCTGGCGAAAGGCGGCCTGGTTTTTTCCGGCGTCCTGCTTCTCTTGACGGGATGGGC
>JAFDIS010000070.1 GCA_019307945.1 Deltaproteobacteria bacterium | reverse complement strand
GGATATCGCGGCACATGACCCGGAAGGGTCTTGCCGGAAAGCTGGGCATGAAGCTCGTCTCGGTGTCACCGGGGTACGCCCTGGTGGAGATGGTGCCTGGCGAGGAGGACACCAACATCTTCGGCACCGTCCACGGCGGGGTGGTTTTCGCCCTGCTGGACGAGGCGTTTCAGGTGTCCTGTAACTCCCATGGCACCGTGGCCGTGGCGCTCAATGTCAACGTGACCTATCATCGTCCTGCCGTGGCGGGGCGGAGGCTGCGGGCCGAGTCCAGGGAAATCCACATCACGAAAAGGACGGCGACCTATGAAATCAGGGTCCATGACGAGGAGGGCCTCCTGATCGCATCGTCTCAGGCGCTGGCCTACAGGAAAGGGGAAAGGCTCCCCTTCCTGGCCTGAAGAAGCCCTGGGAAGATCGTTCTTTTCGGAGTGCAGAGGAGGAGACATGGGAACCAAGGAGACTGTGGCCAAGGGGTTGAAGAAGGCCGCCCGCATCCTGCCGGGCGTTGGTTCGTATCAGGACAAGGAATCGGCAAGGGAGTCGGACAAGGCCCTGCGGATGGCCCTGGGCCGACGGCTTGATGACGCACTGGGAAAGATCGAGTGGCTCAAGACGGACCAGGCAAAAAAGGGTGCGCTGCTCCGCCTCAAAGATCTGGACGATCTCACCAGACACCTGGAAAAGGTCTCCAGGCTCCTGGAGTATGCACCCAGGGGATATGCCCCGCTTTTCGCCCAACGGGAGGTGGACGAAGACACGCTGGGGGAACTCTTGGAAAGGGATCGGTCCTTGACGGACCTGGTTTCCCGCGTGGAAGGGGCGGTGGAGGCCATGACGGCCGAGCGCGCCGTGCCCACGGCAGAGGAAGTGGAAGGCGTGCGAACATTTCTTTCTCAGATCGAGCAACGGTTGAAGGACAGGGAATCCTTCCTGGCGGGACAGGCGTCCTAGACCGCCCCCCTTGCGGCGGGACGCGGCGCCGGGTACCACACAACGAAATCAAGGGCAAACGGCGAGGTGGTTATGGTCTTCTTGGAAGTGATCGAGTGGTTCGACGAGACGGGAAAAGAGATGGTGCACAGGATTCCGGAAGAGGGGTCGGCGGACATCAAGTTCGGGGCCCAGCTCATCGTCCGGGAAAACCAGGCGGCCGTCTTTTTTCGTGATGGAAAGGGCCTGGACCTACTGGGGCCGGGCAGGCACACCCTCTCCACTCTGAATCTGCCCCTCATCACGAAGGCCTTGAGCCTCCCCTTCGGGTTCAGGAGCCCCTTCCGGGCCGAGGTCTATTTCGTCAATCTGAAGAGCTTCACGAATCTCAAGTGGGGGACCAAGGAACCGGTGGCTTTCAAGGACGGGGAATTGGGGCTTGTCAGGCTGCGCGCCTTCGGTGCCTATGCCATGCGGGTCGTGCAGCCGGTGCTTTTCATTAATACCCTCGTGGGGACACAGGGTCGATACGAGGCCGATAGCCTGGAGGATTACCTACGGGAAATCATCGTCTCCCGGTTCAATGACCTGCTGGGCGAGACACTGGATAACATCTTTCAACTGCCGCGGATCTACGACGAACTGGGCGTGGGCTTGAAGGCCAGGGTGCAGGAGGATTTCGGCAAGTACGGCATGAGGCTGGAGGAACTCTACATCAACTCCATAACACCTCCTGCGGAAGTGCAGAAGATGATCGACGAAAAGAGCGGTCTCATGGCGGTGGGAGACCTGGACAAATTCCTGAAGTACAAGGCAGCCAAGGCCATGGGTGATGCCGCCCGCGCCGGAGGTGCGGGCGGAGAAGGAGCAGGCGGCGCGGCCTCGGGCATGGGTGTGGGGCTGGGGGCGGGGCTGGGCATGATGATGCCGTCCATCCTGCAGCAGGCCATGAAAGGGGAAAAGGCGGCCGCTGGAATCTCCTGTCCCAAATGCCACAACAGCGTCTCCAGTGACGCGCGATTTTGCCCCATGTGCGGGCACCAGATGGTCATCGTGAACAAGTGTCTCAACTGCGGCAAGGACCTGCCCCCGGAGGCGAGGTTCTGCATGGTGTGCGGCGCCGCCGTGGAAAGGGCTGAAGGCCGATGTCCTCATTGCGGGACCGAGGCCATGCCGGGGGCGGTGTTCTGCAATCAGTGCGGCAAGAAGATCAATTGAGAGAGCCCGCCCGGGGGCAAAGGGCGGCGTCGGAGTGGGGCAAGGGACCAGCGGGATACCCCGGGGATGCACCTTGAGATCTCGTGGCCTGTTGACAAAAGATAAAAGATTCAATATGTTTCCCCCAACATGGGCCCTTCCCAAGAACCCTCTTCACAACCGGGTCCCCCCCGGAGAAGGGCTTAAAAGCCTGTTTTCCGGCGAGGGAACCGCTCAAGGACAATTTACCGTGCGAAAGGAAGTGCTTTTTTCAAGGAGTCTCATCGAGCAGCGGGTCAGGGAACTGGGCGCCCGCATCTCTAAAGATTATGAAGGGCGGGAGCCCATCGTGGTGGGAATTCTCAACGGTGCGGTATTCTTTCTTGCCGACCTGGTGCGGGCTATCCGGGTTCCCACCCGGATCGACTTCGTCAGGGCTGCCAGCTATGGTTCAGGCATGTCCTCCAGTGGAACGGTCAAACTAACCAAGGACGTGGAGCTCTCCGTGGAAAAACAGCCCGTGATCCTCGTGGAGGACATTGTGGATACGGGTCTTACCTTGCAGCGCATCATCGAACTCATGGAACGGAAAGGACCGGAATCTATCCGTGTCTGTGCCCTCATAGACAAGACGGAACGGAGGGAGGTCCCTATACGTCCGGACTATTGCGGTTTCAGTATCGAGAGTGGTTTTGTCGTGGGGTACGGTCTGGATTTCAACGAACAGTACAGACACCTGCCGGACATCTATACGTTGAAGGAAATCGACACTGTTCATTCCACCCGCGGTAAGCCACGTGTTTAGCGGCAGATGAATGTGCTTGAGGGCCCGGATCTCGTTGTACCACCGGGTCCCGGTCCCGATGGGAATCAATTCGGCTCAACTGAGTGGCGCCACGGGGCTGCCCGTGATGCTCAACGGGTAAAAGGAGGGGCGCATGATCGTACAGTGCGAGAGTTGCGGGACGAAGTATCAACTCGACGAAACCCTGCTTCGTGAAGAGGGATCCAAGGTCCGATGCTCCCGTTGTAAACATGTCTTTGTAGTTCGTCCTCCGATGCCGGACCAGGAGGTGGAGTCCGTATCCCCCGTGACGGATGCCCAGGCGTTCCAGGAGACCATAACACTGGACGGCCCGCCGCCTCCTCCGGAGCCGAAGGAAGAGCCCCAGGAGGTATCGGAACAAGAAGCAAAACCGGAAGTGGAGGAAGAGCCGAAAGAAGATCAGGAAGAGATGGACTTCGACAAGGTCTTCGAGGAGGTGGTTGAAAAGGAGGAAAGGGCCCAGGCGGTTTCCCCCGAGGATCTTCAGGACCTGGAAATGGAGGAGGAGCGGGTGGAGGCCGAAGAGCCGCTGGCCCGAAGGGCGAGGGAAAGGGCGGCTTCTCAGCCGGGGGAGGACAAGCATCCTCCCGCAAAGGAAAAAGAAAAGGGCCCTGCGGCCGGAAAGGCCGGGCGGTCCGTGTTCAAGACGGTTCTGGGAATCCTGATTCTTCTTCTGGTCCTCATGGCCGGGGCCGGGGCGGCGCTTTACTTTTGGGCGCCTGAACTTTTACCGGGCAAGGTCACCAATCTTGTGCCGAAGAAGAAACACCCGATTCGGGACCCGGGCGTGAGCAGACTCGAATTCAAGGATGTAAAGGGTGCGTTCGTGGAGTCCAGGAAGGCCGGGCAGTTGCTCGTGATCCGGGGCAAGGTGCTTAATAACTATCCGGGGAAGAGAAGCTATATTCGTGTGCGGGCCTCCATCCTGGACGAAAATGGCCGGGTGCTCAAGCAGATGGCCGCCTATGCGGGAAACAACGTGACGGACAAGAGTCTCAAGAACGCCACCCTCAAGGAGATCCATCAATTCATGAACAACCGTAAAGGCAAGGGCGGAAGTAACGTGGCAGTGGCGCCCGGCGCACAGATTCCGTTCATGATCGTGTTCGACCGGCTGCCTGAAAATATGCAGGAGTTCGAAGTGGAGGCGGTCAGTTCCAGGCCGGCCCAAGAAAAGTAGTATTTCACTCGGCCCGGGGGAGAGGCCCGATGGAGAAGGGTTTGGAAAATGGGGAGACTGCGGCAGCCGGGGCGTGAGCCTCTTTTTTCGTCTTTGGGGGAGTGGAGGTGAGAAATCCCGCCTCCAACGGTACCGAGACACCCTTCAACCCGCGCAATGTGGGCCGGGGGCTCGTGATGCTGACGGGCGTCCTCCTGCTGGGCTCCATGGGCTATATGATCCTGGAGAGATGGACATTCCTGGACGCTCTCTACATGACGGTGATTACCATTACCACGGTGGGATACGGTGAGATTCGTGCGGTTTCGGAGGCGGGAAGAATCTTCACCATCTTCCTGATTTTCTCGGGCATGGGGATCATGGCCTATACGCTGGGCCTGGTGGCGCAGGTGATGATCGAAATGCAGGTTAGATCACTGCTGGGGAGGCGCAAATTGGGGGCCAAGATCAAGAACATGAAAAACCATTACATAATTTGCGGGTACGGCAGGATCGGCCGCATCATCTGCCGCGAGTTGAGAGAACACCGCATTCCCATGGTCGTGATCGACCATGACGGGGAGATGGAATCGGCGCTGGAGCTGGACGGCATCCCTTTCCTGATCGGAGACGCAACGAGCGAGGAAGTCCTGCTGAGCGCGGGCATCGACCGCGCCAAGGGCCTGGTCTCCGTGGTCTCCTCGGATGCCGACAACGTCTTTGTCACCATGTCTGCGCGGGGCCTGAATCCGGATCTGTTCATCCTGGCACGGGCCGACGATGAGAAGACCCAGACTAAGCTTCTCCGTGCCGGCGCGGATCGTGTGGTGCTTCCCTACCGGATCGGGGGCCAGAAGATGGCCCAGACCATCGTGAGGCCGGCGGTCACTGATTTCCTGGAACTCACCGTAAGCGACAAGGCCATCGAACTGAAGATCGAAGAGCTCCCGGTGCAGCCCGGTTCCCGCCTCGATGGAGTGACCCTCGTGGATTCGGGTATACGGCAGGATCACAACGTGATGATCGTCGCGATCCGGAAAAAGGACGGCCGGATGATGTTCAACCCGTCTTCTCAGACCCGAATCGAGGGGGATGACACCCTGATCGCACTGGGAGAAAATGAAAGTCTGAACCGGCTGGCCGCGATCCTTTCGCGACGATAGGCCCCCCTGGGTGTTAGCCACTCGGGACCCGCCGTAGGATCAGCCGGCAGCGCGTGCGTTGAAAATGGCCTGGGCCCTCACAAGTGCCGCCTCGTCGTCCACGCCCATGACCTCCCATTCGTCATCAGCCAGCACAAATCCAACGGAAAGCCCGTCGGCGGTCATTTGTTCCACCAGGTCGGTTATGAAAAATTCATCCAACTCCACGGTGGTCCCGGAGACCACTTTTTTGATCCGGTGGGGTCGATCCGCCAGCACGGGAAGGTGAGAGCGTAAGGCCTCCCTTCGAAAGGCATAGATGCCCGCGTTGGCGGCTCCAAGGCGGGCCATGCGTGTTTCGGGAAAATCCTTCCAGTATTTCCATTCCACGATCCTCAAGACCCTGTCCGCGTCGCATTCCAGGAGCCCGTACTGTTTTCGGTCCTCCGGTTCGAAGCCCAGGACCACCATTGGGTGTTGCTGCAGTTTCTCCACGAGGCGGATATAGGTCTCGCGGCGGACGAGGGGCACATCCCCCATGGTAACCAGCACCGGATCCACGGAAATGTCGTCGATGAAGGTGCGGGCCGCAAGGAGGGCGCCGCCCGTCCCGTTCATGGTGGGCTGGCGGCAGTATGTCACCCGGAGGGATTGCGTGGCCCGGATTACATCCTCTTCACGGTGGTGCACCACCACGGCCTTGGGGCCGGGGGGGAGGCTCTCCAGAATGTGAAGGAGCATGGGCGGAGATCCCTCGTATGGGGATTTCCCCGGTCGGAGGGGGAGAAGTGTTTTGTTCCCTTCGTAGTTTTTCATGCGGGAGCCCCGGCCTGCGGCCATTATAATGGCGGCCGCTGCGGGTTCAGCCGGGTCGTCCAGCCTGCCGTGATCTGGCCTGGTGATGTTCAAAGTGGATACCGTCCTTTCGTGCCGATGGTTATCGCGGAGATCGCGGAGATCGCCGAAGGGCTATCTATTAAGCCAGAGGGTCCCCGGCGTCTGCAAGGAAAAAATACGGGGGTCCGAGACCACCGTGCCGGAGCCTATTGCCTTGTGCGGGCCGTTCGGGTATACTAATTCGAAGATTGGTAAAACAACGGCCCCGATGGTGCTCCCTGCTCCCCGGCGGACCCTGAGGGGACGAGAAAAGAAAGATCCTATGGCGGACAGGGACGGATTTATCCGGGCATACCACGATTTTCGTGACTCGGTGGATTTCAGCAAGACCGGTATCCTGCCGGAATTGGATAACCTGATCTGGTGTATGCTCATCGGCATTCCCGATGTGCCCGCCGATGAAGAGAAAAGCCCGCAGGCCGGGTTCAAGGCGATCGACCAGCGGGTGGCCATCCTGAAGGCCATTTTCGTGGAGGTGAATCGGAACGAAGGAGATTCCTTCCTCGACAGGGGCCTGCTTCTTTACGACGAAGCGGCCAGGACGGCAAAAAAGCTTCTTCGGGAGGGAAGATCTCCGGATGATTTGAAAGGCCCTCTCGACCGTCCCGGATGGGCGGAAGGCTGAAGGGCCGGAGGGGAACTCAAAGCCGGGGGGGAGATGAGGCCCGGTCTTACGAAACCTTCTTCTTCAGCCCTTGATGACGCCCAGCGGCCTGAGCCGTGCGACCTTCGTGGCAAGCCCGGTTTCGTGCACGACGCCCACGACATCCGATACGTTCTTGTAGGCCTCCGGCATCTCCTCCTTGAGCGTCTTTTTGCCCCTGGACTGCACTATGATGCCTCGGTCTTCCAGCTCTCGATTGATGGCGCGGCCCTTGGCTTGCTTGAGTGCCTGGGACCTGCTCAGGGCGCGTCCCGCCCCGTGACAACTGGAACCGAACGTCTCACGCATGGCCCCTTCGGCCCCCGCCAGGACATAGGAGAAGGTGCCCATGTCGCCCGGGATGAGGACCGGCTGACCCGTGGAGGCGTAGATCCGGGGCAGGAGCTTATGACCGGGGGGAAGCGACCGGGTGGCACCCTTGCGATGTACGCAGAGGGGCATATCGCTGCCATCGACGCGGTGCGTTTCCTTCTTGGCGATGTTGTGACAGACATCGTAGAGGAGATTCATACGCAGGTCCCGGGGAGAGATGGAGAGTACGTGGAGGAAGGTCTCCCGGGCCCAGTGCATGAGAATCTGCCGATTTGCCCAGGCATAGTTTGCGGCACAGGCCATGGCGGCAAAATACTTCCTGCCCGGATCCGAGGCCAACGGAGCGCACGCCAACTGCCGGTCGGGTAGTACCAGTGAGGATTTCTGAAGATCGGCCGCCATGAGCTTGAGGAAATCATCGCATATCTGGTGGCCGAAGCCGCGAGACCCCGAATGGATGAATACCGTGACCCCGCCTTCCCGGAGGCCGAAGGCCCGGGCCTTTTCGGGGTCATAGATCTTGTCCACGACCTGGATTTCCAGAAAGTGGTTCCCCGAACCCAGGGTGCCCAGTTGGTCGGCGCCTCGCTTGAAGGCCCGTTCGCTCAAGACCGTAGGATCAGCTCCTTCCATGGCCCCCCGGTCTTCGATCCTTTCCAGGTCGGAGGGTTCACCGTAACCGTGCTTCACGGCCCAGGCCGCGCCCTGCACGGACACCTGCCGGAGCTGTTTCGGGGAGAGGTGAAGGGGGCCACGGGAGCCCACGCCGGAAGGAACGTTTTGAAAGAGGTTCGATACCAGATCCCGGATAAAAGGCCGAATCTCGTGCGCGTCGAGGGCGGTGGTCATGAGGCGGCAGCCGCAATTGATGTCGTAACCCACCCCACCGGGGGAGATGACACCCTCCTCGAGGTCGAATGCCGCCACACCACCGATGGGGAAACCGTATCCCCAGTGGATATCCGGCATGGCCAGGGATCGGCCCACGATTCCGGGCAAGGTGGCCACGTTGGCCACCTGTACGAGGCTCTGATCAGCCTGGATGTCGCTGATCAAGCTATCGCTTGAGAAGATAAGACCCGGCACCCGCATGGGACCTGTCTTGGGGATGCACCAGCGGTTGCGGTCCAGTTTTCGGATCTCTATTTTCATGCTTCCCCCTCGGGCGTCTTCGGCTCGGAAAGAGACCCCTGCGCCCGTTACGGTCTCCTGTCCGGGGTTGTTTCCCGGCGTGCGGGACTCAAGAGGAAAAGACCTGTTGCGGAAACGATCCCGCTCAAGGAATTCATATTAGAGGTCGAAGATAATTCTGGCCTCCCAGTGACCCTGTTTTTCGGCCACCTCGCTCCCATGGTAGGTGACTGCCTTGATTTCATTGACGATTTCAATCCGCCCTTCATCAAAGGGGACGGTCTCCAGGGTCGCCGAAAGATTCGAAGAGGATACGGAATCCACACTGACCCCTTTCAAGATCCTGTGTTCCCCTTCGAAGAGGTAGAGGATCTCGCCCAGGAAGCGGACCATGAGATCGGCCGGGTCATCCCCGTGAAGGGTGAGGTGAGATCGTCGTTCTTGCCCCGGGGGCGCGCCATGGATCATGAGACGCGTCAGGGCGCTGGCCGCCGCCTCGAAGAGCTCCTTCAGGGAACCGCCGCGCACTACGATGCCCAGGTCGGCCGTGTGATCAATGTATGAGAAATCCGGATCCTTGAATCCCATAGTGGATCCATTTTATCCGTGGCTCCGTAGGAAGTCAAAACTCGAAGTCGTTTGTGTTCGGAGGAAGCAGGAAATGAAATGCGCTTTTTGTCGGAAAGAGCTCCAGGTGAACGAGCGAGTGGCCAGGACCGATACCTGCCCCCATTGCGGAAGGGATCTGCGATGCTGCAGACAGTGCAAGTTCTATGATACGCACGCCTACAACTCGTGCCGAGAGGTCTCAGCCGAGCGGGTGGTGGACAAGGAGCGAGCCAATTTCTGCGAGTACTATCTGCCCAGAGGCTCGGCACGCAAGAATGTGAACCGAACCGAAGACGCCAAGAAGGCACTCGAAGCCCTTTTCAAAAAGGCCTAGCGCTTCGCCGGTTTTCATGAAACCGCCTTCCACCACTGGGACTGAGTCGGTATTGACATTTACAGCCCGCCCTGCTAGGGCTATTCGCGGTTTTCTGGGGGGTCTTTGGGAAGAGGTTGCGCCAGACACGCTTGAATTTCTTCGATTTTCTCTTCGGGCGATCTTCGCCGGTCAATATAGAGGTGGTATGCCCCCTTGACTCTGCACACGCCGCCCTTGAGCTTCAGGCCGGCGGCCTGCAGCACTTCATAGTGGACCTGGATCCCCATGCGGGCGGCCTCTTCTTCCAATTGAGAGAGCCGCTCCGGGATCTGTGGGGGCGGTTTCCTTTTTATGCGTTTGTCCCGGGCCACGTTGCGTGTAATCGGTAAAATGATGGTCGCCCCCGGACAACGGCCCGCTCGCCTCGACGGATAGGAAGCATGGAGCTCGAACGGAGGCGCCCTGCTTATAGCACAAAGGAATCTTGATTTCAACGACAGCGCCTTGCCGGAGAGACACGGGACAGACCGATCGGGGGGCGGGAACCCGGCACAAAGGAGATCCGTAATTGGCAAACGAGTTTGAATCCATTGAATCCGTGATGGAGAAACTGGCGGACGCCCGTTACATCGCAGATCGGGCCCTGGCCACGGTCCTTTTTCTGGCACACCGTCTCGAAAAACCTATTTTCCTGGAAGGGGAGCCGGGGGTGGGGAAGACGGAAGTGGCCATCGTCATGGCAAAACTCTTCGAAACCCGGCTGATCCGGCTTCAATGCTATGAAGGCCTGGATGCATCCTCGGCGCTCTATGAGTGGAATTACCCCAAACAGCTCCTGCACATCCGCCTGGAAGAAAAGGGTGCGCGGGCAAGAGAGGAGATCGAGCAGATCATCTACAGCCGGCGGTTCCTGATCCGGAGACCCCTGCTGGAGGCGATCCAGTGGGACGGAGAGCGTGCCCCGGTTCTGTTGATCGATGAGATTGATCGGTCGGACGAGGAATTCGAGGCTTTTCTACTTGAAGTGCTGGCCGACTTCCAGATCACCATCCCCGAGATCGGGACACTGAAGGCCGAGAGGAGGCCCATGGTGGTGGTCACCTCCAACCGCACGCGTGACGTGCATGACGCGCTGAAGAGACGATGCCTCTACCACTGGATCGAATACCCCTCCATCGAGAAGGAGTACGACATCATCAAGACCCGGCTGCCCGGTATCGAGGATCGCTTTGCAAAGGCCGTGGCAGGCTTCATGCACAGGTTGCGGGATGTGGATTTCTTGAAAAAGCCCGGCGTCTCTGAGACGCTGGACTGGGCCCGGGCGCTCCTGGCCATGAATCGCAACGCCCTGGACGAGGACGTGGTGGAAGAGACCCTGGGGTGCATCCTCAAGTATGAGGAAGACATCCGGAAGTTCAAGGAAGAGATCTGGTCGGATGAGGAAAAACGGGCGGCCTATCTTTAGAGAGGGACAACCCGACACGCCCCCGGGAGTGGCGGGTTGGGTGGCGGGCTTTGCCCTGTTTCTAAAGTCCAGGGGCTTTCGCGTCTTCCAGAGCGCCGTGCTGGACACGTTGCGGTGTCTGGGACAGATCGACCTGTCGCTGCGGGGGGATTTTTTCAACGCCCTGCGCGCGAATCTCGTATCGAGCGACATGGAATGGGCCCAGTTCGAATCTCTCTTCCACGAGTATCTCGACGCCGCGCAGGAGGAACCGCCGGAGGAAACGCGGGAATCCCCTTCGGGCGGGCACGGGGAGAAGAAGAGGGCCCCGGGCGGGGAGTTCTTGCCCGATGTGGAAACGGATACGAGCACGGAGGCGGACAGGCCGGAAGAAAGGGCGTGGCTGGAAGGGGTGGCCTACAGCCCGGTGTCCGAGCTCGAAAAGAAGAACCTGGCCGATTTCGACCAGCAGGACGTGCAGGTGGCCGAGCTGACCCTGAAAAGGCTCATGGCCCCTTTCACTGTTCAAAAGACCCGCCGTTCCAGGAGGAGCCGCAAGGGCGGGACCCTGGATTTTCCCCTGATGATGCGGAAGAGTCTCAAGACGGGCGGGGTTCCACTGGACCTATTTTACCGGGAGAAACGAAAACGTCTCAAGCGCCTGGTGATTCTCGCCGACGTGAGCGGATCCATGGACCGCTACGCCCGATTCGTGATGCCGTTTCTCCTGGGAATTCGTGGGATCGGATCCAGGGCGGAGGTATTCGTGTTTTCCACCTCGCTCACCCCCATTACCACGCTCATACGGCATCTGAGCCTGGAAAAGGCCCTGGAACGAATTTCCCGGGAAGTGCCCGAATGGTCGGGCGGGACCCGCATCGGTTATTCCCTCCATCAATTCAACCAGGAACACGGGGTTACGCTCCTGAATCGGCGCACCGTGGTGGTCATCCTCAGCGACGGGTGGGACTTGGGCGGCAGGGTTTTGCTGGAACGGGAGATGCGAAATCTGAGGAGGAAATCCCACACGGTGATCTGGCTCAACCCCCTGGCCGGGGATCCTGACTATGAGCCCATCTGCCAGGGGATGAAAGTGGCCTTGCCCTACGTGGATCACCTCCTGCCCGCAGACAGCCTCCAGAGCCTACGCCGCGTGGGAAGGCTCTTGGCCCGGGTCGTGACTCATTAGGTCGGCTCCTAAAACTTGAAAAAATCCAACGATTTTAAAAGGATCCCCTCCGGATTTAGCGAACGAGGCGGAAGATTTCCACATTTGCAGGAAACGCTCCCGAACAATTCCATTCAAGGCACTTGACAAGGCTTATCGGGTGTATATCTTAGGGATTTATGTTGCTCCATGGAACCATGGGGACATGTAGAAATGACGGCTAAGAGATGGCGGGCCGGCGAGAATACACGCGCCGCATGAAGACAAGGGACCTTCAAAGGTTTTCAGAAATGGCAACTGTCAGATCGGATTTCAGCGACTCCAATTTTTCATGCGTCCTATCCTATTGGGAATGAAAACACGTTCTGTCCGTTTCTATGTGATTCCAGTCGGCTCTTCAGGGCCACCTCAACGGCAAAATAGATGCGTTTGATGGTTTCCTCTCCAAGTTTTCCATACATGTGCGTGATCTGCGGGCGCGGTGGAGACAGGCAACCTCGTGCGTGAAAAAGATCATTGTTTCGTGTCCGGGGAGAGTATTGCACTCTACCGGCCTGGCGCCATGGCCATAGATGAATATCTTGATGGGGGAGGTTGTAGCACTGAGTCCAGTTGATTGCTGATCAACTGGGTGAAACCAGGTGATGGTATGGGTCTGCCCGTGGGGCTTTTGGTTGGGGTCTCATGAAGGCTCTGCCGGAATGAGTCAAGGTGTATTTTGGATCTGTATGCCTTAGATTTGATATAAAAAGCTAACTGCTACGGCCTTGAACCAAGGATAAACGCCATGGCAAAAATAATGATTGTCGGAAGTAAACAAGAAATTGAAAGCCCTGTTTTCCGTACTTTACGTACAAAACATCACAATACCTTGACGGTGGTGGAATCTAGCGAGAATGTCTTGCAATTTACGGTAAAGGATCCGCCGGATATCATACTGATGGATACGGAACTGCCGGGTGGTTTCGATGGGATCGAGGTTGCCGGTCGGATACACGAGGCCCTTTCGATACCCATCATTTTTATGACGGGCGATGCGGATAAAGAGACGCTTGAAAGGGCCGCCGAAATGAGGCCTTTTGGAATCCTCGTGAAGCCTTTTGAAGAGCATGAGGTCTGCGCTGCGGTTGAAATTGCTCTTTTCAGGGCCGAAAGCGAGAAACGGTATCGCAGCCTGGTGGAAAATCTGAATGCGGTTGTCTACTCTGTTGATCAAAAGGGGATTATCACGTACGTCAGTCCTTCCGTTGGCATGTACGGTTATATCACGCCATCAGAGCTGGTGGGGCGCCCCTTTACCGACCTGATTCACCCGGACGATATCCCCCGGATGCTGAATCGGTTCCGGGAAGTTCTTGCAGGCAAGGAGATGCCGATAGAATCTCGTGTTGTCTCGAAAACCGGCGAGACGCACTGGATGCGCTTTCATGGAAAGGCGACCTTCGAAGACGGACGGTTAAGCGGTATCCGGGGTGTTTTAAGCGATGTGACCGAAATACGAAGTGCCCGGGAGGAGTTGAAGAAACTCAACCGGGAACTGGAAGCTCGCGTGAAAGAACGAACCGCAAAACTGCTGCAAATAAACAGACAATTGCAAGATGAAATAGAAAAGCGCAAGGCAAGAGAAAAGGAACTGCTGCTCCTCTCTCACGCTGTGAAACATTGTGGCGAGGGGATAGCGCTCTTGGACCTGGAGGCGAAAGTCCTGTACACGAATTTGTCCTTTGCAGAAACTCGCGGCTATGCCCCCGGTGAATTGGTGGGGAAACACTTCTCCATTTTCCATGACCCCAAGTCCATGCCGAAGGCAGATGCCGCTTTTCGACAGGTCCTGGAGAAAGGAAGCTTTGCGGGTGAAATCCCCCAGGCATGTCGGGACGGCACGGTCTTCCCTGCCATGGTACATGCTTCATTGATCCGGGACGAGAGCGGGGCCCCTATTGCAGTACTGGGCATGGTTCAGGATATCACCGAACGGAAGAAGATAGAGCAATATCTCTTTCAAAACGAAAAGCTCGCCTCTCTAGGCTATCTCGTATCAGGGATCGCCCATGAAATCAACAATCCCAACAACTTTATTGCCTTCAATATCCCAATTCTGCGCGAGTATCTGAATAAGCTGATGCCTATTATTGACGATTATGCGGCGAGGAATTCTGATGTTGAGTTCTTCGGCATCGCGTATGAGGATTTTCGGAAGGATCTGTTTCGAATCCTGGACAACATCCAAAACGGGTCCGACCGGATAACCTCCACCGTGTCCGGCCTGAGAGAGTTTGTCAGAGAGAAGGCCAAAACGGAATTGCGCAAGGTGGATCTTAGAAAAATTATCAGCAGGGCCCTTGCCATATGCAAGAGGAAGATCCACGCGATGGTCAAGTCCTTTGAAGTGATAATCCCAGAGGGCAGGCTGGAGATTCGCACGGATCCTGAAGCGCTTCAGCAGGTATTGATCAATCTGCTCATAAATGCGGTCCAGGCATCGGACAAAGAGGAATCAATGGTGAGGCTTCATGTCATTCCCCCCAAAAAACCTGAAGAACCATTGATCATCAAAGTAACGGACAACGGCTGTGGCATCGATGAACAGAGTTTGGGGAGGATATTCGATCCTTTTTTTACCACTAAGCCTGTTGGGGAAGGCACCGGCCTGGGGTTGAGCGTCTGCCACAGGCTCATGGAACAGATGGGGGGCCGCCTGGAGGTGGAAAGCGAAGTGGAAAAAGGGAGCACGTTTGCTGTCATACTGCCTGGAGCAAATGCCGAGAGAGTCGAATGATCGGGAGATTCGAATCATGGGGAACACTATTATTGTTATAGATGATGAGATCGATTTTCTCGAGAGCGTAAGGAGGGGACTTTTGGTGTCCGCATTCAGGAATGTGCACCTGGAAAGTGACCCTTTGAAGGCCGCAACCCTTTTTAGGGGCGGAGAGACATTTGATCTCGCCCTTATAGATATCACCATGCCGGGCATGGACGGAGTGCAAATCCTGGAGTTGATCAAGAATACAAGCCCGGATACAGAGTGTATCATGGTCACTGCGGTGAACGAGGCGGGCGTGGCGGTGGATTGTCTCAAAAAAGGGGCATACGACTATATCGTCAAACCGGTATCGATCGAAGAACTTCGTCTTAAAATAGGTCATGCCCTGGAACGCAAGCGTCTCCTGGACATCTTGAACCTTAAGAAAACAAAGAAACCGCGCTGGCTTGCGGCTCCGGAGGCATTCAAGTCAATTGTCACGGCCTCCTCTTCTGTTCAAGATATATTGAAAGAAGCGGAACTCCACGCGGCAAGCAACGTTCCTGTCTTGATCACCGGCCAAAGCGGCACCGGCAAGGAACTCCTGGCAAGAGCTATACACGATGCCAGCCCCCGGGCAAAACTTCCCTTCACTGCAGTAAATATGGCTTCATTTAGCAGCACCCTTTTTGATGCCGAGTTTTTTGGTCATACCAAAGGTGCGTTCACCGGCGCCGAAAAGGATCGAACCGGGCACCTGGAGCGTGCAGATCATGGGACGCTGTTCCTGGATGAAATTGGCGCCATGCCTATGGAATTACAAGGAAAACTTCTCAGGGTCTTGCAGGAGGGTGAGTTTTTCAAGCTGGGGGCCGGCTCTCGCAGGAAGGTGGACGTCCGCTTTATCGCCGCCACCAATGCAGATCTGGAGAACTTGATGGCAAAGGGGGCATTTCGAAAAGACCTTTACTATCGTTTGAAGGGCGCTTGGCTCCACTTACCGCCTCTCAAAGAAAGAGAAGAAGACCTCCCGGTATTGATAAACCATTTCCTCAGAGAACTATGTGGAACGCAACAGCCTTGCACAATAGACGAAGATGCCTTGCGGGTGCTCCTGGCCTATGATTATCCGGGGAACATCAGAGAACTTCGTTCCATCATCCAGGCTTCTGTCAATCTGTGCGACGGAGGGAGGATTACGCGGGACGATCTTCCCCCCGACCTGCGCAAGAGGAGCGTGAAAGCGACTCGAGAATTCCCGGCCTCACCAGGAGCGATCCCGCCCCTTTGGCAAGTGGAAAAGGATCATATTCTCCGCGTGTACGAGTTGGCGGGCAGAAATAAATCCATGACGGCCCGCCTCCTGGGAATCGGGCTGAATACCCTGAGGCGGAAGTTGAATGCTTTTGGAAATGAATGAGGGGTAAGATCCTCTCGCGAGCGAGCGTATGCGGCCTGGAGATCCGGAGACCCAGTGCAAAACAAGGATGCGGTAATCAGCATCCTGTAAAGGAGTGAGATAAATGGCGGACAACAGAAGGATATCAACAGGGATTCCCGGACTGGACCGGGTAACGAAAGGAGGTTTTCTTTCGAGGCACACTTATGTCTTGGTAGGTGCCCCCGGCACGGGAAAGACGATTCTGTCCCTGCAATGGCTGCTTGACGGGCGGAAGATGGGCGATAAGGGAGTGTTCATCAGCATGGTCGAGGAGCCTGCGGGATTGGAACAGAACGTTTCAGGTTTTGGGTGGAATCTTGACCAGATTGAAGTGGTGGATTTTTCGGTCGCGGCAACGTCTGTGGTGACGGATTATGATGAATATCACGTATTTCCGCCCAGCGAGGTGGAGTACACGCCCGTCTGGGAGAGGATTTGTGACATCATTGAAGAAAAGCGACCTCAACGGCTTGTCATTGATTCAATAACCCAGTTGCGTCAGTTTTCTACCGATGCGTACCAATTTCGCCGACATCTTTTTTCCCTGTTAAGGTTCCTGGTACGACTCAACTGCACCACCCTTCTTTCGTGCGAACCTTCGGCTATAACGCAGGATTCGGCCATTTCATCGGCGGTGGATGGAATCATATATCTGGAAAAGGAGATTTCGCCCGAGCGTCTGATCGATCTTAGAAGCATCCATATCCAAAAATTTCGCGGATCGGATTTTCTGGCTGGAACGCACCCAATGCGAATTACATCCAAGGGCATAGAGGTCTTTCCCCACGTCATAGAACCGTGCAAGGACGTGAAGCTGACGGGCGAGATGGTCATGTCCAACATCCCTAAATTGGATGAGCTTTTGGGGGGAGGTCTTGAATCGGGAACCGTGACCATCTTTACCGGCCCTTCTGGAACTGGAAAAAGCACCCTCGCGGTTCATTTTCTCGCTCAGGCGGCACGGGCCGGAAAACAGGCGGCCCTGTATGCGTTCGAGGAAACTAAGGAATCCGTTTTGCGCCGCTCGGAGAACTTTGGTATGCAGCTTGATCCGTTGCTGGAAAATGGCTCGCTTCGAATCAGATATATCAACCCCTTGCAACTTTACCCGGACGAGTTGCTGGCCATGATTCGCGATGAGACAGCGGGGGGGGGTCGCGATGTGGTGGCTCTTGACAGCCTCAGGGGATACCATATGGCGATGGACCAATTCGGGTCCACAGTAGCCCATATTCAGAACCTGATGCACTATCTCAAGAGCCAGAGAGCGACGATTTTATTGGTCAATGAAACGGAAAATATCACCGGTGATCTGCGAATGACGGAAGCCGGGATCAGTTTTCTCGCCGACAACATCCTGCTGTTGCGTTACGTGGAGCGCCGCGGGAAATTGGCCAGGGTCATAGGATGCATGAAAAAGAGGCACGGTCTGTCCCAATCTGAACTGCGGGAAGTGACATTGTCCCCGACAGGCTTTAAGATAGGAGAAAAGTTGGAAAATCTGGTGGGGATACTTTCAGGTGTCCCAACGATTCGGGAAAAGAAACCGGGAACCAAACAGGGAAGATGATACTTCATTCACATAACATTGGCTTAATATTCTCGGGTAAAGGGGACTTGCGCCTCATGGAGGAATTTGTGCGGTCTCTCGGACATTGCTCTCGTGCTCTCGACATCAATGACATAACGCTTCCGGACTGGAAGGAAATAAGCATTATCATCACCGATGAAGAGTCCGGGCGGCGGCACGGAGAGATACTCGTGCGGATAAAGAAGTGTTCGGACGTATTTACGGCTCTTCTGGTGGCGGTGAGAAAAAAGAACGCCATATCGAGGTGGCTTGAATTCGGCTTTGATGATGTCCTGCCCATGCCGTTCACGAAAGCGGAACTCCGGGCTCGGCTCACTACATTTCTGAGGATACGGGAACAATCCTATGAACTGAAAGAGCGAAGCGATGCGATGTTGAAGGCACTCGTCGAATCCTCATCAGATCATATTTTTATGCTCGACCGGGATGGTACCTTTGTTACGAGCAATAACAAAATGACCTCTTTTTTCCCCGATTCATACCACAACGCGGATAATGTGGTTGGGCGCCCTCTTCACGAAATATATCCGCCTGATCTTGCGTCGGCGCTGGAAAGCATGCTGAAGGATGTGCTCATTTCCAAAAAACCTGTCACCCGCGAGTACGCCGTTGCCGAAACGGCATACGCGACCTGGCACCAGTATACCCTATACCCGATTCTGCTCGGGGCTGAGATAACGGCCGTCGGCGGGATTTGCCGCGACGTTACTCCACTGAAGGAGGCCCAGGAGAGAGCTTATAGTTCTTTGAAGGAAAAGGATGCACTCCTCCGAGAGCTTTACCATCGGACCAAGAACAACATGCAGGTTATCATCGGGATGCTTTATCTTCAGCGTCAAGCCGTTAGCGATGAGAGCGTCTCGAGTGTTTTTAGAGAAGTGGAAAATAA
>JAFDIS010000010.1 GCA_019307945.1 Deltaproteobacteria bacterium | reverse complement strand
CTTGTTTCTATTTCGAACATTTTTCTTGATAACTTAAACAGATACAAGCGGCAAGGAAAATTCTTTTTGCTTGACCCGCCCCTCTCCCGGGCCGCTGTTCAATGAACACGGCGGGCCCAAAACACCGCGGGACCTCCGGCACGGGGGTTTTGGGGACCCAACCGTGCGGGGAATATTTTCCTGCAGGTGAAAAGTCTTCCGGCCTGGTCCTTTCTACGACTTACCCGCGGGGGATACTCTCCCCCTCCGCGTTCCCGGTCTCCAGGAGGCCGTGGAAAAAGGCCCATCTGCTGCGTTTCCCTCGGCCCTCGTCACTGCGGCGTACAATCACGTACGCCTCCCTCCTCGGACCTTCGGGGGCCTTACATCTGAACCTTTTTCCACAGCCTCACCAACTCTTCTGCATCACGAAAAACCTCTCCAACCCACATCAGGAATAATCTCCCACTGCCTCCAAAAGTTGTCCCCTCACCGAAAGTGAAAAGTAGGAGGCTCCTGCGCCACCTCAGATAGCCTGGGACGGGGTGTTTTTCGGAGCGGCGTATCCTCGTCCCGAGAGGCATGGACGCCGAAGGGACGAGATCCGCAGCGAGCGGAGACAGGAGGTCGGAGCGAGCGTAGCGCAGAAAAATGCCCCGTCCCGGGCTCTCCCACAAAGAACCTACCGCGCCCTCACAACCCCAGCCATCCACCGCGCTCACAGAGCTTGTCGCCTCCCGCCACCCACCTGCCGGAAAACATCCCCCCGCACTCGTGCCGGACTGACACCCTCTCTTCTTTGCGAATGGAATAAGCATGGGGGTCCAGCACCGCCTCAGAGAGCCTGGGACGGGGTGTTTTTCGGAGCGGCGTATCCTCGTCCCGGGAGGCATGGACGCCGGAGGGACGAGATCCGCAGCGAGCGGAGACAGGAGGTCGGAGCGAGCGTAGCGGAGAAAATCACCCCGTCCCAGAGGCTCTCCCACAAAGAACCTACCGGGCCCTCACAACCCCAGCCATCCACCGCGCTCAGCCGGACGCGTCCAGTGTGCTCAAGAGGCTGCGAATCACGGAAAGGAACTCGCCGGGTCGCAATACCCTGATCACATCAGAGGGAGGCTTGAAATGCCGAACATTGAAGGTCAACAGATACCTACATCCCTCCCTGACGGCGGCAACCAGAATTGGCAGATCTTTTCGGTCCGCCTGTCCCCGGTACGAAGCCAGGTCATTCGGATGCGGATCGCCGACAATGCGCAGCGACCGTTTCACCAGGAGATGAAACTCCGGCAGTTTGTCGGGCAGCTTGTCTGCAAGGTTCCGTTCAACCTCCGTCACGACCTGTTCCGATGCAATACAATCGACAAGCGTAATTTCTCCCATCCGCAATATCACATGACTGGCCCCATACTCGGATGGAGCCGCGGCGCCGGCGAAGATCACATCGGCATCTACAAATATGGAGGGTCTACTCCTCGCTCGGGCCATACTTGTCCGCCGTGTAACGTTCCCGCTGCTCCCGCAAGGCCTTGAGCATATCTTCCACACTCAGCCCCGCCTCCAGGCGAGCCCTCTCGATTTCGCGAGCCAGCTCCGGGACAAGGGGCACCATTCGAGTCAGCACAAAAATACCATCCAGGTCAACCAAACGGAAAGTATCCCCGGGCTTGATCTTGTATCGCTCCCGTAATTCAGCCGGTAAGGTGAACATGCCCCGCTGACGCACCTGTATCGTGGCATCCATTCGGTAACTCCTACTGCATTTCTGCTATTACTGATTTTCTGATTTAACCGTAAATCATTAGTCCGGACCTGTCAACCCGTGAAAATCCTCCATGCAACTCAAGGCCCAAAATTCAGCCCTCAAGAATCTTTCCCTTCCCCATCCCGTCACCTTGTAATATCCTACTCCCGAACAATCACCCGACAAGGAGGCAGACACATGCGATTCGTTGTCATTGGAGGGGACGCGGCCGGCATGAGCGCCGCAAGCCGCGCCAAGAGAAACATGCCGGAGCTGGAGGTAACGGTTTTCGAGCAGAGCGGGGATGTATCTTACAGCGCGTGCGGCATGCCTTACAACATCGCGGATCCCCGGAGAAAAATTGATGAACTCGTGGTCCGCGAGGCCCGGGTCTTTCGCGACAAACAGGGTATCGATCTTCGGACCGGGCACCGCGTGGATGTCATAGATCCTGACCGGGGACAGGTGCGCGGTCGCAGCAGCGAGGGCGGTGAATTTGTCGAGCCTTTTGACCGGCTCCTGGTGGCCACAGGGGCCTCTCCCATTGTTCCCGACCTGCCGGGCATGGACCTCGAGGGTGTCATGTGCCTCAAGAGCCTTCAGGACGGGAGGCGTATCAAGGCATTCCTGGAAACCCACACCGTGAAACGGGCCGTCATCATCGGCATGGGATACATCGCCCTGGAGATGTGCGAGGCCTTTGTGGAACGCGGTATCCAAGTGGAGATGGTCAAGCCCAGGCCGATTTTTCTACCCTGGCTTCACCCGGATCTCGCCGCCATGGTGCGCGGCGAGGTGGAAGAGCGGGGGGCGGTCCTGCACACGGGATGCGGCATCTCGGGAATCGAAGAGGCGGGCGCGGGACTAAGGGTCATTTGTGACGGTCCGGCGCTCGAGGCGGACATTGTGCTGGTGGCCGTGGGGGTCAAACCCAACAGCGATCTGGCCGCGGAGGCGGGTCTGGAACTGGGGCCTTCCCGCGCCGTGGCCGTGGACCGGACGCTTCGTACCTCCCATGACACGATCTATAGCGCGGGGGATTGCGCCGACGCCTTTCATGTGGTCACGGGGGATAGGGTCTGGATTCCCCTGGCGCTCCGCGCCAATCGCGCCGGCTGGGCAGTGGCGGACAATGTCACGGGCAGACCCACGGAGGTCCGGGGCGTAGTGGGAACTGCGGTATTCAAGGTCTTCGACATGCAGGTGGCCCGAACCGGGCTCACTCCGGAGGAGGCTTCACGGGCGGGTTTCGAGCCGGCCGAAGTGATTATCAAAGGACGCAGCAGGGCGCACGCCCATCCCGGGAACACCACCCTGGGAGTGCGGCTGGTGGGGGACCGAAAATCAGGCCGCCTCCTGGGCGCGCAGATGGTGGGCAGGGAAGGAGCGGCGCATCGGATCAATGCGCCCGCCGTGGCCCTTCACGCCGGAATGCTCGTTGAGGAGTTCGCCCAGTGCGACCTGGCCTATGCGCCCCCCTTCGGTCCGGTGTGGGACCCCATGCTTACCGCTGCGAATCAGCTTTTGAAGGCGATGTGAGACGATTCGACAGGGCGAGAAGGGCCTCTTCAACCATGTTGTCCGTATGGATCTGGTTGAAGGGAATGGCATACTCGCGGCCGGACTGCACCGCCGGCATGAGCCGCGAGGTCCCTGCCTTGAGATACGCGGCCACGTTATAGGCCATGCGCTGGGCCAGGGTGATGTCCTGGTTGTTGGGCGCAGCCCCCCGAATATCCCGCGAAAAGGCCTCGCAGACCACCTTGCGCTCGATGGGGATCCCTGTGGCCAGCAGTTCCTTGTAGAAAAACTCCGCTGCGTTGTCTTTCGAACCCATGGCCTCCCGTTCTTCCCGCTTGTAGCCTTCGGCCACCACGATGACGCAGCTCTCCCTCCGGTTGAGGGCCTCAACCACGGCCCTGTGGTCGATGACCGTGTTGGGAAGAATCGCCAGGTGGGCTCGCGAGCCCAGACAGGAATGAAGGGCGTGAAATCCGCTGCTTGCCCCCATCATCTCAATGACGTATGTCCGTTTGTGAGTGCGGGCGTCGGCCATGTAACAGCGGATTTTTTCCGAACCCATCTCGATGCCCGTGTTCTCCCCGATGCACTCGGTGCCCGCGATGTCGCTGTCTATGGTCACGGGGATGAAGAAGACCTGGACCGACGTTGGGATCCACCGGCAGAGGGCCTCGATCCCCTTGAAGGTGCCGTTGCCTCCGATGCCGATGATGGCCTGCACCTCACGCTCCTGCACGGTTCGGGCGGCCTTTTTCTGGATCTCCTCGTGTACGAAGTCCCGGTATCGTTCGCTGCGGAGCAGCGCACCCCGCCACTCGGACAGGGGCGCTGCATGGTATACGCCGGGTATGTGATCCATTTTCTTGAACAAAACGGGATCATAGACGAGACGAACGAAATCCTCGTCCTTCCCGCTCACCAGGGACTTGAAGCCTTCGAGGGTGCCGTAGACCTTTCTTCCCAGGGCCTCCACGTGGTAGGTCACAAAGGCTGTCACCGGGTTGTAGCCTGGGGCGCAACCACCGTCCAGGATCAGTAGGACGTCGATCCTTTCGAACATGGCCCGTGTCTCCATCTCCAGACGGCGGAGCTGGGACGTGATCCGGAGCCCCACCTTAACCCGGGCCGCCAGTTCGTCGGGGTCCACGGGCTTGCGAAGGTAGTCGTCGGCCCCCTCTTTCATGCAATTGATCTTGTCCTCCTTGTCCCCCTTGGCGCTCACCATGATGAAATAGGTGCCCGAAAGTTCGGAGGCGGGGTCCATCTTGATCTTGCGGCAGAGTTCCCTGCCGTCCATCTCAGGCATCATGAGATCGCTCACCACCACCTCGGGCATGTTCTTGCGTATCTTGTCCAGGCCCTCGCGACCGTTGGCGGCGGTGATGATCCGGATGTCCCGCAGATCGGACAAGATCTTCTTGTACAATTCCCGCGTGGATTCGTCATCTTCAACCAGGAGAACCACCCGCTTGTCTCTCATGTCTTCCACTCCCCTCTTCTCGTTGCGGCGGGTGCGGCCCCGCGATCGCCGGGAGACTCGGGCCGCATCCTTTCCAGGTCTATCGGCCGAACAAGCCGCCGGGTTGAATCGCCCCATGAATTCCGGCATTGCGGCGGGGGGCTTGATCCCACCGAGACTTCCGGCATAATGGACAAAGGCATGAACCCCTATTTCACGGAGCCTTCACACCCTTGAAGCGCTTATACCGGAGCCTTGCACACGCCCTTGACGTAAGGGTCCCGTGGAACGCCTCAGTACCGCCGACCCAGTTCCTCGCCTCTCCTGCACGCGGCGGCCACCGCCTCGCGGATCATTTTCTCCAGACCCATCTCTTCGAAAACCGACAGTCCCGCGGCCGTGGTACCACCCGGGGATGTGACGTTTTCCCTGAGCCTGGACAGGGAATCCGGAGATTCCTTGGCCAGGTGGGCTGCGCCCAGGAAAGTCTGAAGTACCAGACGGCGGGCCGTCTCCTGCTCCAGCCCCACCGCCGCACCTGCAGCCACCATGCACTCCATGAAGCGGAAGACGTAACCGGGACCGCTGCCCGACAGTGCAGTGACCGCATCCATTTTGTCCTCTTCCACCACCACGGTCTCGCCCACGGCTGCGAAGATCTTTTCCGCCGTCTCCAGGTGGTGCCGCGCGGTGCCCGGGCCGGGTGCCAGGGCGCTCGCCCCCGCCTGGACCAGAGCGGGTGTGTTGGGCATCACGCGGACCAGGGGCACATCCTCGCCCAGGTACCTCCGGATCATCTTCAGGGGAATCCCGGCGGCTATGGAAATCACCAGGTGCTCGGCTCCCACCGCCCCACTGATCCCCTCCAGGACATCTCCCATCTGCTGGGGTTTGACGCAAAGTAGCACGGTCCCACATGCCTTCACCACCTCGCGGTTCGATTCGAGGGAAACCACGCCGAACAGATCCCGCATGGCCTCCAGCGCCTCGGGTCTGGGATCCGACACAAGCATCTGATCTTCTCTATAGGTCTCGCTCTGAAGAAGACCCTTTACCAGGGCGGTGGCCATGTTTCCCGCGCCGATGAAACCCAATCGATCTTGTCTCTCAGACATTTGAGTTCCTCTCCCACGTACCTGTTGTTTTTGCCTCCGCAACCACGCCGCGCCCGCGCTTCCGGCCGGGGCATTGTCGCGGCCCCCCCCCGGGGGGGCGTTGCGGCACCTGGCAAGGCATTACATCACATCCCTGCCGATTGATTCAAACAAAAATCGAGAGCAGATCGGAACAGCACATAACCCTCTTAAATTCATAGGAATTATTCGAACCGATTAGGCTTGACGTGCCATATTTTTTGTGATAGGTGAGGGGCTGCTTCGGAGAAGGTCGCATCCCTTGACCCGGGCACCGTATGACGATCCAGACGCCTTGCGGTGCCCGGCTGAGTACCGGAGCGGGGCGATAGAGGGGTGCCGGAACAACGCGGTTCATAAACTCGGCCGGGGTCGGGGGCCCCGCCCCCGCAACCATTTCATCATTTGGAAGGAGGAAAGCGCTTATGGCCTACGACGCAGTAAAGATGCAAGACTGGCAGATTTCAGAGGCTGCCGAGAAGAACATGCCCATGCCCGATGAGTGGCAAGAAAAACTCGGTCTGGAAAAGGAAGAGGTCCTGCCCATGGGCAGGTTGGCCAAACTGGATTTTCTGAAGATCATCAACAGGCTCAAAGACAAACCTGACGGAAAATACATCGAGGTCACGGCCATTACCCCCACGCCGCTCGGTGAAGGAAAAAGCACCACGTCGGTGGGCCTGATGGAAGGAATGGGCAAACTCGGCCTGAACGTGGGCGGATGCCTGCGGCAGCCTTCAGGCGGACCCACCATGAATATCAAGGGAACCGCGGCTGGCGGCGGAAATTCCATCCTCATACCCATGACGGAATTTTCCCTCGGATTGACCGGGGACATCAACGACATAATGAACGCCCATAACCTGGCCATGGTGGCTCTCACCGCCCGGATGCAGCACGAGCGTAACTACAATGACGAACAACTCCAGCGTCTGACGGGTATGCGGCGTCTCAACATCGACCCCACCCGCGTGGAAATGGGTTGGATCCTGGATTTCTGCGCCCAGTCCCTGCGGAATATCGTAATCGGTCTGGGAGGACGGTACGACGGCTTCACCATGCAGTCCAAGTTCGGGATCGCCGTCTCCTCCGAATTGATGGCCATCCTTTCCGTTGTCAGGGACTTGGCGGACCTGCGCAAGCGTCTTGACGAGATCACCTTGGCCTTCGACAAGAGCGGAAAGGCCGTGACCACAGGCGACCTGGAAGTGGGCGGCGCCATGACCGCGTGGATGAGAAACACCATCAATCCCACCCTCATGTGTACGGCCGAGTATCAGCCGTGCATGGTGCATGCAGGGCCGTTCGCCAACATCGCGGTGGGGCAGTCCTCCATCATCGCCGACCGCATCGGCCTCAAGATGTTCGATTACCATGTGACCGAGAGTGGTTTCGGCGCGGATATCGGGTTTGAAAAATTCTGGAATGTCAAGTGTCGCTATAGCGGCCTGAAGCCCCACGTCTCCGTGCTCACCACCACGATCCGCGCTCTCAAGATGCACGGCGGCGGTCCCAAGGTCGTGGCCGGTATCCCCCTGGATGAGGCCTACACCAAAGAAAACCTGGAACTCCTCGAAAAGGGCGTTTCCAACATGGTCCATCACATCAACACGATCCGCAAGGCGGGGATCAACCCGGTGGTCTGCATCAACTGCTTCCACACCGACACCAAGGACGAGATCGCCCTGGTCCGTAAATATGCGGAAGAAGCAAAGGCTCGCTGTGCCGTGTCCACCCACTGGGCGGACGGCGGTGACGGCGCCATCGAATTCGCAGAGGCGGTGAAAGAGGCATGTGATGAGGAGAACGAGTTCAAGTTCCTCTACCCCCTGGAAACGAAACTCCGTGATCGTGTGGACATAATAGCGCGCGAGGTGTACGGCGCCGACGGCGTGGACTGGCTGCCCGAGGCTGAGGCCAAGGCAAAGATGCTGGAAGGCGATTCCAAGTACGACGAGTACGCCACCATGATGGTCAAGACGCACCTGAGCCTCTCCCACGACCCGGCCCTCAAGGGTGTTCCCAAGGGCTGGAGGCTGCCCATCCGCGACGTGCTGATCTACTCGGGAGCCAAGTTCCTCTGCCCCTGCGCCGGCACCATCAGCCTGATGCCCGGCACCAGTTCCAACCCGGCCTTCCGGCGTGTGGACGTCGACGTCAACACCGGCAAGGTGACCGGCCTGTTCTAGTCCGGACAAACATCAAACAAACCAACGATGGGGAGTCGGGGAAAACCCGGCTCCCTTTTTTGGTTACTTGGGTTGATTGGGTTACTTGGGTTACTTGGGTTGCTTGGGTTTGTTGGGTTACTTGGGTTACTTGGGTTCATTGGGTTACTTGGGTTAATTGGGTTTGTTGGGCTGCTTGGGTTGCTTGGGTTTGTTGGGTTGCTTGGGTTACTTGGGTTACTTGGGTTTGTTGGGCTGCTTGGGTTGGTTGGGGTGGGTGGGTTCGGGTGGTCCGCGTGCGCGAGGGACAGGCCCGCTTCATGTCTCCCAATTTGGGTCCTGCAAGCTCCTGGGCTTCCCCCTCTTCCTAATCTGCGGTGAAAGCCTCAAGGCCTCACCGCCCGTTCCGCCTGCCGGCTTCACCCGAGGCACGAAACCCTCCCCGCTTCAAGACCCGGGACTCAAAAACAGATCCCCCTCCCTGCCTTTTCGGCTATTTCACACTGCGCCTTTCCCGGTCATCCACCGTGGTGAGCAAAAATGTGCCGTCCGGCTCCCGTCTCACCGTCAATCCGAACACCTCGATGGTCCGGGTAAGCGGCCTGCCATAGAGAAAATCCATCTGCTTGGGATCAAGGCCCAGTTTGCCGGCGGTAAATGGGCGGATATGTGCGTCGAACCGCAAGATCTCCAGGAGGCGATCCACGGCACGGTCTCCCTGTTGCGGTATTTCGGCCACCAGGCTGGCCAGGGTTTCGTAGGCGCACCGTGCTTCATGCTCGCGCATCAGGGCCAGGAGAGCACCGTCCCGCACCAGGTCCCAGCGGGTGGCGCGCGGCCCCTTGAAAACGGCCATGAACTCGGTGCTGTCCCAGCAGGCAAGGGCCCTGCACTGGGCCGGCCTTTGTTCGTATATCCGGCAGCGGGAGCCCGCGGCGTCGTAAAAGACTCAGCCCCCGTCCTCCCGTTCGCGGACCTTCACCATTTCCACGCCCGTTCGCGCCAGACCCCCATGCACATTGTCCCTGACCACCTCGCCCCGGCGGATCGTAAAGAGGTTTTCGGGCGCAATGGCCCCTTCCCTCACGAGGATCAAGTCCGGGCGTTGGAGGGTCGGGCCGGCGGCCAGGCAGCACTCCCCGCATCGGATGCAAAAGCTCCTACCCTCCTCCATGGCTGTCACCGTGCGATCATGGCTCGCATCCTGTCGGACGCGTTCTCGGCATGATCCGCAATGTGACCCACGATCTCCACCAGACGCACGAGGTGAAATACGGCCAGGGCGTCATCTATCTCCTGGAAGATCTTCACCTTGAGCTCATGCTCCAGAAAGTCGGCCTCGTTTTCGTGCTGCCGGATATCCTGGATCAGGCTTTTCATCCGGGTGCGCTGCCCCTCCGTTCGGCTCTTGAAGAAATCGGTGGCCATGGCCACCAGGTCGGAAAGCTTTTCAATGGGGGGAATAACGGCTTCCACCAGGTCCTTGAAATCCGCGGCCACCGCTTCCGGTATGGGCTCCGATCTGAGGGAAAGCCAGAGCAAGGCCTCTTCCACTTCGTCCAGGACCTTATCCTGTTCCCTGACATACTGGAGGAATTGGAACTTGTCCACGGGCATCAGGACACCGCGGGGGAGATGGTTTCTGATATTACGTTTCACGGCGTCCGCCCTGCTTTCCAGATGGGCCACCTTGTCGGTGATCTCTTCGAATTTGGCCGGCTCCTCGCCCGTACGCATCAGGGCGGCCTCTCTGAAGAGTTTCGCGCAGTCCCGCACCATGTCCGCATGCTTCTGCAGGTTCTCAAACGGAGACGTGTGAAACAATGAGCTGAGTAAAAGCCGCATAACCCCCTCCCCCTCTAACGGGCTGTTGAAAAATTACGGCGGTTGTCGATGCTCGGGTCAAAATTAGGATCACAAGATATAAACTGACCTTCTCGCATCGTTTTGCCTCGCCCGCGCCGGCTCACGCTTTTCAACGCCCTGCCGAAATGGAAAAATTATAACAGCATATAAACAAAAAGTTTATAAAAAAGCATCGACAAAAGGACCGTGAACGGCAAGGTGACGCCCCAGGACAGAGCGATATTCTTCAGGACCCGGAGGTCGAGGGTCCCCATTCCCCGCATGATCCCCACGCCCACAACCGATCCCACCAGCACGTGGGTGGTGGAGATGGGAAGCCCCATGCGGGAGCAAATGAGGATCGTGGTGGCCGCTCCGAACTCGGCGCAAAAGCCGCGCAAGGGGGTGAGTTCAGTGATGTTCTTTCCGATGGTTTCCATGACGCGCGTCCCGAAAAGCATGAGCCCGCCCCCAACGGCCATGCCGCCTCCCAGGAGCATCCAGAAGGGGACCTCCACCTTCAGCGCGACCGCCTTAGTCTGTACCACCGAAAAGATCGCAGCCAGCGGCCCCACGGCGTTCGCCACGTCGTTGGCGCCGTGGGCAAAGGCCACGTAGCAGGCCGTGAGCACCTGGAGCTGGGCGAAAAGCCTGTCCAGGGGCGTGAACCCCTCCTGCTCCGGTCTAAGGGCGCACTCGGGGCGCGCCTGTCTCCGGACCCACCAGAGGCCCAGTGCCCCCCCCAGCACGGAAAAGGGAATGGCCAGCAGGACGGTCTGGAAAAACCCCACGTGCAGATTCAGATTCTTAAGGCCCTTGAAGATGAACGACAGGATCAGGACCAGAAAGACCATGAAGACCATGTAGGGGACATAGCGATGCGTGGCCTTGAGCGGGTCTTCCGCAGACATCATCTTCCTGTCGATGAACCTGTACAGGCCGCCTGCTATTAATGCGCCTATGGCGGGAGAGGTGATCCAGCTTGCCACGATCAGGATGATCTTGTTCCAGGTCACGGCCCCCGCACCCACGCTCAGGATCCCGAATCCCACCACCGCGCCCACGATGGCGTGGGACGTTGAAACCGGGAGCGCCATATAAGTTGCAAGATTCACCCAAAGCCCCGCGGCCAGCAGGGAGGCGAACATGCCCAGCATCAGCAGATTGGGGTTGTGCGCCAGGAGCGATGGGTCGATGATCCCCTTGCTGATGGTCCCGGTGACATACCCACCGGCAAGCACCGCTCCCAGGGCGTTGGCCACGATGGAAATGACGACCGCCTGTTTCAGCGTGATGGCACAGGATCCGACGGACGTTCCCATGGCGTTGGCAAGGTCGTTGGATCCGATATTGGCGGCCATGTAAAAGCCCAAGATGGTCGCAACCGTAAGAATCACTACATCCATAGTTCTCGATTCCGGACCAGGATTCGGATGATTGACCGGGAGTGCTTAAAAAATCTTGGGTCCCCCTATAGCCGATTTCAAGATAAATCGCCACAAGAAAAAGGGCCGTTCCCGAAGTTGGAACGGCCCTCAAATATGGGATGACAAGGAATGATGTATCAGCACAATGCTTGGGGGAAGCGCGGTGGCTTCGCCGACCAGCCCTCCCTACAGTCGCGTCAGAAAAACCCTTCTGCCCCTTCTTCTTGAGCTGTTACGAGGAGATGAGGCCTAATCAGCCCACCTTGAGCACAATCGCTGCGCCCGTGTCGCCTGCCGCGCAACCGCCCCATACCATGTACCCGCCGCCCAGGAGCACGGCCTCCTCGATTCCCTCTATGATGCACCGACCGGCTGTCGGCCCCTGGGGATGGCCGAATATCATGGAGCAGCCGTAATTGTTGAACCCCATGACATCGATTCCCGTCTCCTTTGCCAGATACAGGTCGTTGGCCGCAAAGGGGTTGTGCGTCTTGAGGACCTTGGCGTCGGTGATCTTGATCCCGGCCTTTTCAAGGGCCATGTTCACGGCCGGCACCACGGCCATGGCCATATAACCCTTCTTGGCCCTCGCATACCCGTAGGAGAGCACCTGAATCTCGATGGATCCGTCCGCGCTCAGCTCCTTTGCCCGCTCCCTGGTGGTCACCGCAAGGGCGCAGTTTCCGTCCGCCGGGTGAGTCTGTGACCCGAAGGTATGAATACCGTCCGGAAGGACCGGGCGCAACGCGGCCAGGCCTTCCTTCGTGCTGGGCATGATGCCTTCGTCCTCTTCCACCATGAGGGTCTTTTTCTTGGAGAGCCTCACCTCGGCCGGGAACATGTACCGTTTCTGGAACTCACGGTCGTTTTCCAGGCCCATACAGTACTGCTCATAGCGCCGCAGGGTCACCTCGTCGGCCTCCTCCCTGGTGAAACCCGCCTCTTTGGACACGTTTTCGGCAGTCTGTATCATGGCGTTTCGGGCCCAGGGGTCGCGATTGAAATTGTCCATGAGCCAGTTTTCGCTCAGGACCTCTCCCCCCGGTCCGTTCGGGTTGGGCCACACCGTGTGAGGCCCGTTGGAAGTGCGGTCCGTCATCAGGGTGTAGACGTTTTCCCACTGCCCGGTCTCGATCCCGACGGCGGCCTGGAACAGGCAGGTGGTGGATGTAGTGCAGGCCTGGCTGATGGTCATGCCGGGAATGCCCTCGGCGCCCATGACCGCCGCCGCCCAGGGGCTGCCGTAGAACCACTGGGGCTGGCCTATGGTCATACCCAGGATCAGGTAATCGAACATGGCGGGGTCCCAGCCCTTTTCCGCCAGCCAGCGTTTGCTGGTCTCAGACGCCAGGACAAGGGCGTGCTCATTGGCCATCTTGCCCTGCCACCGGCAAAACGGGGTGCTGTAGTATCCTCGGTAGGGAATGTATGCCTTGGTCAACATATTCGGTCTCCTTTGGTCCTGAAATTTGCGATGTCGGATCTTTTCCGTTTCTCAGCCTTCGCTCCACTTGCCGTACTTTTCCCGCAGGATGCGGTGCAGGATCTTGCCCGTGGGTGTCCGAGGCATCTCCTCGTCCGTCACGAAATCAATGCTCTTGGGCCGCTTGAACCCGGCGATCTTGTCCCGGGACCACTCCAGGATTTCCCTGGCCAGCTCCTCGCCGGGCTCGTAGCCCTCGTGCAATACCACCACGGCCTTTACCGCCTCACCCCACTTTTCATCCGGCACACCGATGACCGCGATGTCCTTGATGGCCTCGTGTGCGCCCACGGCGCTTTCAACTTCCGAGGGGTAGACGTTCTCCCCACCCGTGATGATCATGTTGGCCTTCCGATCCACCAGGACGTAATACCCGTCCTCGTCGCGGCGCACCATGTCTCCGGCCGAGGACCAGCCGTTGTCAAAGGCGTCCCGGGTCTTTTCAGGCTCTTTGAGATACTCCTTGAAAAGCATGGGGGTGCGGTAGAATAGTTCTCCGACTTCTCCGTCCGGCACCTCGTTTCTATTCTCGTCCAGGATCCGGATGCGATCCGTCCCGAAGATCTCCTTGCCGATGGAACCCAGCTTCTTGAACTGGTCTTCCGGCCGCAGGAGGGTCACCAGGCCCCCCTCGGTGGTCCCGTACGCCTCCCACAGCTCGGCGTTCTTGAAGTAGTCCATGATGGCCAACTTGAGGTCCTTTCGGGCCGGGGCCGAGGAGATGAGGAGCTGACGAATGGAAGAGACGTCGATACTGTCCTTCACTTCTTCGGGCAGGGCCAGGAGCATGATGTAGTGAGTGGGCACGAGGGAAGTAAAGGTGATCTTGTACTTGTCGATGGTCCTCAGGAGGTCTTCCGGATCAAAACTTATCATATTATACACGAAAACCGGGGCCGTAACCAGTGTGTAAGGGAAGGAGTAGAAAATGGAATTGACATGGCACATGGGCATCACCAGCATCACCTTGTCCGTGGGGAGGACACCCATGTTTATGTTGTTGAGGTAGTACTGGGCCATGTTCGCTTCATGGGTCCTCAGGACGCCCTTGGGCCTTCCGGTGGTCCCGGAGGTGTACATGACGACCCAGATATCGGCCGCATCCACCAACTCCTCAGGCTCTTCCTGAGACGAATCCGCCAGCAATTCCTCGTACCCCACGTAACCCTCGGGCACAGGTCCATCCCCCAGGTAGATGTAGGCGTCCCCGGGCACCGGCAGTTTGTCCTTGATGCTGTTGATGAGTTCCACGAAGGGAGCTTCCACGATAAAGGCCTTGCACTCGGAGTGGTTCACGATGTACTCGATCTCGGGTCCCGCCAGCCGGAACATCACCGGCACGCAGACCTGGCCCCCCTTACCGCACGCGGCGTAGATATCCATCCACTCCCCGCGGTTGTAGGCGATGACCGCAAAGGTGTCCCCATGCCCCACCCCCAACCGTTTGAGGCCGTTTGCCAGGCGGCAGGAACGCGCATTCCACTCACCGAAGGTGAATTCCCGGGCCTTGTCCTGCCATCCCAGTTTGTCGGGGTAGTTGACGGCGTGCATCTTCAAGACCGTCCCCATGTGCATCCATTTACTCTGAAGCATTTTCGACCTCCTCCATCATTGTTGACCTCCCCGGATTCGACGGGGACCCCGCCGTCTCCTCCAGGGCGAACAGGGCGGCCCCCACGGCGCCGGTGAACTGGGGGTATTCCGGCACCAGCACGGGCCTGCCGATGATTTCCGCCACCATGTCCACGAGGTAGGGGTTGTGCGCCACGACCCCCCCGGTCATCACCACAGTGTCCGTCAGCGTGTCCATCTCCAGGATCCGCTTGATCACCGAGTAAAAGAGTCCCTTGACGATGTCCGGGACCTTCTTGCCGCTGCGGATCTTCTCCAGCACCTCGGTGGCGGAAAAAACCGTGCAGTAGCTGCCCAGTTCCACCATGCCTTCCGAAGAGCGGGCAAGGGCGTCCATCTCCTCCAGGGGGATGTCCAGGCGCATGGACATCTCCTCCAGGAAGGCGCCGGTTCCGGCCGCGCACTTCCGGTTCATCTTGAACCCGAGACGCCTGCCCGCATCGTCCAGCCTTATCACCTTGTTGTCCTGGCCGCCGATGTCGATGATCGTCATCGCCCGGGGAAAATAGTGATAGCAGCCCTTGGCATGGCAACCGATTTCCGTCCTGGACGTGTCACTGTAGCCCACGTTCTTCCGGCCGTATCCCGTTGAAACGCAGCAGGCCACGTCCTCCCGCGCCCTCCCCGCCATGGCCAGGGCCTCTTCCAGGCAGGTGTCCGCAGTCTCGGCAAAGTCCGTGCCCGACTTTCGCACTGAACGGCCTACGAGGCTCCTCGCAGAATCCAGGACCGCCACCTTGGTACGGGATGCCCCCACGTCCACGCCTAAGAAAAGTTCCTTTCCCATGGCCGCCTTTCCACTATGGAAACCAAATTCTTGCTCTTCGGGAAGCGCCCCCTCGGGCCGCTCACGCCCCTTCGTCCAGTTGCTCGATAAAGGCCTCGATGTTGGTCCGGGTCTGTTCCTCTGAATAGCACCTGAGGTCGTTCAGGTCGCCGTTGATTGTCAATGCGGGAACGCCCAGCTTTCGTGCCAGCCGCTCGGGCATGCCGTAGCGGTTGTTGGAATTGTTGGGGCAGGTCTTGGCGTCATGAAAGATCATCCCGTCGAACCGGAAGAGCTCGTGGCACCGGGTGATGTATTCCTCCTTGTACGCCTCGTCCCGAACAATGAAAAGCTCGGTATAGGCCTGGGCCATGCTCTCGAAAGGGCGCTCCGGGTCCAGTTGGTCGAAGATCCAACTGTTGCAGTAAGTGGAAGCCACCACGCAGGCCCCCAGCTCCGCGAGCTGCTCGGACAGGGCCCGTAATTTCCCCCACACCGGCATCCCCTCCCAGTACAGCCGGTGCCGCTCTCCCTCCACGGCCGCAATCCCCTGGTGGATCCGTTCCTTGAGTTCAGCCAGGAGCACTTCGTAAAAATCCACCGCCTCCCGGGTCCCCCGGGCCACCACGGCCGGTCCCATCAGGATCGTGGCGTCGAAGAAGGTCCACGGCGAAGGCACGGCGGCTGCCGACTCCAGGCATGCACGCCACAGTTCCGAGGTCCGCCGTGACAGGCCCACCGCCTCTTTGAGCCGGTCAATGTCGAACCGTTCCCCGGTAATCTCTTCCAGCAACGGCACCAGCTCCTCGATCTGTTTTGCGATATCCTTGATCTGGAACGAACGGATAGGACCGATATCCCGGTGGGTGTGAACTCCCACCAGCGGGACCCCCAGCTCCCGCGCGTACCAGGCGAACCAGTCCTGCACGTCCCTGCACTGGTTCGTGTTGAACACCAGCACGTCCGGCCGCGGCACCGACTCGATGCCGTACGCCCGCGTCAGGGGCGTCTTCTTCCGGAGATACGACCCGATATCCGCGGTGAGGTAGGAGCAGATGTCCGGAGAGTAGCCGATGGCATTGGCGTAGGGGATCAATTCCGTGGCCATCCTGGTCGCACCCAGCATGGCGCCGTGGTTTTCCGGGAAATAGACCAGGAATCCCATTCCGCGCAAGAGTTCGGCCGGCCCCACGCTGGTGCACCAGGCGATCTTCCTGGAACCGGTCCTTGCCGCCTCGTCCAGTTCCCGGAAGTGGTCCTCCATGAGCCTGCGGCAGGCCTTTGTGGCCTCAATGGTCCTCCTTTGCGCCTTTCGGTCTTCAGACATGTATTCACCTCTGCCCGGGGGGCTCAGGCCATGGACCTGGCGACCATCTCCGTGATGTCCATGATCTTGATCTTTCCCCGCTCCTGCTTGGGAATAGCCTTTGCCCCTTTCCTGAGGTTGTCCTTGCACGCCGCACACCCGGAGACGATCACCTCGGCACCCACTGCCAGGGCGTCCCGCACCCTTTCGGCGGCCATCTGGACGGCCATCTCCGGGTTGTTGGCCTGCACTCCGCCCCCGCCTCCGCAGCACCGGGCCTGCAAGCGGTTTCGGGCCATCTCCACGTATTCCACCCCGGGGATCCCTTTGAGGATGTTACGCGGCTCCTCGAAGATCTGGAAGGCCCGGCCCAGGTCGCAGGGGTCATGGTAGGTCACCTTCACGGCCTTCCGGCCCTTGAGAGGGATACGGCCCTCGCTGATCAACCGTTCCAGGTAGTGGACCGAGTGATACACCTCCAGGCCCAGGTCCCCCAGCCGAGGATAGATCTTGCTGAAGGTCTTGAAACAGCCCGCGCACGGGGTTACCAGTTCCCGCGCGCCCGTGGCCCGGATCCGCTCCATGACTTTTGCGGCGTGGTCCTCGAATTCCGACGAGCCCATCAGAAACAGCGGAAACCCGCAGCAGTTCTCATCCATGGCAAGGGTGGTGTAATCCACGCCCGCGGCGTCCAGGGGCTGAATCAGGCTCGGGACCATCTTCATGTCCAGGTAGCTCGGCACGCAACCCATGAACAACAATGTCTCGGCCTGTTTTTTCAGCTCTCCCTTTTTGATCCTCTCCTTGAGGGCCGCGGGATAGATTTCAATGCGATCCTCTCGCGCGCCCGCGTAAACGTTCCCCGTCTTCAAGATGTTGTCCCGCACCCCCAGCACGGGCTGGGGAGCCATGCCCGCTTCGTACAGCCTCCTGCGCACCGCTTCCACGATCTCGTCCACCTTGATCTGGGCCGGGCAGAAGTAGGTGCAGGCCTGGCAAGTGGTGCAACTGTAAAAGGCCTCGGCCAGTTCCGGGGAAGGCTCCACCGTGCCGTCCATGAGATAGAAGGCCAGCGCGTTCCGGCCCCTGGCGTTTCTCCCTTCCCGCTGGGTCACACTGAAGGTGGGGCATCCCATGCGACAGAAACCGCAGTGGATGCAGGCCAGGACCTCGTTGTCCACCTCCTCGCCGAGGGACCGCATCTTGTCCGGGTCTTCCACCAGCGGTTTGAAGGCGAAGTAGTCATATATATCCGCCCCGCCTTCCTTCTCCTCCAGGGCCATTTTGCCCGGATTGAGGATGTTCTCCGGGTCCAGGGCCTTCTTGATGACGCGCATCACATCCAGGCCCGGGCCCAACTGGCGTTCCATGTGGGGCGCGCGCGTCAGACCGCTGCCGTGCTCGGCGCTCAAGGTCCCCTTCATCTCCATGGCGGTGTTTACCAGTTCCTCCACCGCCGGTTTCAAGCGATCCCAGTCGTCCCGGTTTCGCACGTCGCAGACAAAGGTAGTGTGGACGTTGCCGTCGCCCACGTGGCCGAAGGTGGCGATCAGGACCCCGTACTTTTCCGAAATGGCCTGTGCCCGCCTGATGGTCTCCGGAATCTTGGTCGAAGGCACGCCCAGGTCTTCGGCGATGGGGACCAAACGGTTGAACGGCTTTATGCGGGAGAGCGTGGGCACGAGCCCGCCCCGGGCCCTCATCATCTCCTCCCGCCTTTCCGGATCGTCCGTCCACTCGTACTCCAGGACCCCGTACTTGCGGCAGATCTCCCCGATCCGATCCATGTCCCGCACCACCACCTCGCGCGGCCCGTCCGCCTCCATGATGAGGAGGGCCTCTATGGTGCCGGCGTCCTTTCCCAGGGCCTTTTCCACCACCTTCAGGCTGAATCGGTCCATGATCTCGCAGCCCGCCAGCTTGATCCCGGAGGTGGTCACCTCGGTCACGGCGTCCCCGGCTGCGTTCAGATCCCCGAACACCGCCGTGGCCAGGGCCCCGTACTCAGGCTTGGGTTCCAATTTCACCACCACCTCGGTGATGATGCCCAGGGTGCCCTCGGCCGAGGAAAACAGATGCGTCAGGTCATAGCCCAGTGAAGTCTTGGGCGCCCTTGTCCCCGTCTCAACCACGCGTCCGTCCGCGAGCACTACCTTCAGGCCTTTGATGTAGTCCCGCGTGGTGCCGTACTTGACCGCGCGGTGCCCGCTGGCGTTGGTTGAAACCATCCCTCCGATGGTGGCGATGGCCTCGCTGCCCGGGTTGGGAGGAAACATGAGATTGTCCTTGGCCAGGATCTGGTTCAACGTGAGGCACACAACGCCCGGTTCCAGACGGGCGTAGAAGTCTTCCCGGTTGATCTCCAGGATGTGGTTCATGAGGTGGAGATCCAGGAGCAAGCCCCCTCTAATGGGAAGGACCGCGCCGGTCACGCTGGTCCCTGTCCCGCGGGGCGTGACCGGGACCCGGTGGCGGTGTGCGATCTTCATTATGGCCGACACCTGTTCCGTGGTCCTGGCGAAGACCACGGCGTCCGGCACCCCACGGTGAACGGACATATCCCGCGAATAGCACAGGCATTCCACCCGGTCGTCAAACACGTTCTCAGGCCCGACGATTTCCTTGATTTCATTAATGATCTTCACGAAACCGCCTCCTTTTGGAATGCGCCGCCGCCGTGTGTGCGCCCGTATCATCCGACCCGGCGTCCGGCCACGTTTATGGCTACTATCTAGCTATAAAGTAACTATGTCTATCCTATAAATGAGACCGGTCGGGATTGTCAAGGCAAATCGGCAGGTCGCCGGCTGGCGGAAAGACCCCATCATGGGTGATCAGTCAAAGGACATGACCTCAAGGTATCCGGCCTCAAGGTCCCGGATCCTGTCTCGCAGGCGGGCCGCTTCCTCGAATTCCAATTCCCGGGCCGCCGCAAGCATCTTCCTGCGGAGTTCCGCCACCATCTCTTCGGCCCGGTCCGGCGGCAGATAGGGGACCTCCTCCTCTTGCACGGTGGGGACCGTCACGTAGTCCGCTTCGTATACGGAGCCCAGGACGTCCTCGATATTTTTTTGGACCGTGGCCGGAGTGATACCATGCTCGAGATTGTAGACCTCCTGGATACGGCGGCGGCGTTCGCACTCATCAATGGATCTGCGGATGGATGGCGTGATCTCGTCCGCGTAAAGGATCACGGTCCCGTTCACGTTCCTCGCGGCACGGCCCGCCGTCTGGATCAGCGAACGCTCCGAGCGCAGAAAACCTTCCCGGTCCGCGTCCAGGATCGCCACCAGGGAGACCTCGGGCAGGTCCAGGCCTTCGCGAAGCAGGTTGATGCCCACCAGCACATCGAAGACCCCAAGACGGAGGTCCCGGATGATCTCCATTCGGTCGATGGCCTTTATGTCCGAGTGCAGGTATTTGACGCGGATTCCGAGGTCCGCATAATATTCGGTGAGGTCCTCGGCCATGCTCTTGGTGAGGGTGGTCACCAGGACCCGTTCGTTTCGCTCCACCCTTTCCCGGATCCTTCCCAGTAAATCGTCCACCTGATTCTCGGCGGGCCGCACCTCGATGACGGGGTCCGTGAGGCCCGTGGGCCGGATGATCTGTTCCGTGATGCGCTCGCACTTTTCCAGTTCATAAGGGCCCGGCGTGGCGGACACGTAGATGGTCTGTTTGACCCGTTCCTGGAACTCCTCGAAGGTGAGCGGCCGGTTGTCCAGGGCCGAGGGCAGGCGGAACCCGTACCGGACCAGGTTTTCCTTGCGCGATCGGTCCCCGCGGAACATGCCTCCCAGTTGAGGCACGGTGATGTGGCTCTCGTCCAGGATCACCAGGAAATCCCGTGGAAAATAGTCCAGCAGCGTGGGGGGCGGCTCCCCCGGGGCCCTGCCGGTCAGGTGCCGGGAATAGTTCTCGATGCCATGGCAGTACCCCATCTCCAGCATCATCTCCAGGTCGAAGCGGGTGCGCTCTTCGATGCGCTGTGCCTCCAGCAGCATGCCCTGATCCCGGAAGAACCTTACCCGCTCTTCCAGCTCGTCCCTGATCGCCTCGACGGCGCGCTCCCTGATCTCGACCGTGGTCACGTAGTGGCTCGCCGGGAAGACCGTGATCCGATCCATGTCCTTCAGGGCCTTGCCCGTGAGAGGATCGATCTCCTGGATGCGCTCCACCGTGTCCCCGAAAAAGCTTATGCGCACGGCCCGGTCTTCTTCGTGCGCAGGGTAGATGTCCAGGATGTCGCCCCGGACCCGGAAGCGCCCCCGGAAGAAATCGTACTCCCCCCGCTCATAATGAATCTCCACCAGTTTGCGGACCGCGTCGTCCCGTACCAGTTCCGTGTCCCGTTCCACATAGAGCAGCATGTCGTGGTAGGCCTCGGGGGATCCCAGCCCGTAAATGCACGACACACTCGCCACGATGATAACGTCGTTGCGGGTCAGGAGGGACCGGGTGGCCGAGTGGCGCATCTTGTCGATCTGCTCGTTGATGTGGGTTTCTTTCTCGATATATGTATCCGTCTGGGGGATGTAGGCTTCGGGCTGGTAGTAGTCGTAGTAGCTGATGAAGTATTCGACGGCGTTTTGCGGGAAGAAGCGCCTGAGTTCCCCGTAGAGTTGAGCGGCCAGGGTCTTGTTGGGCGCTATGATCAGGGTGGGCTTCCCGACCCTGGCGATGACATGGGCCATGGTGAAGGTCTTACCCGACCCCGTCACCCCCAGAAGAACCTGGTGCGCCAGCCCCGAGCGCACGCCGTCGGTGAGATCCTCGATGGCCCGGGGCTGGTCCCCGCAGGGTTCAAGCTCCGTGACGAGTTCAAACATCCGGTCTCCAGGTGGTGCCTCCCGGGCCGTCCTCCAGGATCACTCCCATTTCTTTCAACCGGTCTCTGATGGCGTCGGCCGTCTTCCAGTCCCTGGCCTTGCGGGCCTCGGCCCGCTGACGTATCATATCCTCGATCTTCCCCGCGTCGAGTCTCCCGGCTGCCTCGGCCAGTCCGAGCTCGAAGTCGCGGGGGGACTCACGCAGAATCCCCAGGACGGACGCTGCGGCCATGAGGTCGTCCCGCTCCTTCTCGAGCAGTTCTTTTGAGACGCCTTCATCCATGAGACGATTGATCTCCCGGACCTTCTCAAACAGGAGCCCAACGGCGGCCGCGGTGTTGAGGTCGTCGTCCATGACGCCCACGAAATCGGCCGGGAAGGTCCCTTCGGCCGGATTCCTGAGGGCGCCGGTAGGGTCTTGGTCCGTCTTCGGGGAGCCGATTCGCTCCTCCAGCCGCTGGAGCGTGCGGTAGATGCGCAGCAGTCCGGCCTGGAGGTCCATGACGGCTTCCCTGGAAAAATCCAGGGGCGTTCGATAGTGCTTGGACAGGAGGAAGAGGCGCAGGACCTCGGGGTGATAGGTCTCCAGTGCGTCCCGGATGGTCAGGAAATTGCCCAGGGACTTGGACATCTTCTCGGAGTCCACGGTCACGAACCCGTTGTGCACCCAGTAGCGGGCGAACCCGCCGCCGTTGGCTGCAATGGACTGGGCGCGCTCGTTTTCATGATGCGGGAAGAGGAGATCCCTGCCGCCACCGTGGATGTCGAAGGTATTGCCGAGGAAATGACTGCTCATGACCGAGCATTCCATATGCCAACCCGGCCTGCCCGGACCCCAGGGGCTTTCCCAGCGCGGTTCCCCGGGCTTGGCGGCCTTCCAGAGGGCGAAGTCGTGGGGGTTTTTCTTCTTGGCGTCCACGGCCACGCGGCTTCCCGCCTGAAGATCCTCCATCTTCCTGCCGGAAAGGGCGCCGTAGTCCCGAAAGGCCTCTATGGAATAAAAAACATCCCCGTCCACTTCGTAGGCGAACCCTTTTTCCATCAAGGTCCGGATCATTCGTATCATCCCGTCGATATGCTCCGTGGCCTTGGGTTCGTGGTCCGCGGGGGCGACCCCCAGCCTTGCCATATCCTCGTGAAAGGCGCGGATATACTCTCGAGCGATGTCGCCCGGGTCTCTCCCCATTTCCCGGGCCCGCTCGATGATCTTGTCATCCACGTCCGTGAAGTTTCGCACATAGGTCACCTCAAAGCCCCTCGCTCGCAGGTAGCGGGAGAGCACGTCAAAGACGATGGCCGATCGGGCGTGTCCTATGTGACAAAGGTCGTAGACCGTAACCCCACAGACGTACATCCCCACGCGGCCCGGCTCCAGGGGCTCAAAGATCTCTTTCCTGCGGCTCGCCGTGTTGTAAAGCTTGATGGTCACGTTTCAATCCCTGCCTGTTTCTCCTGAAAGACTGACCACCGCGTGGGCGGCCATGCCCTCGCCCCGCCCGCAAAAACCGAGGCCTTCCGTGGTGGTGGCCTTGAGGTTGATTCGCTCCGGCGCAACTCCGAGGACCCGCGAAAAATTCTCGAGCATGGCGGGAAAATGGGGACTCAGTTTGGGGGCCTCCGCCACCACCACGGCATCCAGGTTGTTGAGCCTGAGGCCCTCATCCCTCATCCACCCGGCCACCCGCTCCAGCAGGACCATGCTGTCCGCTCCCCCAAAGACCGGGTCCGTGTCCGGAAAGTGACGGCCGATGTCCCCCTTTCCCATGGCCCCCAAGAGGGCATCCATCACGGCGTGGGTCAGGACGTCCGCATCCGAATGGCCCTCCAGCCCCAGGCGGCTCTCTATTTGCACGCCGCCCAGGACCAGGGCCCTTCCCGGTACCAGACGATGTACGTCGTATCCGAAACCTATCCGGAACAAACGATCTTCTCCGTCAACACGAGGCAATGCGTTATGAAACGGCCCCGTTGCCGCTGCAGGGACCCACGGCCCCCACGGGGGCTAATGGCAACTGCTGCAATTGGTGCTGGAACACGAGGCGCAGGCCGAGGAACCTGAAGCCGGGGTAAACCCGCTTTCGCTCTTATGGGCGCATGCTGACATGAGACGCCTCACCTTCGCTCCCTCGCATTTCGGGCAGTTTACCTTTTCGTCATTCTTGAAAACGAGGGTCTCGAACTCCTCGTCGCATTGAAGGCATCTGAACTCGTATATAGGCATTGGTGTTCTCCTCGCACCACGGAGTCAGTTCCCCCGCAGGCGGTCCAGGACCGCGGCGGCCAGCAAAGGAAACATGATCTCGTGATGCCCGATGAGATTGTACCCCTTTCCTCCCTCCAGCGTGGGCCGGTGCACCACGTTGGTGAAGGAGCGGTACTGTCGAATGAAATCCATGTTCACGGTGGTGAGACGCTTCACCGGATGACCCAGATTCCTCACCAGAGAAACGGCCTTTAAAAAAACCTCGGGGAGGACCACGGCCGAGCCCAGGTTGATGAATACGCCCTCCTCGAGCCCCGAGACGAGACGGGCGAAGATGCGGAAGTCCGTGTGCGACGTCTTGCCGATGGCGGCCCCGTCCGCCGTGGGATGGAAATGGATGATGTCCGTTCCCACGGCCACGTGCACGGTCACCGGCACCCCCAGTTCGTACGCCCGGGCCAGGATGCTGGACCGGTTGTGGGGAAAGCCGTTTTCAGAGAGAGCGCGCCCGACGCTCAACCCCAGTCCCTCGTCCCGCGCCGCCCCATTGTTGACGGCGCCGTTCAGGAACTCGGCCGTCTCCCGGGCCATGCCGAATTTTCCCTCTCCCAGGACCGCGGCCACGTCCTCCGAGGTACGTCCCACCATGGCCACTTCCGCGTCGTGGATAATGCAGGCCCCGTTCATGGCCACCCCGCTCAGGATCCCCCGCTCCATCAGATCGATGATCACGGGTCCCAACCCCACCTTGATCACATGGGCTCCCATGGCCAGCACCACGGCCCTGCCCCCGCGGACCGCGGTGCAGATTCCCTCCACCACCTGCGCGAAGTCCCCGGCCGCCAGGATCCGCGGCAGGGTGCGCATCCACCGCGCCACGGAGCCGTCAGGGGACCAGGGCTCGGCAAATTGGTCCACCCCCACCTTGCTCCGCCGGTCCTTCAGAGAATAGGAGGTCACGCCGTCCAGGGCGATAGGTTTGATTGGCGGCATACCTGACTCCTACTCCCCGCTCAGGTGGCTTTGAAAAAGGATGTGGTCCACCAGGCGACAGATGATGTGCCCCGCCAGGATATGTGCTTCCTGAACCCTGGCGGTGGATCCTCCCCCGGCGAGGATGGGAAGGTCCACCATATCGGCCATCTTCCCCCCGTCCCCGCCCCCAAGCGCGATGGTGTAGATTCCCAGAGCGCGGGCCGCCTTTACGGCCTCCAGGACGTTGGGGGAGTTCCCGCTGGTGCTGATGGCCAGCAGCACATCGCCCGCCATGCCCAGGGCCTTCACCTGCTTTGAGAAGACCTGCTCGAAGGAGTAGTCGTTCCCGATGCTGGTGAGAATGGATGTGTCGGTGGTCAGGGCAATCGCCGGAAGAGGCGGACGTTCCAGGCTGAAGCGATTCACGAATTCAGCAGCGATGTGTTGAGCATCCGCTGCACTGCCGCCGTTTCCGCAGAGCAACAGTTTGCGGTCACCGGCCATGGCCGTGGCGATCTTTTCAGAGGCCCGGATCAGCCGATCCGCGTTCCGCCTTATAAACCGTTCCTTGATGCTGAGACTCTCAGCCAGGATCTTGTCGACGATGGCCCTCAAGAAATCCCCTTCCTTCCCCGTCAGGCGGAGGCTCGCTCCGAAAGCCCCCGGGACCCTTTACGGAACGTGTCCCCTGTGGGCTTCTGAAAACTAAGGTTTTTCGAGCGGTTTGTCAACAGAGGGACGCATGTGGTCGGCACGCGGCACCGGAACCCGCCGTTCCCGGTGCATTCGAGGCGTCGAAGATCCGTTCACTGCTGAAAAATAAGGGCTGTATCGTTTCCCCCTATCTATTTTTCATTGAAAACGCATTGGATCTGTGTTAAAGATTTCAACTCTTCATCCAAACGCTCAACGCACCGAATTAAAAACACCACCTTGCGAAAAATCCGAATCGGGCATATCCGATCGTCTTTTCCCGGCCCCGAACGATGGTGGCCATCCATGGACAAATCTCGAAGAAGGGGGGGAGAGAATAGTCACGGGTCTTGGCATAAGTAGTAAGGATGGTGTCATTTCAATCTTCAACTCGAGCCAATTTCACGGAGGGATGTCATGACCAAGGCGGAATTAATCGCGGAAATCGCCAAGAAAAGCAAACTCACAAAAGCCGATGCCGAAAGGTCCCTAAACGCGTTCGTGGAGATCGCCAAGAAGACACTGAAAAAGGAAAAGAGGCTCGCCCTGGCGGGCTTCGGCACGTTCGTCGTGACCAAACGGAAGGCCAGGAAAGGCAGGAACCCACAGACCGGCGAGCCCATCAAGATCAAGGCCTCCAAGGTGGTCCGATTCAAGGCGGGCAAGGCACTCAAGGAAAAGATCTAGACGCCGAACCAAAGGCGCGGGTTAACAAGAGGGTCGCGAAGGAATACCTCCTTGAACACCCCCCCGATCCTCACCCTGTTTGGAGCGGAAGGCCCCCCAGGGGGAGTCTTCCGCTTTTTTTGTTTGGCCCGAACAGGGACGACGGGACGCAACCCCAACAAACCCAATAGACCCAAGCAACCCCGATTAACCAGACAGACCGGATGGCCCCCTTTCTCTTGCCCAATTTATTTTTGCTTTTTTCAACCTCCCTGCATATAATACCGGACTTTCATTTCCCCAAAGACACGGCCCCGGATTCCAGGGGCCTCGGAAGGAGGCGGTATTGATGCAGGAATTCAGGAGAATGAGTCGTCTGCCCCCTTACGTCTTCGCCACCGTGAACCAGATCAAGATGGAGGCAAGGCGCAGGGGAGAGGACATCATTGACCTCGGCATGGGGAACCCCGACATCCCCACGCCCAAACACATCGTGGAGAAACTGGTGGAGGCCGCGCGAAAGGGCCACAACCACCACTACTCCGCCTCCATGGGGATCACCAAGCTCAGGCACGCCATCAGCGACTGGTACAAACGGCGGTACGACGTGGAAATCGACCCGGACGAGGAGGCCATCGTCACCATAGGCGCCAAGGAGGGACTCTCCCACCTGGTCCTTGCCACCATCAGCCCGGGGGACGTGGTGTTCGCGCCGAATCCAACCTATCCCATTCATCCGTACTCGGTGATCATCGCGGGAGGAGACCTGCGCAGCATCCCCATCGGGCCGGGTCGTGACTTTTTCGAAGACCTGCTCACGGCCACGAAGCAGACCTGGCCCACTCCCAAAATGCTCATCATCTCCTATCCCCACAACCCCACCACCGAGGTGGTGGACCTGGCCTTTTTCGAGAAGATCGTGGCCTTCTGCCGCGAGCACGACATCATAGTGATTCATGATTTCGCCTATGCGGACCTGACCTTCGACGGGTACAAGCCGCCCAGTTTCATGCAGGTGCCCGGGGCCAAGGAGATCGGAGTGGAACTCTTCAGCCTCTCCAAGAGCTATTCCATGCCCGGGTGGCGCGTGGGGTTCTGCGTGGGCAACCGGGACCTGGTGGCCGCTCTTCGCAGGATCAAGAGTTACCTGGACTACGGGGTCTTCCAGCCTATCCAGATCGCTTCCATCATTGCACTGAACGGACCATACGATTGCGTGGAGGAAATCGTCGGTATATACAGGGAACGCCGGGACGTGCTGGTGGACGGCCTCAACCGGATCGGCTGGCATACGGAAAAGCCTAAAGGGACCATGTTCGTCTGGTCCAGGATCCCGGAATCCTATCGGGAAATGGGCTCCGTGGAGTTCTCCAAGATGCTCATCAAGGAAGCCAAGGTGGCCGTATCGCCCGGGGCGGGCTTTGGAGAGTACGGGGACGAGTACGTGCGCTTCGCCCTGGTGGAAAACCCACACCGGACCCGTCAGGCCATCCGCGGCATCAAGCAGGTCCTGTGAGGGGGCGATTCGGGGGATCGGACCATGAAAGGAATGAACATCGGCATAATCGGCTTCGGCACGGTGGGGGCGGGCACCTACGAGATTCTGAAGACAAACGCGGCACTCATCGCACGGCGCGTGGGCATGCCCCTGAACGTCCGGCGCATAGCGGACCTGGACGTCGTCTCGGACCGCGGCGTCGTCGTGGAGCCCGGGCTCTTGACCGCGGACGCGGAAGAGGTCCTTGAAGACCCTCGGGTGGACGTGGTCGTTGAACTCGTGGGGGGCCTGGACACCGCCAAGGAGTTCATCCTTCGTGCCATGGCCCAGCGCAAACACGTGGTCACGGCCAACAAGGCCCTCCTGGCCGAGTGCGGGGACGAACTCTACCGTGCCGCGGCGCGGCACGGCGTGAACCTCTCCTTCGAGGCGAGCGTGGGGGGCGGCATCCCCATCATCGGCGCCCTGCGCAAGGGTCTTGCGGCCAACCGCATCCAGACCATCATGGGAATCCTGAACGGCACATCCAACTACATCCTCACCCGGATGACCCTGGAGGGCCTGCCTTACGAGCGGGTGGTCGAGGAGGCTGTGAAACTGGGCTTTGCCGAGGACCCGCCCACCCTGGACGTGGACGGCACCGATGCGGCCCACAAGCTGGTTATCCTGGTCTCCCTCGCTTACGGCACTCCCGTCCCGTTCGGAGAGGTATACCGGGCCGGAATCGATCGGCTGACCCCCGACGACGTTCGCTTCGCAGGGGAGTTCGGTTACCGGGTCAAGCTTCTGGCCATCGCGCGGGAGCTGGGCGACCGGGTGGAGGCCCGGGTGCATCCCGCCATGATCCCGGCCGATCACATACTGGCCAACGTGAACGAGGCCTACAACGCCATTTACCTGGAGGGAGATTTCCTGGGTCCCAACCTCTATTACGGCCTGGGGGCGGGCCGCGAGCCCACGGCGAGCGCCGTGGTCTCGGACATCATGGACCTGGCACGCCAGATCAGGCTGGGCAGGACCAGGCCCATGCCTCCACTGGCCCATGCGGAGGAGCCGGGCACGCCGGTGCGCATCCAGCCCATGGAGGATTTGAGCACGGCCTACTACTTTCGTTTCTCGGCCGTGGACCGGCCCGGGGTGCTTTCCAAGATCTCGGGAGTACTGGGCGAAAACCGGATCAGTATTTCCAGCGTGATACAGAAAGGCCGGGAGGTGAACGGCTCGGTTCCCTTGGTCATGCTGACCCATGAGGCCAGGGAAAGCGACGTGAACCGGGCCCTGTCCGCCATGGAAGGCCTGGACGTGCTCACGGACCGCACGGTGATGATCCGGGTGGAAAAGGGAGTCCGTCATGGACAGGCCTAGGCCCGATACCCGCTACGTGGTCCTGATCGGCGACGGCATGGGGGATTACCCGGTGGAGGAACTGGGCGGCAGGACCCCCCTGGAGGCGGCCCGCACGCCCAACATGGACCGGATCGCGGCCTGCGGCATCGGCCTCGCCAGGACCATCCCGGAGGGGATGGAGCCCGGCAGCGATATCGCCAACCTCTGCCTCCTGGGCTATGACCCAGCCCGGTACCACACGGGCCGTGCACCCCTGGAGGCATCCAGCATGGGGGTGGAACTGGGGCCACACCAGGTGGCCTTTCGTATGAACCTGGTGAGCCTGGAGTTCCGGTCGCATGACGAGATCATCATGTTGAGCCACAGCGCCGGGGACATATCCACGGCCGAAGGCCGGAGGATCGTGGAGGACCTGAGGTCCGGCCTCGAGCGTCCCGGCCTGGCCGTCTACCCCGGCGTGGCCTATCGACACCTCCTGGTGTGGGACGAGGGACCCGAGCAAGCCGAGACCATTCCGCCCCACGATGTCCTGGACCGGAACATGGCTCCCTACTTGAACGCAGGAAACGGGAACCCGGTGGTGCCCATGATGCGCGGATCCTGGGAACTGCTCAAGGCCCATCCGGTCAACCGGGAACGACGAAAAAGAGGACTCAAGACCGCTGATTCCATCTGGCTCTGGGGTCAGGGAAGACGCCCCGCCATCCCGCCCTTCCTGGACCGGTTCGGCCTGCGGGGGGGAGTGATCTCCGCCGTGGACCTGATCAAGGGGATAGGCATCTACATGGGGTTCGAATCCATCCACGTGGAGGGTGCCACCGGGTACCTGGACACCAACTACCTGGGCAAGGCGAATGGGGCGCTGGAGGCCCTGGAGCGGCTGGATTTCGTGTTCGTGCACGTGGAAGCGCCCGACGAGGCGGGCCACGCCGCCGATCCCCACGAAAAGGTGGAGGCCATCGAGGCCTTCGACGAAAAGGTGGTGGGGAGGGTGCTGGAGGGCCTGGAGGCCTTTGCCGACTACCGGATCCTCGTGGCGGGCGACCACCTGACCCCTGTGAGCGTCAAGACCCACACCAACGAGCCCACACCCTTCGCCTGGGCAGACAAGGCGCAACTTGCCGGCAACACCGGAGGGCCGAGCTTCACGGAAAAGGCCGCTGCCGGGTCGGGGCTCTTCTACGAGCGGGGGCACGATTTGATGCCCGATTTCCTGGGAATCGACCGGGGCAGGCGAGGGTAGCTTTTTTCAAGGGTCTGTCTGGTCTATCTGGTCTGTCTGGTCTGTCTGGTCTTTCTGGTCTTTCTGGTCTTTCTGGTCTATCTGGTCTATCTGGTCTGTTTGGTCTGTCTGGTCTTTCTGGTCCTTCTGGTCCATTTGGTCTATCGGACTGGGGAGCGGACGGTGAAGCTTTTCTTCTGTTTTCACCGCAGAGACGCAGAGGACCCAGAGGAAATGATTTTTCACTTGCCTTCCCCTTTGCCCCTCTGTGCCTTTGCCCCTCTGCCCCTTTGTGCCTCTGTCCCTTTGTGCCTCTGTCCCTCTGTGCCTTTGTCCCTTTGTGCCTTTGTCCCTTTGTGCCTTTATCCCTCTGCCCCTTTGCCCCTTGACAACCCACCTCATCTCCAATAATTTGCCCCTGTCCGTCTCAGCCCGGGGTGTGCTCCGGGGGAAACGAGGGCGGCCCAATCCATCTTATAAAGGAGAGATCGCTATGAAAATCCTGTTCTTCGGACCCAATGGAAGCGGCAAGGGGACCCAGGGGGCCATCGTGAAGGAAAAATACGGAATCCCGCACATCGAAACCGGCGTAATCTTCCGCGACAACATCTCGCGGGGCACCGACCTCGGGAAAGAGGCCAAGGGATACATCGACCGGGGTGAACTGGTACCTGACAGCATCACCATTCCCATGATCCTGAACCGCCTCAAGGAGGACGACTGCAAGGACGGATGGCTCCTGGACGGCTTTCCGAGAAATCTGGCCCAGGCCGAGGCCCTGGACAAGGCCCTGCAGGAAGAGGGCATCACCCTGGACATCGTCATCGAGATGGTCCTGGACCGCCAGATCGCCAAGAACCGCATCATGGGCCGCAGGCTCTGCGTGAACGACAACAACCATCCCAACAACATCTACATCGACGCCATCAAGCCCAACGGTGACAAATGCCGGATCTGCGGCGGGGACCTCAAGACCCGCTCGGACGACCAGGACGAGGAGGCCATCGACCAGCGGCACAACATCTACTATGACACGGAGACCGGCACCATGGCCGGTGTCAATTACTTCAAGGCCCTTTCCGCCAAAAACAACGGTGTCCCCAGGATCATCGAACTGGACGGAAGACCCGGAGTGAAAGAGGTCTCGGCGGAACTGCTGGCCAAGCTGGACGCGCAGGAATAGGCCCCCCGGGGACACGAAGAAACTTCTTTTGTGCAGGATGCCGGAGCAAGGCCCGGGAGGGGGCCGGTGAGTTATGGGGCGAAGGAAGACCGCCGGTCCTCGCCGGAGCGCCTCTCCCTCCCGCTACGCCGGTCGCTGCCGCTCCTCCTGTCGCCCATGGTCCGGCGATCGGGCACATAGCCCGCGTAAGAAAAACGCCTCCGGTCCGTACCCATGCGTCTTCCGCCGTTGTCCCTCATGTCCTCGACCTTTCTACCCGGCAGGGGAAATGGCTACCTCTTGATGATCCGCTTTCTTCCAAGCCCTGCAAGCCCCAGCAGCCCGGAGCCCACGAGAAACATGGTGGCCGGCTCGGGGATGGGGGCGGGGGAGATCTCGATGTCAATTTTTTCGAAATTGGCCCTCAATGACCGGTGTCGTCAGAATCTCAGTTGTCTTAAATATTTCAGCAAGAATCATGCCCAAAACAGGAGCCCGCATAAAGAAAAATTATACCCTGATATCAACCTGTTATGCCCATCAGCATGCCACGGGACAGACAAGTATGAAATTTTTTACCACCCCCCCCTGTGTAATCGCTTTCCACCGGTGGCAAGAAATTACGCAAAAAGGGCCATGTAAACCGCTGCTCCGCAGTGGCCAACCAACAGCGCTCCGCGCCGGGTTCTTGAGCCCCCCCTTGTGTGTATCGTGCCGGGATGATGCACCTCGATCCTTCCGGAAACGATCCACTGCTGGGAAATTTTCCGGGGTGGCGTGCGAGCGGGGTTTGGGAGAACGGGATCCGGAGGCGTTAAGCCGGTTGGGCCGGACGTTGTGACGAAGCGCATAGGACAGGTTTAATGAAGTCCGGGGAGGGAACCCTGGCGGCACAAATTCTCTACAAAACAAACCAGGGAATGGCCAAAACTCCTCCCGGCAGCGCCTTGATGTCGCCCCCGGTATAGATGATCGCCTTTAGAAGAATTTTCTTTCCGCCCGAGGTTAGATCGGAAAACTGGATAAGGGGCCTTACATCCTTTGCGGTCAATTCCTTCTTGTATTTGACCTCAAGGACGACCAGCCCATCATCGAGTTCAATGACGAAATCCACCTCGATCTCTTTTCCTCCCAGCGTCCTGAAATAACACAATTTTCCCCCCACATGGGAGACATGGCCGAGAAGATTATGAAATACAAAGGTTTCCAATAGTTGGGCCCCAAACTCGGGGGTGATCGATGATGCCGTCTTGAAACCGGCAAGGGCGCCGGCAAGGCCGGTGTCCAAGAAAAAACCCTTTGGAGCCTTAATCAGGCGTTTCGTGAGGTTGGCAAAAAAAGGCCTGAGTCGATAATAGAGGCCGGTTGTCTCGAGGAGACTCACGTAGCGGCTTGCGGAGGCCGCAGAAAGGCCCGCATCCCTTGCAGCTTCGCTCTGCTTCAGGATTCTGCCCGTCCTGTGTGCGAGTATCTCCATGAACTGATGAAACGAAGCGATATCTCCAACCTGGGAAAGCATTCTGAGGTCTCTCTCCAGATAGGTGCCGATATAGCCCTTCCACCACAAGGAAATGTTGGACTCTTTATCCAGGAATGTCGCAGGCGGCAGGAGGCCTCTGAAGAGAACGGAGTCCAAAGGCTCGCCACATTGCTCCGTTCCCGCCAGTTTTTCTGCAAAATTTCTTTCACCTGCCATAGCGATCCAGTGATGCCCCGGCCTCTCCAAGTACTCGTGCAAGGAAAATGGCATGAGTTCCAGATATATCGCCCTTCCGGCAAGGCTTTCTGAAACATTTTTCATCAAGAGCAGGTTTGCTGACCCTGAAAGCACAAAAATACGAGATCGATCCTTGTCGACCGCCATCTTGACATAAGACAGGAGTTCAGGAGCCTTTTGGACCTCATCGATAATCATTTTGTCATGGGCATTGACCACGTCCCTGGGGCTTACCTTGGCCAGTGTCAGGAGTTCGGGGTCATCCAGGGAAAAAAAAGGCCAATCCTTGAAGGGTAGTTCATGGGTGAGAAGGGTGGTCTTCCCCGTCTGCCTGGCACCGGCAAGAACCACCACGGGGGCGACATTGAGTGCTTCTCTCAGCCTTTGGGCGATCATCCGTTTTTTATATTGTTGCAGCATTTGAAATATTATCTACCACAACCTGAAACAATATTCAACCCATAAAACATCCTTCCTCTCCGGAAATCCGGAAAAGGGGGACTCCATTTCGCGCTGAAGCCTGGCATGACCACGTCGTGGATGGGAGGGGGATACTTAAGAAAAAAAAGAGGGCGTCTCCGCCCTCTTTTCAGCGCATGGATGGGGTGGATGAAGGGACTTGAACCCTCGACAACTGGGGCCACAACCCAGTGCTCTGCCAACTGAGCTACACCCACCATAAGATGACCTAATTTTATATCACAGTCGTCCGTTGAGTGGCAAGGCAAATCCTCCGCATACGTGGGACAACCCTCAATCCGATTGACCGCCGCGCCGTTCCGGCCTATATTGAGGCGGAATGTATCGCCACCACTGGAAAGGACCCCCGGATTCATGCGCGAGGACAATCAGAACCTGTTCCGTAAGATCCCCGGTGTAGACCGTCTCCTGGACTCCCATCCCTTGTCCGATGCCCTGTCCCGTTTCCCGCGCTCCGTGGCGCTGCGCGCCGTGCACCGGGTGCTCGAAGACCTGCGGCGGGAAATACGAAACGGCTCCCTGCGGGACGAAGCCGCCCTGGAACTGGAGGCCGTCTCCGCCCGTGCTCTCCATACCCTGGAGGAAATCGCGCGCCCCAGCCTGCAGTCCGTGATCAATGCCACGGGCGTGGTGGTCCACACCAACCTGGGCCGGTCCATCCTACCGGAGCGTGTCCTGGCCCGCTTCGGCCCCCTGGCGGGCGCGTACAGCAACCTCGAATACGACCTGGATGAAGGCCGCAGGGGCAGCCGCTACACACACGTGGAGGCGATCCTGAGGGAACTCACGGGCGCCGAAGACGCCATGGTGGTGAACAACAATGCGGCCGCCGTGCTCCTCTGTCTGGACACCCTGGCCGGGGGGGGCGAGGTGGTGGTCTCCCGGGGTCAGCTCGTGGAGATCGGGGGCTCCTTCCGCATCCCTGAGGTCATGCGAAAGAGCGGCGCAAGGATGGTGGAAGTGGGTACAACCAACAAGACCCACCTCCGGGACTACGAGGAGGTGATCGGTCCGGAGACCGCCCTTCTGCTCAAGGTCCACACCAGCAATTTCCATGTGGTGGGGTTCACCCAGGAGGTTTCAGGTGCGGACCTCGCGGCCCTGGGCAGGCGGCACGGCATTCCCGTGATGGAGGACCTGGGAAGCGGCTGCTTCGTGGACTTCAGCCGCTACGGGCTGCTTCGAGAACCCACGGTGCAGGAGGTCCTGGACCAGGGGGTGGACCTGGTGACATTCAGCGGTGACAAGCTCCTGGGCGGTCCCCAGGCCGGGATCATCCTGGGCCGCAAGGACCTGGTGGAAGCCGTCAAGAAGAACCAGCTCGCCCGGCCCCTTCGCATCGACAAACTCACCCTCATCGGCCTGGAGGAGACCCTCCGGATCTACCGCGACGAGGAAACCGCCATACGCGAGATTCCCACCCTGCGCATGCTGTTGCAGGATCGGCGCTCTCTCCTGAGAAAGGCCCGGCGACTGAGGCGCCTGATCGGCGATCTCGACACCAGGAACTTCACCGTGACTCTGACCGATACCAGTTCCAAGGTGGGGGGTGGCGCCCTCCCACTCCTCGATCTTCCCAGCCGCGCCGTGTGTCTGAGCCCGGGCAGGCTGACCTCGGCCTTCATGGAGCAGCGGCTGCGTTCCCATGATCCCCCCGTGATCACCCGCGTGGAAAAGGAACAGGTCCTCATGGATGTGCGCACCATCCAGGATCGTGAGTTGAAGGTGGCCGCCCGGGCCGTAAGAAAGCTGGCGGCATACCGGCCCGAGGGTGCGTAACTGGTCCGTTTGGTCGGTCTGGTCTATCTGGTCTATCTGGTCGGTCTGGTCGGTTTGGTCTGTCTGGTCTTTCTGGTCTGTCTGGTCTTTCTGGTCGGTTTGGTCTATCTGGTCTGTCTGGTCTATCTGGTCTGTCTGGTCCATTTGGTCCATCGGACTGGGGAGCGGACGGTGAAGCTTTTCTTTTGTTTTCACCGCAGGGACGCAGAGGACCCGGAGGGAATGATTTTTCACTTGCCTTCCCCTTTCCCCCTTTGTGCCTCTGTCCCTCTGTCCCTTTGTGCCTCTGTGCCTTTGTGCCTTTGTGCCTTTGCCCCTTTGTGCCTTTGCCCCTTTGGTCGGGCTGGTGTGTCGTCCGCCTTCATGCCCCTTGTGCCTCTGTTGCCGGCTCGCCCCCTGTTCCGAATCCGGTCAAGAGCCGGAATCGCTTTTAGACGTCCAACTCCCCCGGGGGACCCAGCCAGCGGAGCAGACCTCGGTTTTCGGGAAGGGCTAGGGCCGGATCCTCGTCCAGAATCCGCTCGGCTTCCGAACGGGCCTGGGCCAGAAGCAGGGGTTGCTCGAAGATCTCGGCGGGCAGGACCTCGCCCGAGCCGGCCTGACGAATACCCGTGAGTTCTCCCTGCCCTCTAATCTCCAGGTCTTTTCGAGCGATTTCGAATCCGTCACGCGTCCGCACCAGGACCTCCAGCCTCTCACGGGCCTCGGGAGGGATTTCCGCCGAAACCACCAGGAGGCACAGTCCCCCCCGCTCTCCGCGCCCCACGCGGCCCCGCAACTGGTGCAATTGCGCCAGACCGAACCGCTCCGGGTGCTCGATGACGATAACCGTGGCACGCGGTGCGTGGACCCCAACCTCCACCACCGTGGTGGCCGCCAACAGGGGCAGGCGGCCCCTGCGGAAACGGTCCATGACCCGCTCCTTTTCTTCAGGGGCCATGCGACCATGAAGGAGGCCCACTTCCCAGCGGGGGCCGTAGATCTTTCCAAGGGCCCGCGCCATTTCCTCCACGTTCTTGAGGTCCGCGTCTTCGGTGCCATCCACCGCCGGGCAGATGACAAGGGCCTGTTCTCCGCGCGCCAGCCTCTCACGAAGGACGCGATCGATCTCCCGCTTTCGGTCCCTCTCCACCAGGCGGGTCTCCACCGGGGTGCGGCCCGAAGGACCTTTCCTGATGGTGGATATGTCCAGATCCGCGTAAAGTGTCATGGCCAGGGTCCGGGGAATAGGCGTGGCGGACATGACCAGCAGGTGGGGATTCGCGCCCTTGCGGTCCAGACGGGCCCGCTGTCTCACGCCGAAGCGGTGCTGTTCGTCTATCACCACCAGGCCCAGCCGGGCGTATTCCAGGCGCTCCGAGAACAGGGCATGGGTCCCTATGATCACATTGTACCGGCCCGCCCGAATCTTTTCGGCGGCATGGGACCTTTCCTTACGTCCTAGTCCTCCGGTGACCAGGACCGGCCGAAGCCCCGCACCTGCCGGGAGCCCCTGGAAGAACTCGAAATGCTGCATGGCAAGCACCTGGGTGGGCGCCATTAAGGCGGTCTGCATGCCGTTGAGGGCGGCCAGCCCGGCGGCTGCCGCCGCCACCACGGTCTTGCCGCACCCCACATCCCCCTGCACCAGCCGGTTCATGGGCGCCGGTCCCATCATGTCTCTCGCTATCTCTTGGATCACCCGCACCTGGTCCGGTGTGAGGTCAAAGGGCAAAAAATCCCCCATGACCCGGTGGGGCTGAGGCGGAATCTCCAAGACCGGGCCGTCTCTCCGCCTGCGGCCTCGTTTTCTGCGCCCCACCTCCAGCATGAGGCGAAAAAGCCGGTCGAACCGGAACCTCCGCTGCCACGGAGTCTCCCCCAGTCGGAGGGCCTCGGGGTCCGCATGATCGGGCGGTCGATGGACGTACCGGATCGCTTCTCTCAGATCGGGGAGTCCCAACCGCCGGAGGACCGGAGCCGGCACAGGATCGGAAACGGCGGGCGCAAAGCGCTCCAGGGCATCCAGGACCGCCCTTCGGATGACGCCCTGAGGCATGCCCCGCACCGCGGGATAGACGGGCACAAACCCCCGCCCCGTGGCGTCGTCCCCATGGGGCGTGGGGGGCCTGACGTCAGGATGAATCATCCGGGCCAGACCCCGGTCGAAACTTACTTTCCCAAAGGCTGCGAGACGGGTTCCCGGGCTTGCCAGGGAAGCGAGGTGCCTCTTGCGGTAGTGGAACCACAGCAACACCAGTCTGCCGGTGTGGTCTCGCAAGACAACGCGATAGAGACGTTTTCCGCTCCGGGGAAACCGCTCCTCCCGCGCCAATAGGACCTCTCCCTCCACCAGAACGGACTCTCCTTCCCGTAGCGAGCCCATGGGAGAAACCACCCTGCGGTCCTCGTAGCGGGAGGGAAAAAAGAAGAGGAGATCGGCCACGGATCGTATCCCCCGCTCGGCCAGGGGGCCGGCTCTTTTCGGGCCCAGGCCCCGGAGCACGGTGACGGGAGAAGCCGTTTTTTCGAACTGTTCCGGCAGGTTGAATGTTTCCTTACTCATGGGGACCCCTTAACAGATCCACCTTTGGGTGACAAGCCAAAAAGGTTTGACATTGTCCACGCTTCAAGGAGATACTGGGGCGGATTCCATGAATCTTTCGACAGGGTTGGGATCGAGGGGGCGCAAGGAGCAAAAGAGTATGGGAGCGGAGAGCCGAAAAGACGCCTACGCCGAGGCGGGCGTGGACATTGACGCCGGAAACCGGCTGGTGGAACTGCTCAAGCCCATAGTGAGCAAGACCCACAAGTCCGGTGTAATCACGAACATCGGGGGATTTGCGGGCCTTTTCTCCCTCAACGTCCAGCACTACAATAGTCCCGTGCTGGTGGCATCCACGGACGGGGTGGGCACGAAGCTCAAGGTCGCCTTCATGCTGGACAAACACGACACCATAGGCATCGACCTGGTGGCCATGTGCGTGAACGACATCATGGTCCAGGGCGCCACACCACTCTTTTTCCTGGACTACATATCCATGGGCAAGCTGGACGTGGACCGGGCCCAGGACATCGTCAAGGGGATCGCCGCCGGGTGCATGGAGGCCGGGTGCTCCCTCATCGGCGGCGAGACCGCCGAGATGCCGGGCTTTTACGCGGAAAACGAATATGACGTAGCGGGTTTCGTGGTAGGCCTTGCGGACAACGAAGAAATGCTGGACGGATCCGAGATCGCCGTGGGTTACCAGCTCGTGGGCATCGGCTCCAGCGGACTTCACAGCAACGGGTATTCCCTGGTGCGCAAGGTCTTTTTCGAGGGTCTGAAGATGTCCGTGACCGATTACGTGGAAGATTTCGGCAGGACCCTGGGCGAAGAGCTCCTGGAGCCCACCCGGATTTACGCCACGGCCATCCGGAATCTCAGGCGGGACTTCAAGATCTACGGCATCTCCCACATCACGGGGGGCGGGCTCCTGGACAATCTGCCCCGGATCCTGCCCCGGGCCTGCAAGGTCCGCATCGACCCGCGGGCCTGGCCGCGGCACCCCGTTTTCCCCTATATCCAAAAGGCCGCCGCGGTTTCGGACCGCGAGATGATGCGCACGTTCAACAACGGCCTGGGCCTTGTGATCGTAGTAAGCGAGGAGGAAACCACGGAGGTGCTCCTGAGGCTCAAGGCCATGGGAGAAAACGCCTATCATATCGGAGAAGTGGAAGCCCGGCAAGAGGGCGAGGAACCCGTCGTGTTCAGCTCCTGAAGGAGCGAGCCCCGCACCCGGATCCCCTTGATTCCTTTGCGTGGAATCAGGGGCTGTAAACCATTGGGAGGTTCAGATGTTCGGCCTGGGACCCACGGAACTCACGGTGATCGCAGTCATCGTCCTGCTCATCTTCGGCGCCAGGAGGCTGCCCGAGATCGGCAAGGGCCTGGGCGGTGCGGTGCGGGAATTCAAAAAGGTCAAAAAAGAACTCAAGCCTGAGACCGCTTCCGAGACCCACGAGGCGGGTGTGGAAAATGGAGAAAACAAGGCCGCGCCTTCCCTGGAGCAAAGGGCTGCCGCCAAGGTGCTGGAACAGGTCCCGGGCGTCAAAAAGGCGATGGACGTCAAAAAGAAGGCCGAGAAAGTACGTGACATCCTGAAATAAAAAAGCAAGAAGGACTCAGTCCCCGTTCGATGATTATGCAAATCGGATGCGAAATGCCGCAGGTTGAACCGCCGGCACAAGAGATCCAGAAACTCCTGGAAAGTGCCGGGACCATTGCGGTGGTGGGATGCTCCCCGAAGCCGGAACGGGACAGCCACCGGGTGGCGCGCTATCTCATACAACAGGGTTTTGAAGTGATACCCGTCAACCCGGGGCAAAAGGAAATTCTGGGGAGGACTTGCTACAGGAGCCTCAAGGAAATCCCGGTCCCCGTGGACGTTGCCGACCTCTTCCTCAACCCGAAACGCGTGCCTCGCGTGGTGGACGAGGCCCTGGAGGCGGGGGTCAAGGCCATCTGGATGCAGTTGGGGGTGGTGCACAACGAAAGCGCCCGCAAGGCCATGGCGCAAAAGGTGCAGGTAGTGATGAACCGCTGCATCATGGTGGAGCACCGCAAGCTCAAGGAAGTCTGATCCCTCTCGCAGCGGATGCGAATCCGCCTCGTCAGGAGGCTTTCCCCTTCCCGACTCTTTCTCCCTCCTCGTCTTCGTCCCTTTGTCCCTCCACCCCTTTGTGCCCTTGCCCCTCCGCCCCTCTGTGCCTCTGTCCCTTTGTGCCTTTGTCCCCCATCTCCCCCCTTGACAGGTTCCCGCAAAATTCTCATTGTATGCGGGGCCGTAGCCCGGCGGCAAAGGATCTGAAGCGGAGGAGGGTTTCACGCACAGTGAGTCTGGCGGACATCATAGGCGCATCAGTGAGATTCGCCGGAAAGGAGATCTTCAGCGACATTCGGTTCCAGGTGGAGCCGGGCGACCGCATAGGCCTTGTGGGGAGAAACGGCTCAGGCAAGACCACCCTGCTCCGACTCCTGGCAGGCGAACTGGAACCGGACCGGGGAGAAGTGCGAATCGCCAGGGGTACGCGCGTGGGGTACCTGCCCCAGGACATCCATGAAGTGCTTGCGGGCCCCCTTCTCCAATCCATACTGGACTCGATCCGTGAAAGGCCACGCCTCCGCGAGATGCTCCGAAAGACTGAGACCGCCCTCGCCCGGGCAAAGGACTCCCGGGAGCAGTCGCGGCTTGCCGTGAAACTCGCGGAAATCCACCATGACCTGGACCTGCTGGAACAGGAATACCCGTCGCACCTGGCCCAAAAAATCCTCACCGGGCTGGGCTTCTCCCCGGACGACCTGGAAGCCCCGGCATCCTCCCTGAGCGGCGGGTGGAAGATGCGAGCCGCCCTCGCAGGGCTCCTCTACCGGAAACCGGACCTCCTCCTACTGGACGAGCCCACGAACCACCTGGACATTCCGGCCGTGCGCTGGCTGGAAGAATTCCTCGAGAACTTCTCCAACGCCGTGATCCTGGTCTCCCACGACCGGGACTTCCTCAATCGACAGGTGAGAAGGATCCTGAGCTTCGAGCCCGAAGGGGTACGGAGCTACAGCGGCAACTATGATTTTTACGTGAAGGCGCGTCGCCAGGAGCAAAGAGCACTGGAGGCCAAGGCGAGGAACGTGGAGCAGAAGGTCAAGGAGGCGCAGAAGTTCATCGACCGGTTCCGGGCCAAGGCGTCCAAGGCGCGCCAGGCCCAGAGCAAGGCCAAGTTCGTCAAGAAACTGGAACTCGTCCGGACGCACAAGAAGGAAAAGACCATTCGGTTCTCTTTTCCCGAGGTCCCCAGGAGCGGGAAGGTGGTCATGACCCTCCGGGAGATCACCAAGGGTTTCGGTGAAAAAGTGCTTTACCGGGACGTCACAATGAACATCCAGCGGGGTGACAGGGTGGCGGTGATCGGCCCCAACGGTTCCGGGAAGACCACGCTGTTGCGGTTGGTGGCGGGCGAACTGGAACCGGACCGGGGAGAAGTGCGTTTCGGTCACGGCGTAAAGATGGGCTATTTCGCCCAGCACCATTCGGAGATGCTCAACCCCGATCGCAGCATTCTGGAAGAGGTCTACGACATTGTGCCGGAGGAATCCCTGGGGTTCGTCCGCTCCGTGTGCGGTGCCTTCCTTTTTTCCGGATCCGACGTGGAAAAACGCGTGGGTGTGCTCTCGGGCGGAGAAAAGGCACGGGTAGCACTAGCGAGACTCCTGGTCAAGCCGGGCAACTTCATGGTGATGGACGAACCCACCAATCACCTGGACCTCGTATCGTCCGAAATGCTCATCGAGGCGCTGGGTGACTATGGCGGCACCCTGCTCTTCGTCTCCCACAACCAGGCCTTTGTCAATTGCCTGGCCACCAGGATCTGGGACATTAGGGACGGGGCGATCCACGACTACCCCGGCAGCTTGTATGATTACTACGACCACCTGAAGCGCATCGAACAGAAAAAAATGCCCCCGGACGAGAAGGAATCCACACGCGGGGGGGGGTCGGGACAGGCTCGGGGCCCGGATGCGGCTCACAGGTCCCGCGCCAACCGCAAGACCCTCAAGCGGGAACGGGCGGAACGGCGGCGGATGATCCGGGAAATCGTGGGCCCCCTTCAAGCGGAGCTGGAAGGGCTGGAGGAGCGAATCGGCGATCTTGAGAAAAAGCAGAAGGAGATCGAAAAAGTCCTTGCGGACCCTGAGTTTTTCAAGGATAAAGAACGAAGCGTGCCCATGCTCCGGGACTATCGCGACACCCGCAGCCGCCTGGAGGAGTTGATGGAGCGCTGGGAACAAGGGCAGGACCGGCTGGAAAAGATCAAAAAGGAACTGGGCGTGGACTGAATAATGAAAGTGGAAAAAGAACATATCCCCCTGCTGAAAAGCCTGGGCCTCACGGACGAAGACATGGAACGGTTCGACGGCGAGTTCGTACGCTACGAGTATGATCCCGAAAAGGGCGTCAGGCTCTATGACCCTTATTACTCCACTTCCTACGACGAATACATCGACTCGGACGGTTGGAGCGCCTGGAGCAGCGAAGAGGATACGTTCATGTCTGACATCCTTCGCGGCGCCAGGGAAAAAGCGGAACAAAAGGCCGGACCCCGACCAGGGGACGAAGAGATCGCCGATGCCATGAGAAAGAAGTTCGGCGGTAAGAAGGACGAGGGAGCCTAATCCGCTCCGGCCGCCATGGCACTCACCCGCGCCGTGGTCTCCTTGAGCCGTACGATGAGTGTGCGGATCAGGTCCTTGAGCTGTGGAGAGAGGGATTCATAGTCGCGTACCACACGCTGGGTGTCCAGGACCCCCACGCGGACCCGTCCGTCTGCGACCACACTGGCCGTGCGCACGCCTTTACGCTGTTCCAGGAGGACCATTTCGCCGAAGATGTCTCCTTCCTTGAGCGTGTCCAGGGTCACCTTGCCCTTTTCGGTCTTCTTTTTGACCTTGACACGGCCCTCCAGGACCACGAAGATCCATTCCCCCTTGCTTCCTTCCTCGATGATCACCGTGCGGTCCTCGTAGGTTTCCTCGCTGGCGATATATCCTAAAAGCAAATGATCTTCGATCATGGCGGAATGCTCCCTGGCCCGGCTCAGGGCATGAGAAAAAATCCGAGCCGCTTCTTGGACTCATAGGTCATATCCGTGAAGTTGAGGCCGAGAAAAACGCGGCCCGGTGTCTTGTCCCTTCGAATGGAGACAATCTTCGCCCTCCCCTCGATCTCTTTGCCGTCCGGCAGGACCAGATGAAGGCGGACTTCTTCCCCCCGTTCGTGAGGAAATACCTTGGTGTTTCGGGAACTTACCACCGCACCGACCCCGCCGAGACTGATGTCCTTCACTTGCCCCGTGAGGGTCACATGGGACGGGCCGTCCAGGGGCCGGTACTCGAATGGACGGTCGATTTCCTTGCGGTAAAACTGCCGCTGGGACTCCCCGGGCTCAACCCTGCCCCGCCCGGCCTCTCTCTTTGCCGCCTCTTTCCGTGCGCTGAGTTTGGTCAGGAGTTTGTTCATGCGCACCAGCCTCTTGAGGGCCTGATTCGCGATGTACTTGAGGATCGGCGGCATCTCCTCGTATTCGCGGGCGAGTCTCTCGGGATGCCACACCTCCACTTCCACGTCTTCCAGGGCGCGGGCCGAGGCGGATCGGCGCTCCTTGGCCCGACCCAGGAAAGTCATCTCCCCCACCACCTGCCCAGGCCCCAGGGTGGCAAGCTTGACTTCCGTGTCCCCGGACTGCGAATAAATTCCCACCCGGCCTCGGAGAATCTTGTAGATGGAGATTCCGTAATCGCCTTCTTTGATAATGAGATCGCCACTCCGGTATTGGAGCCTGATGATGGGTGGAAGACTGTCTTTGCCGTGGCTCATGAGACGCCTTTCATTTACGGGGCACGGTGCTCATGCGATGCCCGGAAGCCTTGGGGCGATTCAAAAAACAACTACCAGATTTTGCTCCGGAAGTCACGAGTTTTCATTCCTCCGGACCCGACGGTTCGATTCTTCAGCCCCGATTACCTCGGCAAGGCCGAAAAGAAGCCTGTCAAAAATGCCTCGACTGTGTTAGAAAACAGGCAGGAACGCTTTCCCAAGATACCCCCCGGAAAGGAAGCGAATCTCCATTGGATCTGTCGCGATTTGCGGACTATATTCAAAACCACCCCGAGTTCGGGCGGGCCGTGGCGCACCACCGATACCTCCCGCCCGGAAGGGCAGCCTACGCCCGGATACCGGATCTGTCACCGGAAATCCTGAGCGCCATGAAGCACCTCGGGCTCGAGAGACTCTACACACACCAGGTGGAGGCGATACAGGGTATCCGGGAAGGAGCGCACGTCCTGGTCGCCACGCCCACGGCCAGCGGGAAGAGCCTGGTTTTCAATCTGGCCGTCCTCGAAAAAATCCTGAAGAACCCCGATACACGCGCCCTCTACCTTTTTCCCCTCAAGGCCCTGGAACATGATCAGATGAAAGGGCTCTGGAGCTGGCTCGAAGCCATGGGCAATCCCCCCGTCACCGCGGAGATCTATGACGGGGACACCACCGCCTATAAACGGAAGAAGATCCGTACGACCCCCCCTCACATCCTTTTCACCAATCCGGACATGCTCCACCGGGGCATCCTGCCCCATCACGAGGCGTGGGAGGGCTTTCTCCGGCACCTCCGCTTCGTGGTCCTGGACGAAATTCACACCTACCGCGGCATCTTCGGATCCCACGTGAACCAGGTGATACGCCGATTGAAAAGGCTGTGCCATCATTACGGCGCAAGCCCGCGCTTCATCCTACTGTCGGCCACCGTGAGCAACCCCGGCGCCTTCGGCCGAAGCCTCGTGGGAGAACCTGTGCGGGTGGTGGAAGGGACCGGTTCCCCCAGGGCGGGCCGCCACTTCTTTTTCATGAACCCGGCCGCGAGCCCCAACTTCTCCGCCGCCCGACTCTTCGTACGATGCGTGGAAGAGGGTTTCAGGACCATCGCCTTCACCCAGTCGAGACAGGTGACCGAGCTGATCCACGTGTGGGTCTCGCGGCTTTCGCCCCGCATCAGGTCCCGAATCAGCTCCTACCGGGCCGGGTTCATGCCCGAGGAGCGGAGGGAAATCGAAGGCAGGCTGGCCCGCGGGGACCTGCTCGGGGTGGTCTCCACGAGCGCCCTGGAGATGGGCATCGACATCGGATACCTGGACATTTGCCTGCTGGTGGGTTATCCGGGCACGGTCATCAACACCTGGCAGCGCGGCGGCCGGGTGGGCCGCGCGGGCCGGGAGAGCATGGTTATCCTCGTGGCCAAGCCCGACGCCCTGGACCAGTACTTCATGAAACACCCGGACGACTTTTTCGGCCGGTCTTTCGAGGCCGCCGTTTTGGACCCCCAAAACCCCTTCGTGGTTCGAGCCCACCTCCCCTGCGCGGCGGCGGAGCGGCCCCTGACCAGGGCCGACACGGACTACTGGGAACAGGACCTGCCCGCCCACCTCGAGGCCCTGGAGATGTCCGGGGACCTGAGCCGTACGGCCGACGGCGATCCCGCATGGTACCCGACGCGATGCAGGCCCCACCTCGGTGTCGATATCCGTGCCGCGGGTGACACCTTCACCATTTTCGAGCGGGACACGGGTCAGGCCATCGGCACGGTGAGCGGAATCCGGGCCTTCAAGGAATGTCACCCAGGCGCGGTGTACCTGCACCGGGCACGGCAGTACCTGGTGGATCGCCTGGTCCTGGACAAGAAGGATATCGTGGCCCACCGCACGGACCTCAAGTACTTCACTCGTGTACGTTCCGAAAAAGAGACCGAGATCCTCGAGGTGAGGCGAAGCCGGCCGGAAGCACAGTTTCTCGTGCGCGAGGGCAGGCTCCGCGTGACGGAGCGGGTCAAGGGTTATGAAAAAAGGTCCATCCCGGGCCAGGAACTCATGGGCACCTTTCCTCTGGAGCTTCCCGAGCAGACCTTTGAAACGGTGGGTTTCTGGATCGAGATCGAAGACATCCTGGTACGGTTGGTCGAGAAACGGGGGCTCCACTTCATGGGGGGCATCCACGCCATCGAACATGCGGCCATCGGCATGTTCCCTCTCTTCGCCCTGTGCGACCGCAACGACATCGGCGGAATCTCCTACACCCTGCATCCCCAGACCGGCAAGAGCGCAATCTTCATCTATGACGCCCACCCGGGGGGCGTGGGCCTGGCCCAGCGGGGCTTTGAGGTGGTGGGGGATCTGCTTCGCAAGACCCTGGAACACGTCCGTCAGTGCGCCTGCGAGGAGGGCTGCCCCTCCTGCATCCACTCCCCCAAGTGCGGAAACGGCAACAAACCCCTGGACAAGAGTGCCGCGGTCCTGATCATGGAAGGACTCCTGGGCCGCATTTCCTTCGGGGAAATCGTCGCGAGCCGAGACCAGGGGGCGGAGTCTCCTCCCCCGCCTCCCCAACCCGTCCCCGAACAACGGCATGCCCCGCGGATCGTCTATTTCGACCTGGAAACCCGCAAATCGGCCCAGGAGGTTGGAGGATGGAACAACGCACACCTGATGGGCATCTCAGTGGCGGTCCTTTACGACTCGCGGGAGAGACGTTTCGAGGCCTTCCAGGAAAAGGACGTTGATCGGCTCCTGGAACGCCTGTCCCACGCGGACCTGGTGGTGGGGTTCAACGTAAAACGATTCGATTACCGGGTCCTGGGGGCCTACACGGGGCAAGACCTCCTCGCCCTTCCCACTTTCGACATCCTGGAAGACGTCCATCGCAGGCTGGGGTTCCGACTGGGCCTGGACCACCTGGCCTGCGAAACACTGGGCCGCGGAAAAACGGCCGACGGGCTTCAGGCCCTAGCATGGTTCAGACAGGGCGAGATGGAAATGCTCACCCGTTATTGCCGGGAAGACGTGGTGGTTACCCGGGACCTGTTCCTTCATGGGCTCGAAAAGGGGCATCTTGTCTACCGGGAGAAAAAAACGGGCCGCAGGCTCAGGCTGGCCGTTGACTGGAACCTGGACGACCTGGTAGGGTGAGCCATGGCCAAGGCGTTTGAATGTCGGATGTGCGGGACATGCTGCTACGGGGAGGGAGGGATTCATCTGGAGGAGCGGGAAATCGACCTGATCGCCCGATTCCTCGGAAAACCCAGTGAGAGCTTTCTCCGGGAATCCTGCGAGCATCGCAACGGCAAGGTCTACATCCGTTGCGGGGATGACGGATACTGTCTCTTCTTTGACCCTCAAAAACTATGTCTCATTCATCCGGTCAAGCCCGGCCCCTGCAGGCTCTGGCCTTTTTTCCCCGCTATCGTAGCGGACGAAGACAACTGGAAAGCGGCCCAGGACGCCTGCCCCGGCATCAATCCATCCTGTAGTTTCGAGGACTTTGTCCGCCAGTCCGGGGAATGAACCTCATCTCATCGCTCCTGAACCTGATCTACCCGCCCAGGTGTCCCGTCTGCCTGGATTTCCTTGCCGCGGCTCCCGATTCGGAAGACCCTCTGTCTTCTTTTTGCGCCGCCTGCCTTTCCGGGTTTCATGAAATCTCATCGCCCCTGTGCCCCTGCTGCGGAACCCCTTTCCCCGGGGAGGGACCCGACCACCTCTGTGAGCCGTGCCTCCGAAAGGCGCCCGCATTCGATGCGCTCCGGGCCCCGTACCTGTACGAGGGGGCCTTGATGACCGCCATCCACCGATTGAAATACGGGGGCAAAAGCAGCCTTGCACATGTCCTGGGGCCCCTCCTTGCCCGCTTCGCCCTGGGGTGGCTCGAGGCCCGGGACCCCCTCGTCATGCCGGTGCCCCTTCACCCAAGGAAACTGCGGGAGCGGGGGTTCAATCAGAGTCTGCTCCTGGCCCGACACGTTGCCCGGGCCCTGGACGCGAAACTGGACTTCACGACGCTTTGCAGGGTAAGATATACGAAACCTCAGACAGGGTTGGACCGCGAGGAACGCCGCAGGAACGTGGTTCGCGCCTTCGAGGTGCGCGGCAAGGATTCACTCAAGGGCCTCGATATCCTGCTGGTGGACGACGTGGCGACCACGGGCAACACGCTGGGCGAATGTGCCGGGGTCCTGAAACGCCGAGGTGCGGGCCGGGTCTTCTGCCTGGTCCTGGCCCGGGCGGTCAGGCCATGATTCCCCGGGGGTTCGATCCGGGGGAAGAGGAGCGGAGTATCGCATTGGAACCTTACCGTGAGAAGATCGCCTCGCTGGAGGAGGTGCGGAAAAGGCGCCTGGACCTCAAGGCCCTGGGCAAACAGGTAGTCTTCACCAACGGCTGCTTCGACCTTCTGCACCCCGGCCACGCGCGCTACCTATGCCAGGCCCGTGCTCTGGGGGACCACCTGGTGGTGGCCGTGAACAGCGACCGATCCGTCCGCTCCATAAAGGGTCCGGAACGGCCCGTGATGCCCCAGAGCGCCAGGGCAGAGATGATCGCCGCCCTTGCCTTCGTGGACTCGGTACTGATCTTCGACCAGGACGACCCCTTGATGGTCATAAGAGCGCTGGTGCCGGACGTTCTGGTAAAGGGGGGCGACTGGGAGGAGGACCGGATCATCGGCGCAGACGTGGTGAAAGAGGCCGGAGGGCGCGTGGTACGGATCCCCTTCGTGGAAGGCTTTTCAACGACCGGCATAATCGAAAAGCTCACGGCCGCAGGGTCCTGAGCCCCCGGTCATTCGACAGCAGGTGGAGGAGGCTTGAGGTGAGAATCCTCTTTTTCGCCGGAAAGGGGGGCGTGGGCAAGACGAGCGTCGCCGCGGCCACGGGCATGGCCTGCGCCCGACAGGGGAAGCGCACCATCATCCTCTCTCTGGACGTGGCTCACAGCCTTTCGGACGTCTTCGACCTGGAAAAGGGCCTCCTGGATTTCAACCGTGGTGAGCCGGTCCGGGTCCACGATCGCCTCTGGATCCAGGAACTGGACATACAGCGCGAAATCGAGGAGAACTGGGGGGACATCCACAGTTACCTCTCCACCCTGTTGCGCACCAGCGGACTGGATGAGATCCTCGCCGAGGAACTGGCGGTTTTGCCGGGCATGGAAGAGGTGAACCTCTTGCTCTATATCAACCGCTACGTCCGAAAGGAGACCTACGACGTCATCATCCTGGACTGCGCCCCCACCGGGGAGTCTCTGCGATTCATCAGCATCCCCACGACCCTGGAATGGTACATCAAGAAAATTTTCAAGGTGGAAAGGACCATAGCCCGTTACGTGAGACCCGTTGCCCGACGGGTCTATGACGTGCCCATTCCCGGCGAAGAATACTTCGACACCATCGAACGCCTCTTCGAACGTCTGCGGGGCGTGGACCGAATCCTGACGGACCCCGGCATTACGTCCGTGCGTCTGGTGACGAACCCGGAAAAGATCGTCCTCAAGGAGACCCAGCGGGCCTTCATGTACTTCTGTCTCTTCGGCATGCACATAGACGCCGTGATCATGAACCGAGTCCTGCCCGAGGCGGTCCGGGATGATTATTTCCGGGACTGGCGCAAGAACCAGAAGCGGTACATGGAGACGGCGGAGGCCTATTTCAGCCCGGTCCCCATTCTCACGGTCAACCTTTTTCGGGAAGAAATCCTGGGCCCCGAGGACCTTGCCCTGCTGGGCGAGGAAATCTACGCCGGCCGGGATCCCCTGGACCATTTCCAGGAAGGCGCCCCCCTGGAACTGAGCAAGGAAGCAGGGGGCTACAGGATCCGGATCAAGATCCCTTTTGCCGCCAAGGGCGACATCCGCTTGAACCGGATCTCCGATGAACTGGTGATCCGGCTGGGAGGCTACAAGAAACACGTCATGCTCCCTCGGAGCGTCGCCGCGGCCCGTTCGGCCAGGGCACGCTTCGAGGAGCCGTACCTGGTCATCGACCTGGGAGATGCGGAAGATGGAAAAGGAAAAGGATGAGGAAATCTACCTCTGCCCCGTGGGCCGGTTTTTCCACGAACTGGAAAGGACCGCAGGCCGAAAATCCCCTTTTTTCGAACACCTTTCCCGCTCGGGGGTCGAATTTCTCAAGGCCTTGCGCGCCCTGGTCCAGGAGGGGATCGAGTGTCTGGAAAGGGATGAGGAAGATTCCACGAAAAGAGTCACCGAAATCGAGGTGGAATAAGGCCATACCCCCCGGGGATTGACATTTGATGACGCAATGCGTTATGATGTTGTCGTCATCTGTGCTCGAGGGGCGGTCTGCGGGAGCGGCAGGCCCCCGGGCATAAGGGCAAAGAAAACGGGGGTTGCCATGCACAAGATCAAAAAATACGCCAACCGCAAGCTCTACGATGCCACGGACCGGCGCTATGTTACTCTTGAGGGCGTGGCGGAACTCGTGGTGAACGGGGAAACGGTTCGGATCGTGGACAACACCACCGGGGAAGACATCACCGCCCAGGTGCTCTCACAGATCCTGGCCCGGCGGAAGGGCGGAAAGGACCGCGAAGTGCCCACGGGCATTCTGGCCGAACTCTTGCGTAAAGGCCCGGGCAGCGTGTTCGAACTGGGCAGGCGTTACGCCTCTATCTGGCAGAGCGGTCTGACCGCGGCCGAGGAAGAACTGGACCGCCTCATCGACCGCCTCGAACGCGAGAAGAAGATCCGTTCCCATGAAAAGGGTCTGCTCAAAAAGGACGTGCTGGGCTACGGTGAATCCTTGAGGAAGTGGATGCGGGACAAGATCGATCAGCGCACCCGCGAAATCTTGGGGCGAATGCACCTTCCAACCAGGGACGAACTGGAAGTCCTGTCCCGGAAAATGGAATCCCTGGCGCAAAAAATCGAGGCCCTGGAAAAACGTCTGGAGGCCTCTTGAGGATCATTGCCGGCGGGCCGCAAGCCACTTGCCCGGGAGCCTTGCCCAGAACAGGGTCACCTCCACCAAGAACCGCAGGATCACCTTCTGGATGCGGAAAAAAAGCATAAAGCTCCGCCGGTACAGGGACCAGATCTCCCGCATCACGGGCCGCAACCTGATTCGGAAGAGGTCATCCAGGAACGCCGCCGCCGCGGCCCGGACCAGATAGGCGTCCCGGTCAAAAGTGGGGTCCACTTCCGCAAGTACGCCCTGGAGCGTAAAAAGGGCCTTTTTGTACATCATCAGATCCGCTGAAAACACGACCCCCTCGTAGGTAAAGGCCTCGAACAACGCCTCGACGGAGGCCAGGATTCCCTTGAGTCGACCGGTACGTTCCGCCAGAGTCTTGCGTACGATGTCCCGGAACACACGCTCCCTGTCCGGCTCAGCCGTGAGTTGGCCCCCGGTAATCATATCTCCCGCGTAGAACACGGCCTCAGCGTTTCCCAGGATCAAGCCAAGGGTCAAGAGAATGAAAGCGAACTGCTCCAGGCGGTTGAGTCTGCCCATGACCGCCCAGTCGTAGAGGATGAGCACCGGTTTCCCGTTCGAAAACCGGTAGGCCAGGTTCCCCGCGTGGGGGTCGCCGTGAAAGATCCCCGTACCCCGCAACTCCCGCACCGGCGCCAGGATACAGGTGTCCACCAGGGCCTGGGCCAGTCTCCGCCTCTCCCCGGCATCCAGGTGACCCACGTCCGTGATCTTACGGCCTTCCTCACGTGCCATAACAGTCATGAAAGGGGTGGAGACCTTCAGGACCGCAGGGACCAGGAGACCCCTGTTCGATGCGTAATGAGATCTGGCCTCGGCCAGGTTTTTCTGCTCCGAGATGAGGTCCACTTCCCGTTCCACCACGCCCCTGGCCTCTTGCAGGATCTCCCGGAACCGAAATCCCGACAGCCCCCAAGCCTCTTTGCACCCTTCCATGAATTCCGCCACACTATCCAGTAGTCGCAGTTCCGCCTTGAGGGTACGCCTCACCCGGGGTTTGACGAACTTCAGGACCGCATCCATGGAAGGCCCCGTTGCGGGCTCGACCCTGGCCGGGACCACCGCACAGACGCTCGCCTCGGACAGGATCCGACGCTGCGGCATGATCCTGCCCCGGCAGGCCGCAGCCTTGACCTGCTTTTCCGCAAGCCTGCGCAAATGCGCATAGGTCATGGTGTGCAGGTTGTCCTCCAGATCCACGAGGGAGGCGCGGAAACGCGGGTCCAAACGGGGGTTTCTCGCTATCACCTGCCCCAGCTTTTGCAGGGTGGGCATGTCCTTGATAAGTACGAGCAGCCTCCTGCCGGGGTCGGCCGACGGCGGAAGCCTCAGTTGCTCAACGATCTTGCGGCCCAGTCTGGCCGGAGTCATGCGTGTGAGCAGAAACACCATGCCCTCCAGCACGGCGGGCTGGAAACGGCGGTATGCGTCGGGCAGGAACGCATCGAGTCCCGTTGCCAGGACGAGCTGACGCACCAGGTGTTCCAGGGTCCCTTCGGCCCGGGCCTCTTCCAGTACCTCCCGCGCCCTGCGTCTCATATCGGCCGCGCTCGGTTTCATGCGGTCTCGGGGTTCGAGGATCCGCAGGAAACGGCCGATCAGCAGAAGGTCCCTCCGGGAGTTCGGCGAATGGGTGGGTTTCATAGGCTTTAGAGCGGGCGCCTCCTCTTAGGGCCCTGACGGGCCCTTTGCGGCGTTAGACTTTCGGGGGTGCATAGTGATGCTCCCACAAACGCACGTAAGCCGCGATCTCTTCTTCCCAGCGCCTCTGGTCCCAGGGCAGATGGGGCGCGCACAGGGTCCTCACCCTTTCAATGTGCTCCCGTCCACCCAGGGGGGTGCAAACACCCAGGCGCACCCTGCGAAGAAGCAGGTCTTCGAGGTGCCGCACCTTTCCGCAGCGGGCCGCATGGGCCAATTCAACCCACAAAGTCCGGGTACCCGGCACGGCGTCCAGGTCTCCCGCACCCGCGGCGGCAACCATGTCCCCCGCCGCGGCGCCGTAACGACCCATGAGCCTTGCCCACGTTTCGGGCGAAAGATCCGGGGGCCGGTTCAAGATTTCCGCGGTTCGTACAAACACGGGAGCCTTTCGTTCCTCGCGCTCCCCCTTCCCCGGCAATACCCCGGCCGCGTGAAGGGCGTCCCACGCAAGCCGCCGGAAGGTGGTGAGTTTGCCCCCCGTGACCGTGACCAGGCCTTCGTCTTTCCACACCGCGTGTTCGCGCGATTCCTTGGAAGGAGGCCGGTCCCCCCTGCTGAGCACGGGCCTTACGCCGGCGTACGATGAGAGGCACTGCGCCGTAGAAACCCCCGGGAGAATATGCCGCAGGCCTTCCATGAGATACCGCGCCTCTTCAGTACTGATGACCGGCTCATGGGAAAGGTCTTCGTGGTGATCCAGGTCCGTGGTCCCGTACACCACCACACCTTCCCAGGGGATAAGGAACACAGGGCGCTGATCCACGGGGTGCTCCAGTGTGAGGGCCCGTTCAAGGGGGATAACGGAGGCCGGGAACACGAGGTGACTCCCCCGCAGAGGGCGAATGCGGCGGCCCGGTTCCGGGCATGGGTGGAGACTCTCGGCCCAGGCCCCCGTGGCGTTGATCACTACCGGGCTTGAAAACGAACGCTCTACGCCGGTCTCCACGTCCCTCACCCCCACGCCGCGCATCTTGCCCGCTCGACTCCGACGCACCTCTGTTACGGCGCAGTAGTTCAAGGCGCATGCGCCCAGGGATTCCGCCTCCTGAATCACTCGCAGGACCAGCCTCGCATCGTCCACACGCGCGTCCAGGTACTGAAACCCGCCCTGTAGCCCCTCGGAAACCAGAAGCGAGGCACGCTCACGAAGTTCGGCGGCTTCCAGGTAGACATGCTGTCTCTTGTGGGCCAGGATACTGTAAATCGTGAGAGCGAAACCCAGGGCCTTTTTCCCCAGTTTGTGGCCGTCGTAAATGGGAATAACGAATTCCAGGGGCTCCACGAGGCCCGCGGCCTCACGGAGCAACCGCTCCCTTTCCCGCACCGACACCCTGGTGAGCATCAGGTGCCCGTCCCTGATGTACCTCAGCCCGCCGTGGACCAGCTTGGAGGAACGGCCGGATGTTCCCCAGGCAAAGTCCCGCTGCTCGAGCAGCAGGGCCCGCAGGCCCGCCCGGGCGGCTTCCAGGAGAATGCCGGCCCCCGTGATTCCGCCGCCTATGACCACGAGATCCCAGCTTTCTTCCACGTCTTCGAGAAACATGCGTGCGCCCTTCCTTTCGCCGCCGAGGTCGTCTTCCGGTGCCCCAAACCAACCCGGCGCTAAAACATTTCTTCAGGATGACCGGGTGCTTCGAGAGCCGTGTCTCTCCGGTCATCACTCTCCATGATAGCGCAAAATCAGGCGGAAAACCAGGGATCCACTCCAAAGCTCTCCTCGGCGCCGGGAGCCCCGGGCGGTCCGGCACCTGTGGGACGTCACCAACGGGAAAAGGGCCCTGCCGCAAATGCGCAAGGACGTTCCGGTCGATGAAACCGAAAAGGCTCGCTCCCCGTGAGCATCACCGGCTCCGCCGTGATGTTCACCGGAAAGCGAGCCCTTTAAAGCTTCCGGTTTTTCGAAATCAACCGATCTCTAAACGGTCAATACACAAGGGTGGCGTTGGCATCGAGCATCTCCAGGGTCATCGTCCCGCCCGCCGTGGGAGTTGCCCCCTCGATCAAGTCCGACTCCTCGATGTTCCGGTGCTGGATACAGGGCACGCACACCATGAGCTTACCTCCGCCTTCCAGGAAACTCGCCACTAATTCCTTGAGTGGTGCGAAGCCCCCCGCGTGCACATTCTCCAGGTAACCCTTTTTGGCCAGGTAGACGCCGGTTCCCTGCAAGAATACGATCGCTTCAACCTCCATGGCCAACGCGGCGTTGGCCAGCGCAAAGGGAAGGGTGGCCCTCTCCGGGTCTTCTCCTGCATGAGTTGCAATATAAACAATCTTTTCCTTAGGTTCCTGGCTCATTCCGCTTTTTCCTCCTCCTTTTTCAATTTGATTTCCAATTTCCTTCCGGTCTGATTCCTGAAACCTATCTCTATTTACGCACAGTCCGCAAGCAGGGCGGAGAGATCCTGGACGTCAGCGCCGGCCTTGATTAGATTCCCCAGGCAGATGGGGCACATGGCGACAATGGGTTTGCCCGTTTCCTTGAGGTCCGCGTATCTCCTGCTCAGGATCTCCTTGGTCAGGGCGGGGGATATGGATTCGGCCGGACCGCCGCAACAACCGGTAAACTTGCCGGAGTTTCTGACTTTGACGTTTTCAATCCCGAACTCATCCAGGATCCTCGCGGGCACATCGGACAGTTCCAGGTACCTTCCATAAAAACAGGGGTCGTGAAGCGTCACCTGTTTGCCATACCCGTTGCCCTTGAAATTCAGCCGTTCGAAATAGGTCTTCACTTCGAAATTTATCCCCGTGTATTTCGGATAAAGCACCTTCAGGGCATAGGTGGTATGAGGATCCACCGTAATCACCTTTCTGATCCCCTTTTCTTTCAGTTTTCCCGCCACAAACTTCGCATGCTCGATAAATCCCTGAAGATCTCCCAGGTCATAAAGCAGGATCCCACTGTAGTAGTCCAGTTTGGGACGGTAGAAAAAGTCCACGCCTGATCTCTCGAGCAGCTTCACGATATTGCGCAGAATTCCGCCGAAGTATTCCTTGTCCTTCCTTGATGCCATGAACACGAAGGCGGATTTGACCATCACTTTGGGCACATATTTCTGGAGACCCACGTAATCGGCAAGGGTGGTGTCTTCGAATTTCTCGATCTGCTTGGTGGTTTTCTTGATGTAGGGCATCAGTTGATACATGAGACCCGTATAAAGCATGGCATCGCCTTCGGTACGCAGGTTGACGCCCTTCCACCACTTGTTCACCGTACCGTTTCCCGCACCAAAAGGATTGCGCGTCTTGCGGATATTGTCCGCCAGTACGTCAATGATATATCTCGGGTTATACATCTTACGACCTCCTCCACTGATCCACCACAAAGCGTCGCAACCCCATGATGATGTCGCCCGGATCCGCCTCCCTCGGGCAGGTCTGGATACAAAGCCCGCAATGGAGGCATTTCCAGAGGTCTTCGTAGTTGTCCAGGATCCGGTCCTTTGCTCCGATCTGGACGTAGCGGATTATCTTTCTCGGGAAATGCTCGTAGATGAGCGGACATATGGCGGCGCATGTCCCACAATTGAAACAATCCGTTGTGGTGTCCACGCCGAAATCTTCCAGTTTTTCAGCAAACTCGGGATTCACCTGGGTCATAACCAAATCCCCCTCCGAGGAATTCCAAACAGATCGGGCTCGGCGGCGTTCACCGTCATCCGGCGGCCTGTTCCTCTTCCGCCCCCGCCGCCTGGTATCTAAAATAGCTGCCGTCCTTCTCGCCCTCCAGGACCTTTCCATATTTCTTCAACGAAGCGAGATACCAGAGTACCTGGTCCGTGGGGATGCCTGATGCATCGGCAATCTCGGGCACGGTCCTGGGTCCCTCCCTCAGTTGCTCCATGATGGCCCGGACGGCCTTGTTCTGGGCCTTAACTTTTGCAGCAGCCGCGGCGATCATCTCTTTTCGTTCTTTTCGGAGCCTTTTCATTGCTTCTTTCAGGCCCTCTTTCCCTGATCCCATCCCGTTCATTGCGGTATCTCCGGAAACATTCCTTATTCTATTTTCCCCGGGGTTCATCGGCCTCAGGCCGCAAGCTTCTCTGAGACGATCATTTCGACCATCTTTTCGTACTGCTTCAAGGTCCACCCGGAGACATTGATGGCGTTTTCCGGGCACACGGCCGTGCATGCGCCGCAACCCTGGCACAAGGCGGGCACGACCTCGGGGCGAAGCACTTTCTCGCCGTCCAGATCCATCTCCACCATACGCAGTGCGCCGTCCACGATACAGGCCTCCACGCAGGCACCCGTCCCTTTGCATTTGCCCATATCTATTTCCGCGATGAAGGGATCCAGTTCCACGAATCCCCCCCTTGCCAGGACCGCCGACGCCTTGACAGCGGCGGCCGAAGCCGCGGCACAGGTCTCACCCACATCAAACGGGGCCTGCGACGTGCCGGCCACCAGAACGCCGCTTACGGAAAGCTCAACAGGTCGCAGCTTGGGATGAACCTCCAGGAGGAAACGGTCCGCGCCTACGGGGAGTTTCATCATCTCCACCAGATCGGAGACGTCATTGGGTTCCATGCCCACGGCAAGGACCACCAGGTCCACTTTGGTCTCGATCTCTTCACCGAAGGTCAGGGTGTCCTTTACCTTGACGGATACGGGAAAGTCTCCCTCTCCTGCATTCCCGGACACTTCCGGCGGATCTTGTGCCTCGAAACGGAAAAAAAGGACCTTGTTGTCCGAGGCCTTCTCATAGACTTCTTCCTGCCCCCGCCCGTACGTCCGGATATCCCGATAAAAATCGAATATGCGTGTGCCGGGGTGCGTTTCACGGATCAGGTTTGCGGCATGAAGGGTGGCTCCGCAGCAGACCCTGGAGCAATATTGGTTGAGAGGTCTGCCTTCCGTCTCTTCGTGGATTCCCGGAATCTGTCTGGACCCCACACAGTGGATCATGGCCATGGCGCGGATCTTCCTGCCGTTGACTTGAAGTAGTTGCCCTCCGCCCGCACGTCGGTTCTCCGCTATGATCCTGATCAGGTCCGGAAGTGTGATGACCTCCTTAATCTCTCCATAGCCGTATTCGCCTTTGCGGGGCGTGTAAGGCCTGAACCCCGTGGCCAGGACCACGACCCCGGTTTCCACCGTCTGCTCCTCACTTGCCTCGGGCAAAGGCTCCGGGCAGACGCCGACGTGCGGAATGAAATCGCCCGTATCCGCACCCGACTGTTTCATTCTTTCGATTTCCTCCGCATACGCGCCCTCGGCGGGGGGCTCTTTTCTGAAGCCCAGCCTGAAATTCCCGATAAAGCCTTCAAAGGAGATCACCTGTGAACAGGTATGCACTTCGACGGCCGGGTCATCCAGTACCTGCCGACAAAGCTCCGGAATGAGCTCGGAGACGTCGTCTTCGGTGGGAGACAACCGATCCCAGTGCGCGGTCCATCCCCCCAGGAAAGGAGATTTTTCGATCAGGACCACCTGAATTCCGCGGTCGGCCAGGTCCTTTGCGGCGCGGAGACCCGCAACGCCTCCTCCGATCACGGTGGCATGGCGTTTGGCATCCACGCGGAAGGGTTCCAGTGGATGCAACTCCCTGGCCTTTCCCACCGCAGCCGCCACCAGCCGAGTCGCCTTTTCCGTGGCCCCTTCGCCATGGTGTACCCAGCTGACCTGCTCCCGAATATTTGCGTGCTCATATGTATAAGGATTGCCCCCCGCCCTGGAAATGGCACTCCTAAAAGTGCTTTCATGGAGACTCGGCGCACAGGACGCCACCACCACACGATCAATGGTGCCGTTCTTCAAGTCCTCCATTATCAGTTGCTGGCCGGGGTCCGAGCACATGAACATGTTGTTCTTGACGGTCACCACGCCGGGGATGCCTTTTGCGTCTTCGCAGACCTTTTCCACATCCACATGGTCCGAAATGTTGCCCCCGCAGTGGCAGACATACACTCCTACCTTTGGTCCTGGTGCCGTCACTTGGTCCCGTTTCTCATCGACCATTTCCGTTTCTCCCGGTTTCTTTTTCTTCAGCTCACGCCTCACGCAGCAGCTTTGACGGTCCGGGCCAATGAAGCCAGGTACTTGGAGGCCTCCATGGCCGCCGCTCCCGCCTCCACGATGGTATCTACGATGTCCTTGGGACCGGCGGCCGCCCCTGCCACGAAAACGCCTTCCATATCGGTCAACGTCGGAGCCACCTTGGGTCGAATCGTTTTGATGAAGGCGTCATCGCCCGTGGACACCGTACAGGTTCCGGCGGGATTCCACGCGGGAACCATGCCCAGGGACAGAACCACGAGATCGTGATCTGCGGTACGAACGCCTCCGTCTTCTCCCTGGGCCTCATAGTGAAGTCTAACCGCCCCGCCCTCACCGGCGTCTATCCTGGCCACCTTGCCTTTGATGAATGCGATGCCCATGGCCATCGCATTCTGAAAAAACTGTTCATACCCTTTGCCGAAGGCCCTGATATCCATGTAGTAGATGGCGATATCGGCCAAGGGCAGGGCCCCGGAGAGCAGCATCGCCTGTTTGATGGCGTACATGCAGCAGACCCTGGAACAATAGGAAATACCCATGCTCTTGTCCCGGGAACCGGCGCATTGAATGAAGGCCACGGAATCCGGCTCCATCCCGTCCGAAGGTCTCAACACCCGGTTGTAGGGCCCATGAGGCGCCAGAAGTCTTTCCATCTCGAGTGACGTGATCACATTGGGAATCTTCCCCTCGCCATACTGCACCTTGTTCTCCAGGGGCGTCAGCTCGAAGCCCGTGGTCATAACCGCCGTCTTGGCCTCTATGGTAAAGATCCTGGGCTCCTGAAAATAATCAACGGCCTCGGTGGGACAAACCTTGGAGCATTTGCCGCATAACGTGCAATTCTCCACGTCCATCAATGCGGTCTGGGGAATGGCGTTCGAAAAAGGGATGTAGATGGCCTTGCGCGCGGAAAAACCGCCCTGTTCCGGGTCCGACACCATCACTGGGCAGTTGTACTCGCACTGTCTGCAACCGATACACTTGTCCTCGTCAACGAATCTGGGTTTTTGCCGAACAGAGGCGGTCAGCTTTCCTCCAGTACCTTCTAGAGACTCCAGATCGCAGTACGTAAAGATTTTCACGTTCTCATGGTGTGCAGCGGCGGCCATCTTGGGTGTCGTGATGCAGCTCGCGCAATCGAGCGTCGGAAAGACCTTTGAAAGCCGAATCATCTTCCCCCCGATGGATGCGTCCTTTTCCACGATGGCCACTTTGAAATCCTGATCCGCCAGGTCCAGGGCCGCCTGGAGCCCGGCGATGCCTCCTCCCAAGATCAGTGCATCGAATTTCATGGTTTCTGTGGACATAGAAGATTCCTTTCCCTTGCCTCACGACCAAGGTCCGTTTCCGGAAGGGTTACCGAAAACGGCCTCCCCCGCCATGGTGCCGTTTGCTCTTGTCCGGTGCTGTGGGACGTATTCCGCGGCCGTGGTCGGAATGCTGATCAAGGGCTTATCAAGCCGCCTTTTTCTCCGTACCCGGGGGACCCAGTTCCGTGACGAGTTCATTCATCTGATTGACCTCTTTCACAAAGGCCCTGGTGCACACGGTACAAATTCCGGTAAGGCGGAGCCTCCTGGTGTCGAGGCCCCGCTCTTTCATCATGCCATATACCTTGTCGATCCTGGAGGCCAAGGCTTCATAGGCACCCTCGTACGGACATTCCACACCGCAGGAAGCGATAATGATGCCGTAAATTCCCTTTTCAAAGCAGTCCAGATAAAAACGCTCGGGAAACATTACCGGCGCCCGCACCCTGAGGATGTAAGTGTTTTCAGGATAGCTCATGTGTGCCTGACCCACCGCATTGGCACCCGGGTAGGCGCAGTCTTCGGTAGCTAAGATCAGGATCTTTGCCTCGTTCTCCCGGCCTGACATTGCAGCCCCCGCCTATTTTTGACGCTTGACAAAGAGCCGGTCCGCCCCGTCCACGCTGAGGTATCCCAGATACTCATGCCCCACTTTCTTGGCCCAGGCGGGAATATCATTCCTGGATCCCGGATCGTTGGACAGTACCTCGAGAATCTCGCCGACCTTGACGTTCCCGATGCCCTTCTTGGCCTCCAGCAGAGGCCCCGGGCAAGACACGCCCCTGGCATCCACCACGCTCGCCGGTTTAATGCTCTGAAGATCTACTTCTCCCATGACTATCCTCCTTCGTATCCCCGGAGACGCCCCGCCGACCCCGGCCGGATTCTTAAAGTTTTAGGTTCTTACGCCGACCGCCCTCTCAGGATCCGGACCCTGTAGAGCCCGTCTTTGCAGCATTCCAATCCTATGAGACGATCTTGACTGTTTTCGAGAATGCGGGGAAAATGCCATTCTACATCCGGGTCGCTCAGCAGTACCTCGAGTATCTGGCCTTGCTTCATACCGCGGAGACGACTTTGTGCTTTGAGTATGCACCAGGGGCAGCGCCACCCGCGCAAGTCCAAGACCCCGTGCACCTGTTGAGCATCGCCCACGATCCCTCCTCGATCTTCGATCGACCCGTTGACCTGCACTTTCAACAGCATGCAATGACGATGCCAAGCCCCTCGCAAGTAGACGGTTCTGCTGATAACTGATTGACCTGATATCATAATTTTGATTTGACCCTTTTGCTCTTGACCCCTGGAAAAAGAGTGCTTACAGTTAACAGGCGTTTACATAAGTAAAAAGTTAACTTTAATGGATCCCCCCGGAATTCAGGGAAACGAGGTGGAAGGCTCGTGCTGCAAGAAGAATACAACCGTTATTGGGAGACCATTGTAGAGACCATGCTGGACGGCCTAATGGTGGTGGACCCCGATGGGATCATCCTCTCCGTCAACCGGGCCATGGAGGAGATCACAGGATACCGCAAGGAGGAACTCATCGGCAAACCCTGCAGGATACTCAACTGCAATCAGTGTTTCGGAACCATTCTGGAGGGAGGGAAAAGACACTGCGCCCTGTTCAGCATTGGATCGGTTCGTCAGAGCCGCTGCGTCCTGCGGAGAAAAGATGGAAGTCCGTTACACGCCCTCAAGAACGCGGCCGTTCTCCGCGACCGCGAGGGCAACGTGGTGGGCGGAGTGGAAACACTTGCCGACTGCACGGAACTGGTGGCCAAGGAGAAGGTCATCCGCTCCCTTCGCGAGACGTTGAGCATAGAGGATTCCTTTGAGGGCATAGTGGGAAAATCCGTTCCCATGCTCCGAGTCTTCGACCTTATCCGGAACGCAGCTCAATCCGAGGCCCCGGTGGTCATCTACGGAGAAAGCGGCACGGGAAAAGAACTGGTGGCCTCGGCCATCCATCGACAGGGTGCGCGGGCTGAAGGCCCCTTCATCAAGGTGAATTGCGCGGCCCTCAATGAATCCCTCCTGGAGAGCGAGCTGTTCGGTCATGTGAAGGGTGCCTTTACCGGCGCGGATCGGACGCGGGTGGGACGCTTCGAGGCGGCCAGCGGGGGAGACATCTTTCTGGACGAGATCGGGGATCTGCCCCCCTCCACGCAGGTCAAGCTGCTGCGGGTGTTGCAGGAAAAGGAAATCGAAAAGGTGGGGGACCACAAGCCCATCTCCATCGATGTCCGCATCATCGCGGCCACCAACAAGGACCTGGGCAAGCTCATGGAAGAAGGGAAATTCCGTGACGACCTGTATTACCGCATCGGGGTCATTCCGATACACCTGCCGCCCTTGCGGGAGCGCCGCGAAGACATTCCCCTTCTGGTGGACACCTTCGTGCACCGCATCGGGCTCAAGAGCAAAAAGAAAATCACCGGCGTAAATCAAGAGGCCATGGAGCGCTTGGCGGGCTGCGACTGGCCGGGGAACGTCCGCGAATTAATCAATGCGCTGGAATACGCTTTCGTCCTCTGCCCGGGAGGCCTGATCGGGCCCTCGCACCTGCCCCCGGACCTAGGGGGAAAAATTTCCTCCCCCGTGGGCAAGAAACCCGCTGTGAGGCCCCGAAGAACCAGGGTCCGGAGGGAGGACATCCTGCATGCGCTCAAAGAAGCGGGCGGTAACAAGTCGGAAGCCGCCCGGCTCCTCGGAGTGAGCCGCGTCACCCTCTGGAAGTGGCTCAAGGCACACGAGATCCACGTGGAAAAGAAAATCCAGGTCTGAAAACTCCTCCCTCAGGAAAAGTAAACCGGCTCGTACCGGATATTGGCCGCATCCAGTTCTTCGTAGATGGCGGCAAGCCTCGAGTTGGCCAACTCCATGGCGGGGCCCTTCTCCACCGCCTCTTCTTTCATATCAAAGCAGGCCACGCATCTCTGGCATATGTGTGTCTTTTCCAGATAACGGACACGGAAATTCGCGGTGAAAAACACGCGTTTTTCTTCACGGTGCTCGAAATATTCCACGGCGGGCAAGTATTCCAGCGAAATCTCCGTCGAAACGGAAGCCCCCTCCTTTGCCATTCGGATGTAATCGTCCAGAATGAGCGGGGAGACGAACTCGTCGCGTTTGCGGTCATAGCGGACCAGCATACCCTCCAGGGTGAACAGCTTTTCCTCCACCTGAATTCCCGCCTTTTTGAGCTCGGCATAATCCCTCTGCAGATACCTGTTGGCGATCAGGACCGCCTGGGACACGTGGGGACAGAGGTTTCTATCGCACCCCCGGGCGTAGCACTTTCTGAAGGAATACTCATCTCCGTCTATGGTCCCGCTGAAACGCGAGTAAAACACAAAGGCATCGTAAGGATATCCTTCATGTGTAAATTCCGTTCTATTGACTTCGAATTCGTTTCGGACCGAAATTTCCGCACCTTGCTTCTTCAATCCCACCAAATCAACCACGCTTATAGGTGGTTTGTGAATAATGGGAT